>DIUH01000382.1:3731-7447 GCA_002428205.1 Planctomycetaceae bacterium UBA6163
CGAACGACTTGATCACCGTCGGCGGCGGCAACAACACCCTGCTGGGCGATGAGGGCGAAGTTGTGCTCACATACGATTCCGTCACCGGCCTACCGACCAGTCGCATCGTCCGCACGCTCAGCGGCCAGATCGGCGGTAACGATACGATTCGCGCTGCCGCCGGCTTTAACGTCGTCATGGGTGGAGCCGGCGACGATTTGATCGAATCGTACGTCCCCATCGGTCCTCAACCCGAAGGCACGCTACCGCCGCAATTCATCGCGATGGGCGACAACGGCGAAGCCTACTTCGACGGCCAGAATCGCTTGTTGAGCCTATCCACAATCGAGTCAACCTTCGGTGGCGACGACACGATCGATGTGGGCGATGGCGACAACGTCGTGATCGGCGGCGTCGGTGTGGACAGCATCACCGCCGGTAACGGCACGAATACAATTCTCGGCGACGAGGGGCGTGTTGTCTTCAATGCAGCGGGAGAATTGATCCTGGCCGAAAGCACCAATCCGAACGTCGGCAGTGCAGACCTGTTCAACCTCGGGGGCGGTGTTTATCGAGTCATCGCCGGTGCCGGTGACGAGCGGATCGTGCTCGGACCGGGCACCAACTTTGTGATCGGCGACGCGGGCCGAATCCGGGTCAACGAGGACGGCACAACGACGATGGAATCGATCGCTGACGAAGTCAGTGGCGCTGACGAGATCATCGTCAGCGAAGGCTTTAACGTGATCATCGGCGGCAGCGGCGCCGATACGATTCGTGTTCAAGCTGGCTCAAGCGGTTCGACCGATCACATCGGCATCGCGCTGGGCGATAACGGCTCGATGACCTTCACGTCGACGGGACTGCTGCGCAGTATTCAAAGCAACGCCAGCGATCCTTACGGCGGCGCTGACATCATCGAACTGACCAGCGGCATCAACACCGTCATCGGTGGTGTCGGTAACGACGTCATCACCACTGGCGGCGGACGCAACGTCGTCTTTGGTGACGACGGCGAAGCGTTCTTCAACAGTAACGGAACGCTCGAAGTCGCACGCAGTATCAATCATGGTTTCGGTGGCGAAGACGTGATCACCCTGCAAGACGGCGTCAATGTCGTGATCGCCGGCGCGGAAGACGACGCGATCACCGTCGGTGGCGGTCACAACACGCTGCTGGGCGATGAGGGTGAGATTTTTATTACTTATGATTCCGACACCGGACTTGCGACCAGCCGGATTGTTCGGACGCTCAGTGGTGACGTCGGCGGCAGTGACACGATTCGAGTCGCCGCCGGCTTTAACGTCGTCATGGGTGGAGCCGGCGACGATTTGATCGAATCGTACGTCCCCATCGGTCCTCAACCCGGAGGCACGCTACCGTCACAATTCATCGCGATGGGCGACAACGGCGAAGCCTACTTCGACGGCCAGGATCGATTGTTGAGCCTGTTCACGATCGAACCAAACTTTGGCGGCAATGACACGATCACCACCGGTGATGGACACGACATCCTGATCGGCGGTTTCGGCGATGACAGTATCGATGGCGGCGCAGGCAACGACATCATCCTTGGTGATACCGGACGTTTGACGTGGGAGATTCGCAACGGCGTTTGGACTCTCGTTCAAATCACGGCAACCAGTTCGGATCCTGGCCACGGCGGCAATGATACGATTCATGGTAGGGATGGCGATGACCTGATCATCGGGGGAACGGGGAACGACATGTTGTATGGTGACGCTGGCGATGACGTCATCCTTAACTATCAAGCGAAGATCATCCTGCCCTTGCTCAGCCCCGCAGCGGTTTCCGGTTGGGGCGATCTCGCGTTCCGCTCGCTGCTTGGCCAGCAACTATCGCTGTTTGATCTCGATCGACAAGTCTTGCCGCTCAACGATGGTGGCGACGTTTCCGATGGCGGCAACAATTCGCTCTTTGGTGGCACGGGAGACGATGTATTCGTAGTCACCCCAGGCGGCGCCGATACGATCGGCGAACAGACGGGTTACGATACCGTCAGCGTACACCTTGCGAACCAAGGCGTTGTCTTTGACCTCGACCGCTTGAATACGCCACAGCACGTCTTCTCGCCAACGACGGGCGCCGGGCCG
The DNA here is from genome assembly GCA_002428205.1 of Planctomycetaceae bacterium UBA6163. Classification (GTDB taxonomy): domain Bacteria; phylum Planctomycetota; class Planctomycetia; order Pirellulales; family Pirellulaceae; genus UBA6163. The sequence goes on from DIUH01000382.1 coordinate 5,825, forward strand.
ACCGTTACGCTGCTTCGCAGCGAAGCGGCACCAGCAGCCAGTCCGTTTGAAAACTTCATCGGCACCCAGTATGCCGATGTGATCTATGTCGACACGTTACCGGTCACCCGGACACTTAAGGGCGGTCCACAAATCGATCACCCCTTGCCGTCGGGGCCGGGCGGACATGCGGGTGATGAACTGCGGGTGCGGGCTTACGGAAATCCGATCCAAGATTCCGGATTCTTATTAACCGTATCCGGACTGGGCGACCTGTTCCATTATGAGTTCGAGACTGTCGAATGGATGGACGGTGCTCCGTTGATCTTGGACGATGGCGATGCCCAGTGGCGACAGACCGGTGGCAAACGGATTGCTGGCCCACAGATGCTCGGCGGCGACGCCGTCCTGCAAGCGAATTCCGACAACGTGACTGTCGGTTGGGGTGTCAATGGACTCAGCCCCGGGCCTTATCAGGTTTCATTGACTTGGCCCGAAATCGCGTCCAGCATGCAGCTCAAGCCGAATCTGCTGTTGCGAGATTCCGCCGGGAACATCCTGCACGAACAACAAGTCGATCAACTGTCCGATCAGGCNNGGGGTAAAACTCGATCGCTTGCGTTACGATTCACCAGAGATCCGCCTGATTGATCTGCAGACAGGCCAATCATTGACCAGCGGCCTGGCACACAGCACGTTTGGCGAAGCCTACTTCGGTCAAATGATCCAACGCCAATTCAGGATCGAAAATCACGGTTCGGCTCCGCTGGTTTTGAATCTGGTCGATCAGAATGTTTTGGATGCCCGCAGCGTCGCCGGCCAACCGCTGCCTTTCCGAAAAGTCGAAGTGGACGAGTCGGTTGTCGGTGTCGATCGTGCCGCGATTTTGGATGCCGCGGTTCGACCGTCGTTGCCCGTCGGTTTCCGCGTCGCAGCGGTCGGCGACGAAGTCGTCTTGCCGGGCGACAGCACCCTTTTGACGATCACCATGGACGGTGATTCACCCGGGATGCACTACGGTGATTTCCTGCTGGAAACCAACGACGTTAACGAGTCGTTGTTCCGCATCGCTCTGCGGGGAACGGTCGGCTCGCCACAGCAATTGCCCGGCTTTGGCAATAATCATCGCCCCGGCGATGATTTCGGCACCGACCAAAACGGCAACCCGTTGCCGCCGCCCCAGCGTGGCTGGATCAATGAAGCCGCGATTCAGTCCGACGCGACGCTCGCCGCCGCCCAACCGATCGAGTTCGCGGTTGCCGGAGGCAATTTCAGTCGCGTGGTGGCGCCAGGTGCGTTCAGCGGTTACTCGCTCAAGGGTAGCCCGTTGACACAAAACCAAGTGGTTTGGACCGCGACCGATCTTCCCGAGGGCGTTTATCGCGTATCGGCCACATGGGTCGCCGATTCGCAAGCGACCGATGCGGCTCGATTCCAGATCGATACCGACTCGTCTTCTGCGGCGACCGAAGTTCTGTTGACCCAACGGATCGCGCCGCAAGGTTACGTCAACCAAGCGGACGATGCCCAGATTGCCTGGTTCGAACTGGCCAACAATCTGCAGGTCAACGACGGCCAGATCACGGTCCGCCTGTCGGGCAATGCGATCCAGGTCGATGCGATTCGGATCCAGCGGGTCAACCG
>DIUH01000382.1:7560-10573 GCA_002428205.1 Planctomycetaceae bacterium UBA6163
GCGCAACACTCGCCCCTGGTGAATCGGTCGATTGGTTGGTCCGCTTCGACGCATCGACACCCGGTGCGGCCCGTTCGCCACTATCGCTGGGCTATCAAGCCAATCTGCAAGAGTCGGCAGATCGCTTGGTGCGTTTGCAATTGCAGGGCGAAGCGATCGTCGACTTCCGGTTGGCGACTGATGATCAAGCGAGCTTCCAAATGGCCGGCTTTCGCAAACCGACCGGCAACGCCATTCCGCAAGGCGTCTCTTACGGCAACGGCAGCGCGATGAGTTATCGCAGCGGCGATGCGGCGACTTGGACCTTTAACGATCTCGAACCAGGGGCCTATGCGGTCTATACGACTTGGGATCACCACTTGCGGACTCCCACCCTGCAAGACATCCTCAATTCGATGCCGCTGGCGGAATACCAGGATTGGGACTTCCTGAAAACCGTTTCATCGACTTCCATCCGGCCAACGTTGGCCACCGCGGTGCCTTATCTACTGAAGGGTTCCGATGCCGATTCGGCGACGACCATCGTGGTCGATCAATCCAAACCGGCGAACGACCAGTTCGATGACAATTGGAACTGGCGGTTCCTGACGCATTACGCCATCAGCGGCGACTCGTTGACGATCCGGATCGAAAATCCGAACGATTTCACGGCGGTACAGGCCGACGGCGTGCGGTTGGTTCGGTTGCACCGTGCGGCCCCCGAGTTCCGATGGAATGACCAACCGCTGGCAAACGCCGCGAAGATCGACTTCGCCACGGTCGACCTCGGAAAGCAATCTCGCCAGGTGGTGACGATTCACAACCCTTCACCAACCCCGTTGTTCCTGCAAGCGATCCAAGCATTGCCTCAGGGTTACTCCGCAAGCTTTGCCCCCCGATTCTTGGCACCCGGCGAATCGTACGACCTGGAATTGACGTTAACGGGCCAACAAACCGGGGCGTATGGCGGACGCTTCGCGTTGTTGACCAGCGACCCACTGCGAGCGGTGTTCGAAGTCGAGTTGACAGGATTGGTGTCGCAGCCTGCAACNNCCAGGCGACTTACAGCCCCAACACGTTCCAGAACAACGGTCTGGCATCCTGGACGCTGCAAGGTTTGGAGCCGGGCAGCAGTTATCGCGTCTCGACCACGTGGGTACAGCAACCTTCGCAAGGGTTCGCCAATGCGCCGTTTACCGTGACCACTTCCGCAGCGTCGGTGACGACCCGCTACAGCCAAGTCAACGCGACCCGTGATGTCGCGTCGTCGCAGTGGGATCAAGGGACTTGGTGGGCGGACATCGCGCCATCGGTCGTTGTCGGCGAAGACGGCACGCTGGTCATCACCGCCCAGTATGCGGCACTGACCAACCCTTGGCAAACGGCCGAAGCGTTTCGTGTTCAGCGGTTGCCAGAGGTGGTTCAAGCGGAGCCAACGGTGCGGTTGTTGACTTTCGGCGATCGGATCGGACCGCCTGTCACGAGCGATTATCTGCCGTCGGTTCGGCGTTTCGATTTTGGAACGTCCCTATCGCCGCTTCATCAACCCGACTTCGCCTCCGCGCCCGGCGCATCGACTGCCGCATCGGCCTACGAAAAAGTCTCGCCCGAAACCGACTATCGGTATACCACGGCAAGCTTTGGTTGGTTGCCGCCGCAAGCGGGATCCGGTGCGGCCGCGTTGCCCTTTGCTGTGGATCGTCCGGAGGTCGCGTCGACGCTGCTGCGCGACGCGATCGGCGATACCGCCGCGCGGATCTTCCGTGTCGATCTGCCCGCCGGTCGCTATGCGGTGACGTTGCAGATGGGCGATTCGCCAATGACGTTCAAAACGTTTGAAGTGTTGCTGGAACAGGCTGGCCCACTGGGCATTGAACTTTCCACCGCACCAGGAATGTCGCAGTGGATGGTCAGCGCGATCGATATCCAACCGGTCCAGACGGTCGTTCGCCAGCCAATGACCGTCACCACGATCATGCCCGACAACACGCAACGGCTCTCCGCCAGCGGCATGCCCGCGGGCAACTATGACGTGTCGATCTCACGCGGTGGTTTCACCAACCCCGATTCCGATTCGCTCCGCATCGGCCAACAGGTGACCGTTGGTGCCGATGGCCTGTTGATCCTCGACGTCGCTGGCCCATCGGTCGGCGGAACCGTTTCGATCTCCGCCAGCCATGTCCAAGGATTGGCGATTGCCCAACAGACGCTCTATTCAAACGCGTGGGTCGATGGTCGCCTCGCCCTCGATCTCGGCGCATCTTTGTCCGCCGGACGTGCCGCCGGCGGTTTTACCGTGGTCCCCGCGGCGACGATTTACGATACAGCGATCGGTTACGGTTGGGGCCGTCAAAGGCTTGCACCCAACGTCGCATTGGTGTCAACGCCGGACTATGGTCCAAACATGGCGAATGGTTTTCTGGCCGCACCGCTGGCGTTCGAAAACTCATTGACCACAGGCAGCCCACAGGATGCCTTGTTACGCGACGGACATCGCGGCACAGCGGCTAGAGATTTTCGAATCGACTTGCCCGACGGCGACTACACCGTGACCGTCACCGTGGGCGATGCGGTCGCCCGCCCAGCGGTTCAAGTGCGGGTCTTTGATGCCGACTCGCCACGTGATTTCATAGCGTCGACTGCCGCCAACACGCACCAGCAAGTCACGTTCGATGTTACCGTCGAATCGGGGCTACTGCTGTTGCAGTTCAGCAGTCTAGCCGTCGGTGATTCTTGGTCGGTCAATGCGATCGACGTCCGGCCCCGGGTTGTCGCCAGCGTTGAGCCGTCGCAAACATTGCCGATTCGTCAATCGCATCCCGTACAACTCGATGGGCTTCCCGCTGGCCGCTACAGCGTGTCGGCGGATCTGGCAACGATCGTTGCAACCGATCGCGATACCGCGATCGCTGGCATGCAGTTGGATGTCGGGGCGTCAGGACAACTGTCGTTCGCCGTGCGAAACACCCGGCCCGGTTCTGACCTGATCGTCGTCCGGTCGCTCGACGGTGCCACGTTGCGTCATTTGCCGCTG
>DIUH01000043.1 GCA_002428205.1 Planctomycetaceae bacterium UBA6163
TTAACATATCAACAGCCCGTCACGCTTCGGGTTATTATTTTCAATAATCTGGCGCTGTCCAGCTAGTCGGGCCAAGCGGTAGAAATCGCAAGCCTACTTTTCGCCGGATCGCAATTGTTCGGGCGTCACGTTCTCTTCACCACGCGTTGTTTCAGGCGGTCCTGCAAGGGGCGGGTTTTCGAAGAAGTCGCCGTCATTCGTTACCCGCGGGTCACCGGTGCGTGTCAATTCATCCATTAACCGTTTCGATAACCGCTGGCGAACTTCTTGATAAGCGTCTTGATCTGCGACATTATGAATTTGGTCGCGATCGGCTTTCAAATCATACAACTCTTCACGCGGACGTTTGCCGTAGGCCCGATCGAAGAACGGTTTCCACATTGGGTTGTCTCGTTGTCCGACCAACCAAGCTTTGGTCGGTCCCGCATCTTCATCAGGCAACGTGGTTCGTGTGCGGTTGGTCAACTCTTGGGCGGTTGGCGGATTGTCACCATCCAGACGATAAGGTTCACCCAGCGGCCATCGGTCTGGGCGAAAGTTGACGATGTAAAGGAAGTCGGCTGTGCGGATGGCCCGTTGAGGATAAGGCAGAAAGCCGTCTCTGGCGTTGGCCACGTGACGTTCGCGACCGATGAAAACCGCGTCGCGATCGGGATCGACTTGACCAGACTCGGTCGATGTTAGAATCGGCAGCAAACTGCGGCCAGTCATCGATTCATCGACAGGCACACCCGCCGCTTCTAAGAACGTCGGTGCGAGGTCGGTCAGGCTGGTCAAATCATCGACCACTCGTCCTTTTGTCGCCGCTTCCGTGGTGCCCCAGCGAATCGCCAGCGGCACAGAGGAGCCAAAATCATATAAGTTGCATTTCCCGTGCGGGAATCCGGGCGCGCCATGATCGCCACTGACCACGATGATGGTATTGTCCAGTTCGCCAATTTCTTCCAACTTATTGACAAGTAATCCGAGTGCCTCATCGAACGCCATCGCTTCGCCGAAATAATCCGCCAAGTCCTCCCGCACCTCGGGCGCATCCGGCAGAAAGCCCGGCATTTTTCCTTGCAACTCATCGGGCTCAAGTCCCCATAATTTCTTGCCCGATCCCTTGACCCACATGCGATGAACGTTTGTCGGTCCGAACCAGAAACAAAACGGTTGTCCCGCTTTGCGATCTGCTAAAAAGTTATCAAAGTTTTTGGTAACTTCGTTGAACAGTTGCTGTTTCGCTTGGTCGATGTCCTGGCCCGCCTCGACCATCTTGGTCACGTTTTGTGAAAACTGATTGAAGCGACGCCCGGCATCTTCATAGGCATGTTGACGTTGGCCATAAGGTGCATCCGCGGGTGCACCTGGGCTCCATACTTTATAAGATTTTCCGATATGGTATCCGGCATCGCGCAGCATTAATGGATAGGCCGGGCTGGAAAAATCCCAAATCGCACCGTTGAGAATCGCGGCGCGGCCAGTTCGCCAAAAGTGTTGGCCAGACAAAATCGCGCTGCGGCATGGCGTGCAGCTCGGTGCGGAGACGAACGCATGACGAAACAGCACCCCTTCGGCGGCGATGCGATCGAAGTTGGGGGTCTTGATCAAGTCATTGACCGTGCCTGGGCCGTCGCACTTCGCATAGGCACTTGCATGGCGTCCCCAATCGTCGGCGAATGCAAACAGAATGTTCGGACGTGGCGACTGGCCGTGTGATTCGCTGATGGGGCCAGCAACCAGCCAGGTCGCAGTGAACGTGAACGCAGCGAGCAACAAGAATTGGTCATGCCGATATCGTCTCATGGTGGGTTAATCTCGACGAAGATGCGGTTGAAGGTGAATAGCGGTGGGATGAGTTGGCAAGATTGTCAGTTTAGTCGATATCGCGACCGGTTTATAGCCAATTGACCCAATCCAGGGAGATCGAGGTGGCACGCCATGGTGATTCCGAAACATAAGCCGGCGTTATCAGCGTTTTTGTGACCAAGTGGAACGCAAGATGCGTAATCGTGTTTGTATCGAAGCAGCGAGCAAAGATCGTTCGATCTGCTTGCAGGATTCAACACTACACCCAGGGAATACCAGCCATGGCTCAATTTGCTGCAACACAAAATGATCGAATGCCTTCCATTGCTAGCTCGCGTACAAGCGTTAGTGGCGGGACCTCATGTGGGACCGCAGGTTTGTGTGACCAAAACGCTGAGCCGAATGTCGGTTCGCGAGAGCGGTGGGTCTCGATGCTCGCTGGCGGGGGTATGGTGGTTTGCGGATTGATGCAGCGGTCGCGATGGGGTGCGGTCAGTTTGCTGGCAGGCGGGTCTTTGCTTTACCGCGGCTTGACCGGGCACTGCGCCGCGTATGAGGCGCTGGGAATTGATACGGCGTTGCCTGAGCGATCGCATTACGGTGTGCGCGGGGGCCACGGCCGCAAGGCTACCTGGTCGATTCATATCAATCGCGATCCCCGCGACTTATATGATCATTGGCACAATCTCGAAAACTTGCCAAAGATGATGCGTCATTTGAAGTCGGTCAAATCGATCGGCGAACGGAAAACTAGGTGGGAGGCTTATGCGCCGATGGGCCAGACGCTTACTTGGGATGCCGAGATCGTTACCGATCGTGCGGGCGAAGTAATCGCTTGGCAATCGTTGCCGGGGTCGCAAGTTGATACCGCCGGTTCGGTCCACTTCAAGCGTTCTTCGCATGGCGACGGGACCGACGTGACCGTTTCGATGAAGTACGATCCGCCGGGTGGCCAGTTAGTTGCTAAGTTGGCACACCTTGTCGGGCAAGGCTTGGAAGAGGAAGTTGAAGAAGACTTGCGAATCTTCAAGCAGATGATCGAAACTGATGAGGTCGCCACGGCGGCTCGCCATGCTTGATCGTCATTCGCCATTGATCTCGCTGTTCCCCACATCTCTTTTGACCCCTACGAGCTCGTCTCATGGGTGAATAAGGTTCGCAAGCTGGACCTCGCAGCCAGCCCAGTCCGTCGATTTTAATCACCATTCTTTTGGCCTAAAATCGGCGTCGGCTTTCGGGTACAGAGCGTGTCTAGCTGGGACCGGAGCAGGTCAATGTGATACGCTGCAGATCTTCACTACTTGCTAGGCTCAGAAACCGCAGGGCTGTGGAAAAGGTGTCCGACAGCTTTTCCGACGTCTGTTATAAATTCTAAATCTGATAGCCACGAAGTTGGCGAAAGAATGTAGCCCCGGGTGAGCGCTGGCTCGCCTTGCGAGCCGAGCGTAACCCGGGGTTACCTAGGAACGGCGTTGGGCGACGAGCAAGAGATTCGCCAATCCAAAAATGGGTGCCGAGTCGCAACCACAGATACGGCCGAAGCAATCGACAGGCGATCCAGCGCCGTCGATGATGCCGGCATTTCGATCGGTTGCGACTCGGGGTGATTTTATTTGGTTTGCAAATCAACCGCTCGTCGCTGGTTCGGTCGTTCTCGTAAACCCCG
>DIUH01000036.1 GCA_002428205.1 Planctomycetaceae bacterium UBA6163
GTGCAATGTGGGGCTTGATCGCCTTCAGCGGCAGCATTTTTTCGGCATTCATCGCTGGAGCGACGAAACAAGATTTGGCGAAGTCGAATCGCGGCAACGCTCACCCAGTGATGGCCTTGACCCGCTGCGTCGTCGGTTGAACGGTTTGGCAATGGGCGGCCGTTTGACGGTTCCCGCCCTTGGTTCGAGCACGCATCGTCGCGACGAACGGAACCTTCGGCAAAGTTATCAAACAACTGCCGCACAATTGTTAGAAGTGCTGGCGATTTCGGCGTGCAGACCTGACGACGACAAACGCGGTCATTACGGCAACGGTCTCACCCCCGACTGTTCGCTTGCAGATGCTTATCTTGCAAGTGCATGTTTTCTGCAGGCCGCTCGTATTCATTTTGAGAAACAAATGTGGTTACGATCATTATCCTGATTCTCCAACGGTGTACTGTTTGGCTGGGGGTTTACGATCTCACCGCAATGGCGGTTTCCGAAATCCCATATTTAGGACATCATTAGATAAGTCAAACTGGTGTGTTGCGAGTGGGCAAATCAAAATTGCGTCAAGGGGAAATTGATGACGGGTCGCGAATCGTTGACGGATAAGGCAGCTATAGAGCGGCGAGCTTTTATTAAAGATGGTGTGTTGATGCTGTCGGCACTTGGAGCGGTGGATTCATCAACTTGCTTTGCTGGCGATCAACCGGTGATTAAGCCTTCTGGCGCAGATCAGCCTCAGAATCGCGTTGGCACTACGCCAGGAGTGCGTGTCGGCATGGTTACCGACTTGCACCATGCCGACAAAGATGTTGCCGGCAACCGTTTCTACCGTGAAACGCTGGGGAAGTTGGAAGAGGCAGCGGAGTACTATCAAAACAGCCATATCGATCTAATGGTTGAATTAGGCGATATCATTGACGCCGCGGATTCGGTCGAAACAGAGCGGCGATACCTGGCTGAAATCAATCGACCCTTCTCAGCCATTTCGACGGACCGCCACTACGTGTTGGGGAATCACTGCGTCGATACGCTGACGAAAGAAGAGTTCTTGGCGGGGATAAAACGAGAACGCTCTTACTACTCCTTCGACCGCAAAGGCATCCATTTCATTGTTCTTGATTCATGTTTCCGCAGTGATGGAATTGCTTACGGGCGTCGCAATTTCCAATGGACGGATCCGAACATTCCGCCAGAGGAATTAGAATGGCTGAAAGGTGACTTGCAGAACAACAAAAATCCGGTCGTTGTATTTGCTCACCAACGGCTTGACGTCACCGACAGTCATGGGGTCAAGAACGCGAAGGAAGTTCGTTCGATTCTAGAAAGCGGCGACAATGTAACTGCGGTATTTCAAGGGCACAGTCACAAGAATGACCTTCGTTCGATCGGTGGCATTTTTTATTGCACCCTGGTTGCAATGATCGAAGGAAGCGGTAAAGAAAACAACGGATATTCGATGATGGAAGTCAGTCCCGACGGTTCCATTGCATTGAGAGGTTTTCGCAAGCAGCTTGACCGAGATTTTACCAGGGCTTCTTAAGCGAAATCGGCATCGGATTGGTCAACCATCCACCGGACTAAATCTTTCGGTTGCTTGCACTGTTGGTGAAAATCGATTTGCCGTTTGGCCCAGGTTGGTCGTTCGCTGACCGACCTTAGGTGCATCAGTTCTTGTTCGCAACCGAGCAACTGTGCGGTAGGCATCAGATCGTCTGCCATACTTTGAATGCTTTTCCGAGCGGGAATCAATTCGTGTGTCTTGCTGTCGACCAACTGAGCGTCGATTCCATAACGGGCGGCGCGCCATTTGTTTTGCCTGACCAGCATCGGGTGGCAATCGTGCTGATAAGTCCCTTCATCAATTTGATCGGACAATTTTTTCACCAAGCAGTGGATCATTGCGACCAAGCCGCCACAGTCGCTGAGTGAGCCAGGCATGTCACAAATCCGCACTTCGACGGTTCCGAAGTTATGATGCGGTCGGATGTCCCACCAGATTTCCCGAATCGATTGGATGAAGCCCGTTTCGACCAAGTGGTTGATTAACCAAACATACTCGCTCCAGTTTCTCATAAACGGCGGTAACCCTGCGGTGGGCAACCCTTCCATCACGCGTGTTCGCCAAGAGTGCAAGCCGGTATCGCGAGCCTCCCAGAATGGGCTGTTGCAGCTTGCGGCAAGCAGGATTGGTAGATAACGAAGCATTCGGTCGCAGATCATCACAGCCTTGTCGCCCGAATCGACGCCCACGTGAACGTGTAAGCCGAACGTGACCAACTGGCGAGCGGTGTCCTGCAGCAGCGATACCAGGCCCTGATATCGCTCATTTTCAGTAACCCGTTGATCGTGCCAGGATGAAAACGGGTGCGTTGCGGACCAAAGCAAGTCGATGCCCAGCGGGTCTGCGATCGATTTAAGCGTACGAAGGTTATCTCGCAATTGGCCGATCGCCTCGCCGGTTGTCTTGCAAACCCCGGTGTTAAGTTCGATGTAACACTGCATCAACTCGGGCTTGATCGCACCCCCTGGAAGGTCGGCGATCGCTGACAGCAATGGTTGGGCACCACTGGTTAACGCGCCGGTCTGGTGATCGGCTAGCGCTAATTCGATTTCAACACCCAACGAGGGAAACTTTGATGCGTTAAACTCAATTCGCTGCATCGATCGTACTGCCTTAAGATTGAGATGAGAAGCGTGTAGTTATCAATTCACACGAATCAATGTGACATCAGGTATTGCTTAAAACTTCAATATAAAATCAATCAGAAATCACTAATGAAAATCTACGGATGAACGATATCAGAGGAGTCTTTGGGGTCACACCAGCGTACGATTGCGTGAGCCATGATTTGCGCACCGATACGCAGCGAACGCTCATCGATGTCGAACAATGGGTTGTGCAAAAGCGGCGCCGGTTCATCACTCGGGGCGCTTCCTAGGCGAAACATCGCCCCACGAACGTGGGCCAAATAGTTTGCAAAATCTTCTCCACCCATGCTGGGTCTGCGGATTGGCTGGACACCGGTGTTACCAACGATTAAGCGACTCGCTTCGGCAAGCAGATTCACCAGCGATGGGTCGTTCTTAACCGGTGGCGGGCCGGAATGCCACCGGATATCGATTCGGGCCCCGGACGCTGAGGCCAGACCTCCAGCCAGTCGGGCAATGTGTTTGATTGTTCTTGCACTAACATCGGGGTCCAGCGTGCGCATCGTCCCGCTTAGGATCACATGATCAGGAATCACATTTGACGCGTGGCCGCCATGAATCTTGCCGAACGTGACCACGACCGCATCTTGCGAATCGGTGCTCCGTGGCACGAACAGGTAAACCGAAGTGATCAATTGTGCGGCGATCGCGATCGGATCAACAGCTTCGTGCGGTCGGGCCGCGTGCGCACCGTGACCGTGAATCTCGATGGTCACCTCATGGCAATCGGCGGTAAAATCGCCATGGCGAATGCCTACCGTACCAACTTTTCGCGACGGGTCCATGTGAACGCCCAGTAAATCAGTCAGCCCTTGGAGAGCACCAGCTTGGATCATTTCGATCGCCCCCTGATTCGTCTCTTCGGCGGGTTGAAAGATGGCTCGGCAAGCGACTGGCCAAGGTAGTTTACCCAGACGATCGAGGTCGGCGAGCGTTGTGATGGCGCCGAGAACGATGGCGGCATGCGCGTCGTGGCCACAAGCGTGCATCAGCCCGTCCTTGCGACTTCGGTAGTCGACCGTTTTTTCATCTTGAATCCAAAGTGCATCGATATCTGCCCGAATCCCGATTCGCGGCGCAGTTGACTCACTGGCATCCACCCACAATCCGCGGCCGCCGGCAACGATTTTAGGTTCAAGGTTTTCGGCTGCTAGTAACGACGCCAGGTAACGCGTCGATTGAGTTTCATGGCCGCTGGGCTCTGGATGCTGGTGCAAATGCCGGCGCACTTCACGCATGCGCTCAAACCGCTGGTCAATCGCAATCGACAGTTCATCAGCCCAGTTCAGCGTTGTCGATGAACGAGATGCGGTGCCATCCATTAAAGGAACACTCCATCATGGGTACGGGTAGCAATGATCACGCCAGTCACCTTGAATGAGACAGGATGTACGAAACACCCTCTCTATCATTCTATCGTTTCCCGCGTAACGAGAAACCGCTCGCCGCAAATCTATTTCAATTCACGCTCGAGGAATTCCCATGTAGTCGCCATCAGATGAAAGGTTGGCATGCCGAATCGAATGCCGTGGGCAGAGCCGGGATAGATCATCATATCGAACTTTTTTCCCGCATTTTGTAGTGCTTCGGCCATCTGTAACGTGTTTGATAAATGGACATTATCGTCGACTTCACCGTGCAGCAACAAGACACGACCGTGCAATCGATCCGCCGCCCTTAATGGGCTGGTTGACTCGTAACCCGAACGGTTTTCCGATGGCAAACCCATAAACCGCTCTGTATAGATTGAATCATAGTTTTGCCAGTCGGTAACACTGCCGCCAGCGACACCGACCGCGAATGCCTTGCTGTGGGTCATAGCGTGGAGTGTCAAAAATCCGCCAAAGCTCCAACCGCGAATGCCAATCCGATCACCATCAACCCATGGTTGTGACTTCAACCACTCGGCCGCCGCTACCATATCTTGCGTTTCTACTTCGCCGACGCGACGGTGGATTGACCATGCGTCAGCGAGGCCACGTCCGCCACTAGACCGATTGTCGACTACCATCACTCCGATTCCTTCGGACGCCAGGAATTGGTGAAACAAGTAGCGGGTCGCCGACCAAGAATCGCGAACAGTCGGTGCCAGCGGTCCGCCATAAACTTCGATCAGTACGGGGAATTTCTTCGGTTCGCCTTCGCTATTAGCTTGGGATTTATCGTGGCCAGCGGGGGGAAACACGTAACCGACCAGTTCCAGTTCATCGGGAGTCTTTACTGTGGCCCAGACGGGTTCTGCCGGCTTGCCGGGAAATCGTAAAGTTTCGCTGTGCAAACGCACCGGTTGGCCGGACGTGGACGATTCATCACCGGCAGGTTCATCCTTCGATGAACTCGACTGTGATAACGACCATGGAAGCGACACCAACGACGTCACTGTAGGTTCGGTCAACGAATTGGCGCGATCGACCATCCATTGATAGTCTTCACTGATCGAAACAGCATGCCAGGGCTGGTCGTTTGTAACCCGCTGAAGCATGGGTTCGTCGGTATTATTCACAGAGAGTGAGATTTGATAAACGTGTTGGCCGACAGTCCCTCGACGCAAGTCTCCGGTGACCCAAGCGACCGAATTATCTTCGTCAACGGCGACCAGCTCTCGAACATCAAAGTTATCGGGTGTGAGTGGGACTCGCCGGCTACCATCTTCACTGATTCGCCACACTCGTCGACGGCCAGACGGCAGATCACTGAGCCATAAAAAGTCGCCATCCGGCAACCATTTTGGCAGGCCTAATATTTCTAGCCATTGATCCGAACTCTCTTTAATTATCGCAGTAGGTGGTGAGTTGCCCAAAACATCATAACGCCAAAGTGTCAATTCATTTTGTACTCGGCTAGTGTGCGCGAACACCACTTCGCTTGTGCCCTGGCGCCAACCGACACGAACGATCAATGAGTCCTCACCAGCGCCAGCGGTCAGTGGGGTGAAAATCGGTTTTAGGGAAGCGGCTTCATTGGGTGATGACCCTAGTGTTGCCACCCACAATTCGGCGGATGGATTCGGATCACCGGCTTTCGGGTAACGTTCAACAACGGTTCCACCACGAGGCCCCTTGCTGGTCGTAAATGTAAACGTGCGTACTTTGGAATTGTCAATTCGTAAGAACGCGATAGATCGAGAATCCTCAGACCACCAAAAAGCCTTAAAGTTTCCTCTACCATAAACTTCCTCTTGATACACCCAATCAAGTCGTCCGTTCAATCGGGTCGTTGACCCGTCATCGGTCAGTCGTATCAATCGGCCGCTTTCAATTTCCATTACATACAAGTCATAATCTTGTACGAAAGCGATTTGCTTGCCATCGGGGCTGAGCGTGGCATCGTTCCAAGCTGAAGATTGACGGGTTACCCAACGCGGTTTTTGTTTGAATCCCGCAATCGCGATCGAACCATCTATATTCAATAGCGTCCTGTCGAGCGACCGACCGGACATGATCCAGCTCGCGACGATGCCTTGTGCTTTCTTCTCATCAACGTCACCAAGCGAGGTCAGTTGTGCAATCAACGCCTTCGTGCCTGGCCAGATCGTTTCGGCTTGGGCCTCGTCTCCGCTTTTCGCATTCGGAGCGATCTGCATCCAACCCTTCTCGCGACGGATCAACAACAGTGGTGAGTCGTCATTCGTTGTCGTCCATCGGGTAAGCGGCGAAGACGACTCGACATACTTAAATCGGTTCTTGGGGTGGTAAAGCGTATCGATTGTCAGCGGCGGAACGGGCGTGTCGGTTGGCTGGTCAGCGGACAATTGCGGCAAGGACGTCAACAAGCTTGCAAAAACGATTGCGGCACGAATCATGAGAAACCTGGTGCGGAGCGAGTGGGGGATTGCATGCGGAGCAGCCACCAGGATAACCGGAATCGGTTCGGCATGGTGTTGCAACCGGGGTGGCAAGCACGGATTTTTCACTTGTCGCGTTTGGCACCCTGCCGCTCCCTGGGACGGCAAAGTCAGCATGGCCTGGGGCCCCTTAGCGGCGTCCAGGCGTGGCTAGATTTGCATCAAGATTTCAAGCATCTCATTGGCCGTCGTGATTACTCGGGCGTTCGCCTGAAAGGTGCGGTTGTAGGCCAGCATCTTGATCGACTCTTCATCCAGATTAACGCCCGTGATTCCCAAGTGTTGTCCAGTCAAAAGTGAATGCAGGTCGTTTGCCCCTTGAGTTATGCTTCGCTGCAAACTGATTCTTTGGCCTAACTTCGCAACGTTCTCATTATAAAGACCTTGTACCGATCGGCCGCCGAGCGACTCGAGTGGCCGGTCGATGATGTCTACCAGGTCGGTCAAGACAGCGGTATCGCGACTGATGCCTGATCGGCTGATCGCCAGAAAGTCGCTATTGCCTTTCAATACAGGATTGATGTCGATATCCTTCGCGGTCGATCCGACGAAGAATGTGTTGAAACCGACCGACTTTAGAAAGCCGGATGTGTCGTTGGCGAAAGTAAAGCTGGAGGCGGGAGATGTTGACCGGATCTCGATCTTGCCGTACGAGTTTATAACAGCAGACAACCCATCGATCGCATTGATATCTGCGACAACACTGTCCAGAGTCGAGTCGGTGACTTGGTTGGTCGCACGGACATCGATCCGATTGAAACTGACCGGATTGCCGGAAGAATCGACTAGTTGAATCTCAAATGATCCGTTTATTGGCGGTGGAATTAGTTGGGCATTGCGAAGCGGCACGCCGGTCAATCCCGATTGGTTTGAGACGAGTGAATCGAAACCTTTGCGTCCCTGTCCTTGAGTATGGATTTCGTTGACGGTGGTTGACAGCGCCGACGCCAGAGCATCAAGATCACTGACAAAACTTCCGAAAACTTCTTCGCGGGATCGCATCAGGGCGCCATAGCGCCCCGAGTTTGCATCTAATGCGGCTTTTGATTGCCGAATCCGTAGTTCGAATCCGTCGATCTTTTCATTATATGATTTTTCGACTTCACGGTGAATTCCCTCAGCCACCAAGAAGTCGCCTCCGACGAAAACGGTGATCGAACCGGTTGCTTGTTCTTGTATGTTGATATCCACGAGTGCGGATAACTCTTCAATCAATCCATAGCGTTGTTCACGCAAACCCGTCGCGTCACTACGCACCACACCCCCACCCTCGGCGCCAGCGATAGCCACATTCAACTTCGCGATTCCAGCGATCTTTTCATTGATCGAAGTGGCGACGTTGTCGAGTTCGTCGTTGATACCGCGTTGAAGTGTGGCGAGTGACTGGAATGTTGAGCGGATTTCACGGGCGAGCGACTCGCCCTGTAAAATGACGAAGTCTCGCAGTGCCCTATCATTGGGTGTGGCTGACAGATCATGCAGAGAGTTATTGAAAGATGTCATCGATTCTCGCAGGCCACCAGAAAGTGAGCCGACAAGATTTTCGAGATCTTCATAAGCGCGGTTGAGCACTTCGCCGGCCGCTTTATCGGAACCTGCGGTGAACATGCGTTCCATCAGCGCCTTGTCAACCAACTGTGTAATGCCAGTCGGCCGCACGCCATTACCGATCAGCAATCCGCCTTGGCGCGTCGCCGGATTGGTTTCCAATTCGAGTCTTTGCCGGATGTAGCCTGGCGTGCTCGAATTGGCGACGTTGTTTCCGACGACCTGCAACCCCAACTGCGAAGCCTGCAGTCCGGTATTAGCCGTTTTTATAGTGCCGAACAGGCTCATGCGATCGTCTCCAATCGAAGCGTTGTCGCCGGAACATGTTTTTTGCCGGTGGCACCGGACTGCGATCCGGTGCTACTGCGGAATACCGACGCCCTCGTCACGTATCGACCGTAACAATCGGCAAAGTTGACTCAATCGGCCGAGGCACCACAGAATGTGGTAAAGAAGTTTGGTTGGGGCGTATCCAAACGAAAACAGCCCGATTGCTCGGGCCGTTCACTTATCAATATTCAAGCCGCGAAAGGGCTAAAACCCGCGACGATATCCGCGATGATAGTAGTAGGTCGGTGGAGGCGAGTAGCGTGGAACGACGTATTGTTCGTGTACAACGACAGGTTGCTGGTGAACGACGACGGGTTGTTGTTGAATGACAACCGGATTAATCGGGGCGCTGCCAACTTGTGCGTTCTGCATCGCGGTAATCACATTTTCGCTGACCCCTTGCTGATGCAGCGATATGATGTCGCTGACTTGCAATTGTCGCTGGACGCCGCGGGAGTGGATCTGATTGATGATCACCGAGTCGCTTAAACCGCTACGAGACATCGAAACGATATCCGAAGTCGAGACAGCGGCTTGGACAATTGCTTGCTGTTGTTGCTGTTGAACGTAAACGCGTTCCTGATGTGCGTAGTATTGTCGTTGGCGTTGTTGTGCGATTTCTTGATCACGGGAGTTACCCAGGACCGCTCCGCCAACCGCACCGATCGCTCCGCCGATGGCAGCGCCAGCACCAGCTTTTCCGTTGTGATCACCGATCAAGGCGCCTGCAACTGCGCCTCCAAGTCCGCCCAGGACGGCACCTCGCGACGTATTCTGAGCGTAAACCGAACCGTTGCCGATTATCGTAATGGCCCCACAGACTGCACCTACAAGCACGACTCGACAAACAATCGACTGGCAGGAGATTAGTCGCATCATCATTCTTACCGTTTGAAAGAGATTCGCATCGTTGGCCGAGAATCGGTCTAAACACAACAGCCCGCTTCTATTATCGGCAACTGCAATGGATAAGATGAAAACGGATGCGGCGGCAATCGCAATCTGCGATGATTAAACCAAATCTTGCTTCCGTTTTTTCCGTCGGCGCGACTTAACACAATCGCTACACATCCCGTTTATGATCAAACGATGGTCGAATACTCGAAAACCGTGTTCGGCCCCCACAGCGTCTCGCAATTCGGTCAAAGCGTCGCTTTGAAACTCGACCAATTTGCGGCACTGGGTGCAGTAAAGGTGGTCATGCTGGGGGTATCCGTAGTCGTGCTCAAAAACGGTTCGACCGTCCAGTTGGAACGAGTTCAGCAAGCCAGCGTCAACAAACTCCTTCAGCGTGCGATACACGGTAGCAGTGCTTACGTAGCCCGGTTTGCCCTTACGTGGAAGGTTATCAATCAACATGTCGGCATCGAAATGTTCGTGCCGACTGAAGACGAGATCGACCAAATAGCGGCGTTGTTCTGTATGTCGCAAACCGCGACTTTGAAGATATTCCTCAAAGCGTTGTTGGGGCGTCAGTGACACCTCAACACTGCCGAGCGAAGCTTGATCGATAGACACCCGAACCTCGACTGACAAACGGACTGCAAGTTTACCCAAAAATTGCGGGACGGTTATGAAAACCCGCTACCGTCAATTGTAACGCACCAGCAATGCGAGTCGAACGGGTGTGGCCATATGAAGCATCCACCGCGAACAACTCGACGCGAAAACTAGTAAACATTGCGAGCAAAACCGCCGGTTGCAGCGGCTCTAGAGCGTACCATCCAGGCGATACCTGATTTTGCGTAAATCCAGGCTACCAGGGGTGTTTCACTAGTGCTTTAAGGTGCCGCGATCGTTGGCATACGCGAGCGTCGGCGTGAATGACGCGAGTGATCAACCGAATTGGTCGAGCATTCGGTCCAAGGCCATATCCAGCTTTTCGGGCGTATCGTAGTTACCGCTAGCGATTTGGCGGCGCAGTTCGGCAACCCGGTCGATGCGGATCTCTCCGCCGCCGGAAACGCTTGAAGAGGCATCTAACCGCGATGCGCTGCTGGAAAGGTCGAGTTGGTCGACCGGCGCGGCCGTCTTCATCGAGGCCGGGTTGGTTTGCCCCTGCGGTTGTAAACGCTGGGCACCGGTCGTTGCCTGAGTGGTTGAAACGCGAAATGGGCCAAAGATCTGCATCTTCAAAATGCTCCCTGGGAGACGTGGACGAAACCAAACGCCTAGAACGGTTGCCCGGCAGGACAAAGTCTAAACAGATGGCGAATGCGGTGCGCTGAAAGTGGACCGAAATGATGTGCTTGATGATATACAACAACCACAACGTTTCATCTCCGCAGCAGTCCGAGCGCCGCAATCCTTGTCCCAGGATGCAATCCGTAACCGAAAGAGACTTCGCTAGCGCAAAATGCCGAGATGCCTGGTTTATCGTCACATCGCGTGACCATATTGAGCGTTTTCGTTTTGAAACCGGCGTATCAGCGTTGCGTAAAAACTTCCGGTAGGGGAAAGATTTTGGTTCAAGGACAGTGGGGAGACTAGCAGTGACGCGACGGCAAAGGCAAGGCGATTTCTCGAAAAATCATCTTCGTCAGCAATTTTGTCTCAAGTCGGCCGATTTCATCTTGACGCGCGGTTCCCAGATTGCCGACTTTCCGGACGTCCATCATTTTGACTTGAACGAAAGTCCCTCGATTTCCAGAAATTTCGGGAGTCCACCTTGATCGCTCCCCGAGTCGTCCCGCAACACCGCGGCGTCGCAACTCCCAAACGGCCATTCCTGCTAGCGCGACTTTTCTTCCTCGCGACTGCTGTGTATGCGCATTGTGATCGCACCGCAGCGCAACCGCCGGTCGCCACGCTCAGTCCGCCGATCACTTCTGCGTGGAACGATCCTTATGCGATGCCGTCGACAAACCGCTTTGCCGCAGCTCCCGCCGGTCTGATTGACCAACCCATTTTTGATGGTCGACTGATCGCTGATTCGCCTTTTTCGCCGCGGCGAATGTTTCAAGACGTCGACCCTTATCGCGGACGAATGTTTATTCGCAGTGAATACTTGGGTTGGCAGATGGACGCGATGGATACGCCACCACTGGTGACAACCAATCCAGTCGGGACGCCACAAAATCAGGCGGGATTTATTGGTGGAACTGATACGTCAACGTTGTTTGGGGGCGAATTAAACGATTCCTTCCGCAATGGCTTTCGCGTTCGCGGTGGTTGGTATGTCGACCCATCACGATTTTGGGCGATCGGTGGCGATTACTACGAATTGTTCGGAAACGGAGATTCCTTTTCCGCTTCCTCCAATGGTTCCAACATCATTGCTAAACCTTTCTTTGATATTGTTAATGGCAGGGAGACGGCCCAGTTCGTATCGTTTCCCGCCCTGGTTGGCGGCGATATTGCAATCGCCTCGGATACAAAACTGCGTTCATTCGGAATCAATGTTCAGGCCGATGCTGTCAACCCACCGAACCACTCCTCCCAATTGGCCAATGGATGTGCACGCGAACCGCGGGTCGACTGGATCATCGGTTACCGTAACATCGCATTGGAGGACAAACTCACATTCAGCGAGAACCTGACTGCGCTTGCACCGCCATTTGGCACCGCCAACTTACGTGAATCGTTCGAAACCGAAAATCGATTTCAAGGAATTGAGCTGGGCTTTGTTCGCGAAGTACCTTTGGGAAGGTGGTGGTTTGAAGCCACATCCCGGGTTGCGATCGGGAATAACGCACAACAGGTCAGGATCGCGGGAAATACCCGTTTGATCGAAAGCAATGTGGCCGAGACGTTTCCCGGCGGGCTTTATGCCCAACGGTCCAATATCGGAACCCATGACCGCGATCGATTTACGGTTGTGCCAGAGCTCGGCGCGACAATCGGCTTCCATGCCGGACCACGATTTAGCCTGACCGCAGGGTACACGTTTGTTTATATCAGCAATGTTGTAAGGGCGGGCGATCAAATCGACACCGACATCAATCGGGGGCTCATACCTGTCGAACTTGACCCGCTGACAGGCCCTTTACGTCCGAGGTTTCAGTTCCGGGAAACCGACTTCTATGCGCACGGATTGACCGTCGGCGGCGACTTCCGATTCTGAATGCTTTCGGAATAATTGTTTCAAACCACTACGTAAGATTCGGTAAAACGGCCTGCTCGATCTCCCGCTAAGAGAGGACGCTAGACGAGCGGTCGGCTTATTGCCGCAGACCTGCACAAAACCTTTGCAAACTGTCGGTGCGGTTTAAATTGTGAATGGGCTATGCGGTAAGTAAACTTCGCGACTTTGCTCGCGCAGAGTCGATGATCCAAAAAACCATGACAAGCATACCAAGAACAGCTTCATGCATGCGTTGTCGGTTGGCGTCTTTTGATCCCAATCGGTTATCAGCCAACGTTTCTATGCTGTGTCGATAAAAGCTCGCTCCGCGAAATCTGTTTCTTCGTTACGACCCGCTTGGCCATCAAAATCACGATGACCGTGCCCATCGCTGTTTCTGTTGCTTGCTGATTAAATGCGGCAAAATCTGAACGCAAAACACCGAATATCCATGGGGGGCATGGTTGGCACAGGCTAGTCTTCAACGGTTTTGGCCACGGCAATGTGCTTTTGAACAGGCCCATAACCAGTTGATTCGATGGTTGTGCGCGGGTGACGGTAAGGTAATTTGGTCTATTTGTAACGCCACATATCGGATGGCGATCAAGGGGTTTTTTCGCGTTGCAGTTAATAATGGGTTGAGACTACCAAGATGCAAGTATCGCGAATTCATCAATTGTGTGAGCTTCGAGAATCGTGGGAAGAGCTTTCTCGCGGGCGTCCGTTTCTTTCGCCTGTTTGGCTTGAAGCTTGGTCGAAGCGATGTTGTGTAAGCGGCAATCCGTACGTAGTCGCCGTATTTGATCAAGGTAAGGTAGTCGGAATCGCTCCGTTTCACACACATAAATCTCGAATCGGCGCTGACCGGCTGGAGTTCTTGGGGAATGGAAAAGCGTGCAGCGAGTATTTAGGTATTTTGGTTGATCCAGACGTTATGGAACCTGCAATCGAGCATCTGGCTCAGTGGATGATGGAATCAGCGATAGGTTTACATGGTGACGTTAATCGTTGGCAGCGTTTGGACTTGGAATCAGTTGCGCCGGACGATTTTACAAGCAATCGTTTGTGTCAGAACCTTGCTGATCGCGGCGCCCAATGGGTTGAAGGTGAGGCGGCGCCCTGTTGGAGGGTCGATTTGCGCGAAACCGAAGCGCAATGGCTGGCACGTTTGCATAAGTCGATTCGTCGAAAGCTTTGTTCGCTGCGAGACCGGGGAATTCAGACGGGGCGAGCGGTTTATAAAATTGCAAGTACGCAAACCGAACGGTTGGCGACGTTTGACCATCTTGTTCGATTACATAATGAACGCCGAAAACAGCTCGGTGACGAAGGCTGTTTCGAGTTCCCCGGTTTTCAAGATTTTTTGACCGAAGTCATCACCAGTCCCGATTCGGCCGAGATGGTAAAGCTGTCACTTGTCGAATTAGACGGAATGGTTGTCGCGGCAGGGCTCTGTTTAGAAAGTGAAAATGGGCTGCTGGTTTATCAAACTGGTATTTCGTTACAGCCCAAAACCACCTCAGACCGAGTGGCCGCAAATCCTGGTTGGCTGTTAAACCTGTTTCATATCAAATATGCTCGGGAACGACGGTTGAGTTATATCGACTACCTTCGTGGCGATGAAACATACAAGCGACATTTAGGTGCAGAGCCGACCCAGGTGAAATTTCATATGGTGGTGCCGCCAATCACCGCTGCACTGGTTAGACAACGAATTTGGCGATGGGCCCAAACGGCAAAAGGCATTGGAAAAGAAGTTATGGAAAGCATTCCACAACTGTAGACAGCAATTGGCATGTCCTGATGCGAACACGTTGATGCCCTTGCACCGGCCCAGAGGGTCAAAGGGTCGGAGCCCGGTCAATTCATGCCAACTTGCCGCTGGGGTGGTTGGTGGTCGAATCAATCTTGTCGACAAAGGCGGTCGAAAATTGGGGGGCGATGATGCGAGCCGCAGAAAACATCCCCAAAAAAACGACCTCCAAAAAAATCACTGGATTCGTTTTAAGTAGCCATCTGGGGCTACTGTGATCAACAACTTGTTATGAATCGCTGCGTCGATTTCAAACTCGGGGTGCGTCTCGAGGTACTTCCAAACCGCTGTCTTCGGATTATCGCCCGGTCCCCACGGACGATCCGGGAACATCTCTTCGGGAAGATCCTCGACCACCGTATCGAACACGACGCAGTAACTGCCGACGGATGTCAGAGGCGCGTAGGCTTCTAATTCATTCAGCACGTGTTCATGCGTGTGATTGCTGTCCAAGCAAACCAGAATCCGCGAATAATGGCTCGCGACCTGATGCACCTGTTTGATGATTTCCGGCGCTACACTGGACCCTTGGATCATTTCGATACGCGATGCCATCGGATGCGCCTCGATTGCATCTCGATTGTGCTGGCGAATATCGATATCGACTCCCAAGACTTTCCGCTTGGAAACTTTGGGGTCGATCGTCTGTCCCGATTCGATCGCGTCGCACATATCTAAAAGTGCCAACATTGACGCGCTGAAAATCAGTGATCCGCCATGTGCAATTCCGGTCTCGATGATTAGGTCTGGCCTTGTTGACCAGATCAATTCTTGCATCGCAACAATGTCTTGAGGGTATTGAATAATGGGGCGTGATTGCCATGAGAAATCATATGAGTACCTTGCGGAAATCGTTTCGTTCATGAACTGTTTTGCGGCTGCGGCCAATGCACCCGACGGTACGCGATCGCTAGACATAGAACTATGATCGGCCATCATCTATTCCTAAAAAATTAAAGTGTTTGTCGGACATTTGCTTGATTTCTTCCAAATAATTGGAGTTCATCACCAAGATTGTGGACCCCGGTGGTAGAGAGGGCAAAGCTTGCAGCGGAGATTGGATTGACAGGCCGGTGACCGGCAAATACTTGCCTTGCTTTGCTGGGTTGATGTCGATCACAGTGCGGATCGGAAAACCTGCTCGTTGGCTGAGCAATGAAAAGATGACTCCTTTGGATCCACCACCCCAAATGGCTAACGTCTTGTTGTCTTTGACGTAATCGAGATTCTGGCCAAAAGAGCTTGGGAATTGAACGACATCGAATGGGTCTCGCTGCGGAGGTGTCAGCGAAGCCAAGTCCGCAACGATCGATAGGTATTGGCCCCCGAAAATTCGCTCAGCATGAAGTACGCGGCCAAACATTCGCGAGAAGTCTGACAATCGAAAATAATTTACATGCTCGTAGAAAACGTCAAACCATGCGTTTCGATCGATGATCCAATCGACACAAGGAACTTCAATGTAAACCAATCCTTGTTCGCCATTTGCCAGGGCAAGTTGGCACAAAAACTGGTACGGATCCTGGATATGTTCCAAAACGTGACGAAGAATTAAACCTTTGCCGTGAAAACCTAAGTCGGGGTGAAAGTATTCTTTTCGTACGTTGGGATTGCAGCCTTCATAGGCAGGATCAAACCCGTCAACTTCGAAGCCCTGGCTTAATAACATCTCCAGAAAAAAACCTTTACCACAGCCGACCTCTACCAATGATTCTTTGCCTATCGTTCGCCCGATGATATCCGCAACTTCGGCGAGGTGTTGCTTAAAGAGCGAACTATTGGCTTGTTCATTATTGTAAGCGGCGTCATATGTTATTTTTTCGGGACGAAATGCGTCGTTATAGACAAGTCCGGATTTCGAATTTTCAACCAGCACCACTTCACCGGTAGCGCAAGAAATTGCTTCTTGCGGAGTATCGTAGACACGATTCTGTAAGATCGGCAATCCGGTTTGGCTATAAAGTACGCGGTTTATGGGCGATGGCGTATCGGTTCGTTTCATGGCTGATTACTAATGTCAGTAGAGTCTGCAACACCGACAACCACCGGTGGGTCGACTAGGTTTTCGGGGCGGGCGCCAAAACGGAGCAGGTCAAGTCGGTTGTATTGCCCGGCGATCTGCTGGGCAAGCTCACGGATCGTTATGGGTACTCCCGAACAAATATTGACGGCCCCCTGTCGATCCGAAAGCGCGACATCGGCGATCATTTCCCCCGCGCGACGAACATCCAAAAAGTCTCGCACCTGATTTCCGCTGGTTAACTCTGCCGGTTCGCCGGCTTCCAGTTTGGATCGCAGGTATGGGACGAAGCGTCGTGAGTCTTCGCCGGGACCATGCAGATAGAATAGCCGGCACCAAGCAAACTGGCAGTCTTGTGTGGGCAACCATTCCTTTAACGCTAGGTAGGCCGCCGCTTTCGCCGCTGAATAAGGTGTTGTCGGGTTCAGCGGCGTGGTGGTTGTTAGATAGCCGCCGGACAATTCGTATTCGATGCAAGTACCGACACCGATGAATCGTTTCACCCCAGCTTGGGCAGCGCCTTTGGCAAGATTCAGGGTTCCTGTTAGACAGTCTAGGTTTTTGGGCGATTGCAAGTAGGCGCCCGGTTCGACGAACCAAGCTGAATGGATAACGGTATCAAATCCGATGCACTGTTCGGCCCACACGCTAGCGGATTGGGCGAATAGGTCGTTGGTAAAAATAGCCGTTGATAGCAGTTCGGTTGGCAAGGTACCCGTGTTCGACGAGTGGCGCAGCACCAGCCGAACGTTTGCTCCGCGAGCGAGCAACGCGCTGAGTATTTGGTAACCCACGAATCCCGTGGCGCCGGTTAACAACACGTTCATTCGCCCGAGATCTCCAGAGATGGAACTGCGGTTACGAACTTTGTTCCGGCGATTGCGAGCGATCGGTTTTGTTGTTTGACTTCCGCGGCTATGTTCCAAGGTAAAATCACGAGGAAGTCAGGACGGTTTTGTTCGAGTACCGACGGGGCCAGAATCGGTATATGACTGCCCGGCATGTATTTGCCTTGCTTGGCCGGCGCGGCATCGCATACCAGTGGCAACAAATCAGGTTTTACGCCCGCATAGTTCAGCAGCGTATTTCCCTTGGCCGCGGCGCCATAAGCAGCAACCGACTTGCCAGTTTGCTTTTGGTCGATCAAGAACCGCAGCAAATCATTCTTGACTCGGTCGGCTTTACACTGAAAATCTTGATAAATCGATAATGACTGTAAACCATGTTCGGATTCTTTGGCCAATATCTCGCCGACTGCGTCAGTGGTAGGGCGGGCATCGTCTTGGTGGCAGCCATAAACACGCAAACTGCCACCATGGGTTGGCAATTCTTCTACATCAAGAACCCGTAAGCCGGCTGCGGCAAAGATTCGCGAGACTGTATAAAGCGCCAAGTACGAAAAGTGTTCATGGTAGACGGTGTCAAATTGCGTCTGCTGGATCATTCGCATGACATGTGGAAATTCGAGCGTGATCGTCCCACCCGGCTTGAGTGCGACCTGCAGGCCCTTTGTGAAATCGTTGATGTCCGGGACGTGGGCATAGACATTGTTTCCTGCGATCAGGTCGGCTTGTTTTCCGTCGCGCACGAGTTGTGTCGCCAGTTGAGTCCCGAAGAACTCGCGCAGCACTGGCACCCCAATGCTTTCGGCGGCCGTTGCCGTGCTGTCGGTTGGCTCGATTCCCAGGCATGGCACGCCAGCAGCAACAAAATTCTTTAAAAGATAGCCGTCGTTCGAAGCGACCTCGATTACAAAGCTTTTGTCATTGAGGCTGAACCGCTTTGTCATCAATTGACAATAATTTTTCGCGTGTGCGAGCCAACCGCTAGAAGTGCTCGAAAAGTAAGCATAATCGTGACGAAAAAGCTCCCCAGCGGCTGCATAGTCTTCGGTTTGAACCAACCAACAATGATCACAGACCTTAATTTTCAACGGAAAGTAGATTTCCGGGCGGTTTAGGTCATCAGCCGTCAAATAAGCGTTGGATGGCGGCGCGTAACCGAGATCCAAAAACGTGTGGCGAAGCGGCTGTTTACAATGTCGACAAAGCATGGCGTTGATTCGTTACAAGTTGCGCACCGGGATCAGCGGTCGAAAGTTTGCCGGTCCAATGGATTGATCGTGATTCCGGTAAAGTTTGGCATGATCAATGGATGCTGGGTGTCCCGCAAGGAAACGTCGGTTACTGGCAAAGGCCAATGGATCGCTAGCGCAGGGTCGTCAAAGCGGACACCGCCCTCGGATGGCGTGTGATACACTGCGGTGTGCAAGTAAAGCAATTCGGATTCGGGCTCCAACACCTGGAACCCATGCGCAAATCCCTCGGGAATTGCTATCATCAAGCGATTTTCCGCCGACAATTCCTCAGCGTGCCAACGCAAAAAAGTTTCCGAACCGGCTCGTAGGTCGATCGCAACGTCCCAGACTCGGCCTCGCAGGCAGCGTACGAGTTTCATTTCGGCGTAAGGGGGATTCTGGAAGTGCATCCCCCGGATCGCGCCAGGCGAGGCCGTCATCGAATGATTGATCTGTCGAATTGTCCGCCCTTGAAGGATGCCTTCGAGTTCGTGGTCACAAAAATAACGCGCGAACTGGCCTCGGTGATCCCCGAACGGTTTCGTGTCGACCACGAACAACGAATCGATATTGGTTGGTTGAAGGTTCAATTCGTGGGGTCCTTGGCCCAGTCACGGCCCAGCGATTTGGCATCACTAACAAACTGGTTCAGTTGCTGGTCGCTGGTTAATCGCTGGTGGCGATAGAAATCGTGGTACCACTGTGCGGTCTGGGCGATGCCGTGGTCGATTGACCAAACGGGTCGCCAATGAAGGGTTTGTTGGGCTTTGGTGCTATCCAGTTGCAAAAGTGTCGTCTCGTGCGGCTGCGGCGATGCGGTCTGGTGCCAGCGCAATTCGGGCCAATGCGTTTGCATGGATGCCAGAACGCTGGCGACGGTACGATTGCCATCGGGACCTGGGCCAAAGTTCCAAGCATCAGCCATTTGCCGATGGTCCTGTAATAAATTTTGCCCCAGCAATAGATAACCCGACAGTGATTCGAGCACATGTTGCCAAGGCCGCGTCGCGCCGGGGGAGCGGATTTCAAGAGACTTGTTTTCCGCGACCGCTCTTGCCGCGTCTGGAATCAGACGATCTTCCGACCAATCGCCGCCGCCGATCACATTTCCGGCTCGCGCGGTGGCAACGAGAGGCCCCTCGCTGGCAGAAAAATACGATTGCCGATAACTGGCCACCACCAATTCCGCTGCCGCCTTGGAGGCGCTATAAGGATCATGTCCACCGAGCGATTCGTTTTCACGATATCCCCAGATCTGCTCCTTGTTTTGATAACACTTGTCGGTCGTAATGATCACAATCGCTTTGACTGATGCGCATTGACGACAAGCTTCTAACAGGTTTACCGTTCCAGAAACGTTGGTGGTCCAGGTCTCGATCGGATCGCGATAGGAGCGACGCACGAGCGGTTGAGCAGCGAGGTGAAAGACGATTTCAGGCTGGGCCGCTTGAGTCGTTGCGATCAATGTATCGACATCGCGGATGTCGCCACGTCGATCAATTGTGCCGAGCTCTAGTCGATCCCAATGATTTGGATCAGTTGCCGGCGGCAACGAAAAACCCGTCACGTTGGCGCCAAGTCGATTCAGCCACAAGGCGAGCCACGAGCCCTTGAAGCCGGTGTGGCCGGTCAGCAGGACGGGGCGATCTTTATAGATGTTGCTAAACACGAAGACTCATTCCCATGTTTTCCAAGGCGCTCGCCCAGATTTCCAAAGATCTTCTAAGTGATTTTTGTCCCGCAAAGTATCCATCGCCTGCCAAAACCCATCATGTTGATACGCAGTCAATTGTCCTGCGCTGGCCAAGGTCTGCAGCGGTTGTGATTCAAAGCTTGTATGGTCGCCCTCGATCTCATTAAAGACGGCCGGTTCGAGCACGAAAAAACCTCCGTTGATCCATGCCCCGTCACCCGCCGGTTTTTCTTGAAAGCTGAGCACACGATTTTGGTCCAGGCTGAGGGCCCCATATCTTCCTGGTGGTTGGATTGCGGTAACCGTTGCGACTCGCTGGTTCGTGATGTGATGTTGGATCAATTTATCGATCGGTACGTTCGACACGCCATCGCCATAAGTCAAGCAAAACGTGTTGTCGCCCACATAAGATTGCACACGCTTTAATCGACCGCCGGTCATCGTGTGTTCCCCCGTATCGACCAGCGTCACCGTCCAAGGTTCGGCTGTTCGATGGTGAACTTCCATTTGGTTGCGAGCCATGTCAAATGTGACGTCTGAAGTGTGCAGAAAGTAGTTGGCGAAATACTCCTTGATGAAGTAGCCACGGTACCCCAGACAGATGACAAAGTCGTTGATTCCATAATGTGAATACATCTTCATGATGTGCCACAGAATAGGCTTTCCCCCGATTTCGATCATCGGTTTGGGCCGAAGGTGCGACTCTTCGCTGATCCGGGTGCCCAGACCACCAGCAAGCAAGACCGCCTTGATCTTGCGATTGATTCCGTACTGCTGCATGAGAAGATCGAGTGTTTGCGGGTTTGCGATGGGTGCCGCTCGTCGAGCGACGGGCTAGGCGGTGCCGAGTCGCTGTAGCCGATAATTTCCGCTCAAAATTGATTCCCACCAAGTTCGATTGTCAAGGTACCACTTGACCGTCTGGCGAAAGCCCGACCAATGGTCCTGCTTGGGCTGCCAGCCGAGTTCGCGACGAATTTTGCTGGCATCGATCGCGTATCGCATGTCGTGCCCAGGGCGATCGGCGACAAACGTGATTTGCGAGGCGTATTTCGCGCCGTCGGCGCGAGGTTGCAATTCATCCATCAGGCCGCAAATCGTGCCAACCAGATCGATGTTCTTTTGCTCGTTATTGCCGCCGATATTGTACGTTTGTCCCGGAAAGCCAAACTGTAGTACAGTCGCAAGCGCCTCGCAGTGGTCTCCCACGTACAACCAATCGCGGATGTTTTCGCCTTTGCCATATACCGGGATCGGCTCACCCCGAAGGCACTTGAGGATCACGACCGGGACGAGTTTTTCGGGAAATTGATACGGCCCGTAATTGTTCGAGCAATTGGTGACCAGGACAGGCAGGCCATAGGTGTCATACCATGCGCGAGCCAAGTGGTCCGATGCCGCCTTACTGGCCGAATAGGGAGAGTGCGGATCGTAGCGTGTCTCTTCGGTAAACAAGCCCTCGGGGCCCAGCGATCCGTAAACCTCGTCGGTCGATACGTGCAAGAATCGGAATCGCGATGCCCGGTCGGCGTCGAGCGACCGCCAGTGTGATAATGCCGCTTGAAGGATATTCAGCGTGCCGCAGACATTCGTGTCGATGAACTCTTTGGGGCCATCGATTGAGCGATCGACGTGACTTTCCGCCGCCAAATGCATCACGGCATCAGGGCGATATTCGGTTAACGTTTCGTCAATCGCAGCGGCATCGGCGATGTCGACCTGAGCGAACCGGTAACGCGGGTTCGAATCGATGTCGACCAGCGATTGCAAGTTTCCCGCGTAGGTTAATTTGTCGACATTCAAAACCTCATGCCCGGACTGAATCATCAGCCGCACGAGATTGGAACCGATAAAACCGGCACCGCCAGTGATAAGAATGCGTGCCATGTGATGATACGGAATGCGGGTTCGATGGTACAAGCGACCCGCGTGATTATGGTCTCAGGGTCTGGGCGGTCAAGTTTATGGTCCGCAACCGAAACGCGACAAGAATTTAGATAGTCGGGTTGTAACGATTTTACCAACCGATCACGAGACACAGCGATTCGTCAGGCGACCGATTTCGGGCACTTCGACGGTGCAGACGTCGCCGCTTTGCAGGAAACGTGGCGGTTTTCGAGCCGCCCCAACGCCTGGCGGTGTTCCCGTGAAGATCAAGTCGCCGGGCTTGAGCGTCATGATTTCCGATAGGTGGGCGATCAGGTGCGGGATGCTGAAGATTAGTTGCTGAGTGGTCGATTCCTGGACCTTTTCGTCGCCCAAGTACATTCGCACGGTCAAATTACTGGGATCGGCGATCTCGTCGGTTGTGACCAGGACCGGGCCAAGCGGCGCGAACGTGTCGAACGATTTGCCCAACAACCATTGGCCACCGGGACGCCCTTTTTGCCAATCGCGCGCAGACACGTCATGGCCACAGGTGTATCCGGCGACATAGGAAAGTGCCGATTCGATCGAAACGCGACGGGCGACTTTACCGATCACGACCACCAATTCGGCTTCGTAATCGACTTCGCTGCTGATCGGTGGCAATTCGATCGCATCGCCGTGGCCAACCAAGGCTGTGTTGAACTTGCTGAAGACGACCGGTTGGGTCGGCGGTTCGGCCCCCGTTTCGATCGCGTGGTCGAGATAGTTCAGCCCGATGCAGATGATCTTTTCGGGTGGTGGGACCGGTGGCAACAATTTCGTTGGGACCGGGATCGCCTTTGTCGGACTAGCCGATTTTGCCGCTTCGACCACTTCCGCTAGTCGTGAAAACAGATCGCCATCGGTCGGCGGATCGTTCATCAGATCAGCCAACGGCACCATCGAATCACCGCTGACGGTTGCGTATGCGATCTGATCACCAACGGTGTATCGACAGATTTTCATGATGGGTCGGCTCGTGAATCTTATGAATTGGTTAGAAGGTCGATCTGTTTAAGTTGTTATTGGTTTTTCGGCGGACAATCTTTGATCGACTTCGTTGCTGACGATTACACCATAATTGATCGCCCCCAGCCAACCGCTCATGATAATGCCGACGCTGCCGGCGTGATACATGCCNNTCGAACTTAGTACCGAAGCTTGCGCCGAGTTGATGCTGGGTATAGTGGTTGAATGTTTTTGGCGTGGCCGCTTCGACCCATTCGATCTTTTGCCTCGCGTCCGGAACATACTTTTCTAAGGCATC
>DIUH01000023.1:0-1743 GCA_002428205.1 Planctomycetaceae bacterium UBA6163
GGCCCAACACTCTAACGATCGTCGGCATTCTGATAAACCGGCCAGAACAGATGGCCAAGCCGTCAACCGCCGATGCGATACATCGCCCGCTCGGGTGATTGGAAACCAGGGCGACTGATCAAGTGGCCAGCCTCCTTGGCCGTCACCGCGTCGGCCACGCGGCGGACCAAATCGGCGTCGGTCGCTCCGCCCCGCAGCAGCGGCCTCAAGTCCCATTCATGAGTCGAAAACAGACAATTTCGAATCGTCCCTTCGGCGGTCAAACGGATCCGATCACATGCACCGCAGAACGGCTGGCTGACCGGGCATATCAAACCGACCTGCGGATGATTGCCGCTGGCATCACGGGGCAAGTCGACCAGTTCGAAATCGCGTGCCGGCTGCGACGCTTGCGGCGGTGCGATCGGTCGGATTCGGCCAAATCGCTGCTGCAACCGCTCGAGGATCGCTGACCCGGTCAGCACTTGTCCGGCGGACCACTGGCGATCAGCGTCCAGCGGCATGTATTCAATGAAACGCATCGTCAGCGAGCGCGAAGCGGCGAACTCCACCAGCGATTCGATCTCGTTTTCGGTCAAATCGCGAATCGCCAACGCGTTCAGCCGAACCTGTTCAAACCCGACGGCAATCGCCGCGTCGATCCCATCGATCACTCGCTGAATCCCCTCGCGACGACTGATTCGGCGAAACGTCTCTTCGTTCAGCGTATCGAGGCTGATGTTCAGCCGTTTCAGCCCCGCGTCGCGCAGTCGCTGGGCAAATTGCGGCAGCAGGATTCCGTTGGTTGTCATCGCCAGGTCACGAACCGTATCGATTTCCGCCAACATAGCGATCAAACGGTCGAGATCGCGGCGGACTAGCGGTTCGCCGCCGGTCAACCGGATGTCGTGGATTCCGGCACCCGAAAGCACGCCGGCCACACGAGCGATTTCTTCGAACGTTAACAATTCTTGGCGTGGCAGAAACGTGATGTCACCAGCCGGCATGCAGTAAAAACAACGGATATTGCAGCGATCGGTCACGCTGATCCGCAAGCTGCGATGCACTCGCCCGAACGTGTCGACCAGCGCGCCCCTGGAATCAGCAGCCGCATCGAAGATAGGTAAGAACGAGGTGGACAAGCGACAGTTCCGGAGGGTGGGTGGTTTGTTGGGTGGCCTTGTTTTTCAATTTCCACCATTATCCATCATGATCGTCCAGCCATGGTCGGCCAGGACACAACGGTCGGGATCGACCCCGAACGACCAATCGTAGACCCGCAAGTTTTGCAATGCGATTGGTTCGAAACAAATGATTCCGCTCTTCTATGCTGCTAAATTGTCACTCGGTACCCTTGTCACATCGGGTAATTTTCTGGACAGTGGAGCGCATCTCAGGAGCCCTTTGCAAAAGCGAACAAACCATGATCCAAGACCTTCTGCTGCACACCAAGGTCATCTCGATCGTCGGCGACATTTTAACCATCCGCGCCACCGATGTTGGCTTGGGCGAGTTGGCGATCGTTGACAGCGGCGAGGACGAGAGTTCGCTGGCACAGGTGATCGAGATTCGACAGGACCGGGTCTCGTTGCAGGTATTCGCCGGCGGCAAAGGCGTTTCGACCGAAGCGACGGTACGATTCTTGGGCCACCCGACTCAGGTCGCCTATTCGCCCAATATCCTCGGCCGGATTTTCAACGGCGTTGGCGAACCGATCGACGGTGGACCGTCGGTGGCTAGCGAACCGCAGATCAATGTGGGCGG
>DIUH01000023.1:1762-3898 GCA_002428205.1 Planctomycetaceae bacterium UBA6163
CCTTATAACAAGTTGCTGGCCAGAGTCGGCATTCAAGCCGATGCGGATATTGTTGTTTTTTGCGGTCTGGGGTTGATCTTCGACGAGTTCCATTTCTTTCGAACGATGTTCGAGGATGAAGGGATGCTGCCTCGAACGATCATGTTCACCAATCTCGCATCAGATCCGATCGTCGAACGTTTGATGGCTCCCGACTTGGCGTTAAAGGTCGCCGAGCGGTTTGCGGTTGAAGAAGGCAAGCGTGTCTTGGTTTTGATGAGCGATATGACGGCGTTTGCCGATGCGCTGAAAGAAATCGGCGTGGCGATGGAACGGGTGCCTTCGAATCGTGGTTACATGGGCGACCTTTACAGCCAACTCGCCTCGCGATACGAACGAGCGTGCGATTATAAAGGCGCCGGTTCAGTAACTTTGTTGGCCGTGACCACGATGCCAGGCAATGACGTTACGCACCCGGTTCCCGACAATACGGGCTACATCACCGAAGGCCAGTTTTATTTGCACAATGGCATGATCGATCCGTTCGGTTCGTTGTCGCGATTAAAACAACAGGTGATCGGCACGGTCACTCGCGAAGATCACTCGCAAGTGATGAACACCATGATTCGACTGTTTTCGGGGGCGCGTGATGCCCAGAAGAAACAGCAGATGGCGTTTGACTTATCAGCCTTTGACGAAAAATTGCTGAAGTTCGGCAAGCTGTTCACCCAGCGGTTTATGGATATCGACGTATCGCTCACTTTGAACGACGCGCTCGACCTCGGCTGGCAAACGATGGCCGAATGTTTCGAGCCTCAAGAACTTTTGATGCGCGACCAGTTTATCGAACGCTACTATCCCAAAAATGTGCGACGCGAAACGGCGTAACCCTCGATGACAATCGCACTCAATAAGACCACGCTCAAGCAGCAACGCGACCAAGCAAAGACTTTCAAGCAGTTTTTGCCTTCGTTGGACCTCAAGCGTCAACAATTGTTGATCGCACTGAAGGCCGCTCGTCAACGTTTGGACGACCTTGATGCGGAAATGAACGATCTTTTGGTGCGACTGGAACCGCTGTACCCACTGTTGGGCAGTTCGACGATTCCCACACTGAAGATTTCTGGTTTAATCGCCGTCCGCGGCGTGCGAATCGAAACCGAAAACGTCGTCGGCACCCACTTACCGGTGGTTCGTGAAGTCGATTTTGGGATCAATGATTACTCGACGATGGCGACGCCGTTTTGGGTCGACCATTTGGTGCAGGCGCTGCAGCAGATGTCGCGTTTAAGGATCGAACATCAGGTGGGTGTGCGACGATTTGAATTATTAGAATTGGCCGCGCGCCGAATCACCCAACGGGTTAATTTGTTTGAAAAAGTTTTGATCCCGCAAGCCGAGCAGAACATCCGCCGAATCGTCATTTTCCTGTCGGATCAAGAGCGTGCGGCTGTTGTAAGATCGAAAATTTCGAAAGGAAAGCAGGCGTCGGATTCTTAAGCGACGTCGATTACCTTTATGGCCATTGTCAAACTTTCTAAAGTCACGCTTTACGGCTGTTTATCCCAACGGGACGAAGTGCTGCGCGGTTTGCAATCGATCGGCTGTGTCCATTTGGTTGACCTGCACGGAAAATCAAAACCGCAGCAACTGGAAGATAAGTCGCGGACCGAGGTCTACGCGGCGATCAAATACTTAACCGCCTGCCGTGATCATCGTCCCAGCGCGGCTCATGATTCGGGTTACGACCGTGATCTGGTTGCCCGGCGAACCTTAATCAATAAACGCGCCCATGACGACCTGGCCGAAGAGCGTGAAAAGCTGGTGCGAGCGATTGCGGCGACGGCACCCTGGGGCGACTTTCACATGCCGCCGCCCGAATCACTGGGCGGTATGAAACTTTGGCTTTATAAGTTTCGTCACCGTGATGTTGAAGAATTAGAAGGCTCGGAGTTTCCTTGGCAGATCGTTTCGACTTCCAGCCGATTTGCTTATGTCGTTTTGATCAGCAAGGAACAACCGGTTGGTATGTCAGGGCGTTTGATGACGCTGGACCACCGCTCCCGCAGTGAATTGCGAAAACGTCTTGAAGAGGTTGATCAGACGCTGGAAAGACTCGATTTAGAGCGAATCTCACTGACCCGTTGGTTGTCACGA
>DIUH01000163.1 GCA_002428205.1 Planctomycetaceae bacterium UBA6163
ACAAGCGCAGCGCAGTTACGGCACACCCGCACACCCAATCGGTTCAACCACCCAAAAACTATAATGACGCACTCCGTGTCCCGATATCGTCTGCCGCTGGGTCGGGCACGATGACCAAGGAATCCCTCGGCCTCAAACTCTCGTCGCCACCAATCGGTGCAGCAACCACGTTTGGAGCGACAAAGACAAGTGGATTGATCATCCAAGCCACGAAAAACATCCCCAAAAGGCTCATCAATAAAAGAACTGAGTGAGAGTAGGGAGAAAGCCACTTGGATTCTGAGCGTGCAAGCCGAAAGATAATGTAAAGCTGGACGCCGGCAAAAACCCAGAACAGAAATTTGTAACCACTGAAAACACCTGAAATCAACCGTGCCCAAATAAATAACGATGTGCTTTGGATACCTAATGCCTCGAAGCGATCGGCCACGGTTGGGAAAATGAAGACGGGAACAAAGAAGAATATCAAGATTGCCAGAAAATGGCACACCATAAGACACAAGGTGCGGAGCATTCCGCCACGCTGCCCTTTGACAACCACTTGCAGATCGCTCATCGCATTTCCTTTAAGTCTAATTGTTTTTTATCGTACTACGCCCATCAATTCAGTCGGCGGTATCAGCAAGCCGAAATTTTGGAATCTTTTCGCCAGGTAGAATCCAGTTAGGAAGTGTCGGCGATTTAATCCCAAACGGCCCGCGTCCGGTACGGTTATAATATAGCCGCTGGTCGTTGTCAGTAAATCGCCCGCAACACCGACAGCGATGTACGTTAAATCCGCGCCGGCCGCACCAACGCTAATGTCTATCCATTCGGGAAGGCGGCCTTCTCGGTACATAAAACTTATGCACTCGTCACGCGTCATCATGATGTAGTCGTCGATCGAACCTAGGGAATCCATCGGGTAGACGATTTCTTCAGCGTCGCGATTGCCATCAAAAGACTGGTTGGGAAAAATCCGGTAAACGTACTGGTCGGAAAGCTCGTCCAGCAGCATCATCTTCGCCAGCGCAATCGCGTCGGCAGTCGCAAGATCCAGAAGTCGGGAGAAATCGGCCTGCTGCATGATAATTTGCTGATAGCTGCAATAAACGTTTAGTTTTCGCTTCCTGCAGTTGACCGCATGGCTCCGCGATCGTCCCGCTGTTCGTATTGTCAGCGGGTCGGGTGTGATGGGCAAGCGCCGACAAGCGTCTTTCCACCACAAAAAATTGCGAATGCCATCGCTCTGTCACATTCGCCGTGTCACCTGCGCGCTGCTAACTGTCCGCTTCCGTAGGCACAGAACGGCCCAGGTGCCAACGCCAAACCCGATCAAAGGTAGCGGCGAGCACGAACAGGGCAACGGTGCCAGCCAGTTGGTATATAGGAGCGAAAAGGAAGTAGATCCCACCTTGTGCTTCAACTTGATCGAATGCATAGAAGCCAAGCAAACAGCAGCCAGCAAGAGCGACGGCCATTATGACGCGAGCGAGCCAGAAACGCAGGCTGCGGCAGGCTAGCCAGATCAGTAAGTAGGGCGCAGCAACTAAGCAAGCCACCATTAAACCAGCCACCACACGCTCATCAATCGAAAGGTCGCTTGAAACCATCAGTTGCGTCCAACTAACGAATCCAAACCCAGCGGCTAGCGATGCGACTCCGAGAACACCCCCGAAACGACGACGAGCATACTGGTCATCACTTGGCCTAACGAGTGTATCCGATGACGATGGAACGCTTGGAGAATCATATGGATTAACGTCGCTCAACTTTTATGTTCCTTGGCGTTTATCGTTCGCAACCAGACTCGATGACTCACCTTTCGTCAAGGTTGAGTATACCGGCGGATGCGATTTGCTAGCAACCAAGAGGCTTCGCGGACCATCGCTGCCAAGCTTGTCACTTGGTATTAAAGCAGAGTTATGTGGGTTTTAGGCTGCTGGGTTGTCCGTCGTTAATTTTCCGATTGCAGGCCCGAAATGTGTCAATGCCGATCAGAACTGGGAAGTTCGTAAACTTTGGCAGACAAATGCTTTATACGATGGGAATGACCGCGGAGCGTTCGTGAGCACGCAGGCGAATACACGTGTGACAGGAATAAAATACGACGGAAAATTGTGGTCCAATGACGCTCACCGGCCTGTTGGCTGGTGTTTTGGTTGAGGGATGCGGTGTAAAGACGGGGATGCCGGCTAAACTGGGCGACTAGGAACAGGGTTTGGCTTCAGGGGATTGCGGGAGTTGCGATTGCGTTTTTCGGTAATCGCGGCGCGGCGGTGGGCAAAATCTCTTGACGGGCATCCGTGGCGGCGAATACACGTCAGGTATGGACAAACCACAACAGAAGATTGTCATCCCGTTTCGCTCGGGAATCGCACCGCCGGACAGTGGGCGAGCGCTGCCGCCACACCCAAGCCTCGATCGCCTGCTGGCCGCACGCAGCGAGACGCAGCGTGGCGGTAAGACGCTTTTCTTGTCTGTCGGCGAACCGAGTGGCGATCAACACGCCGGGCGATTGATTCGTGAAATCTCGCGCCGGCAACCCGGAATCCGCTTTCGCGGGTTCGGCGGCGAAACGATGCGTGATGCAGGATGCCGGATCGATCACGACCTGACCAAAATGGCCGTCGTCGGACTGTTGGAAGTGTTACCGAAATTGCGAGAGTTTTTTCGACGTGCTGACCAGGCGGAGGAAGTTTTTCGCAGCGGCAGCGTCGACGCGGTGCTGTTAGTCGACTTTCCCGGCTTCAATTGGCATATCGCTAAGCGAGCCAAAAAATACGGTATTCCTGTGTTTTACTACCTGCCACCTCAGTTGTGGGCGTGGGGAGGATGGCGAGTCCGCAAGATGCGTCGCAACGTCGATCATGTGCTGTCGGTTCTAAAGCTGGAACAGCAGTGGTACAACGATCACGGCGTTGAAAACACATATGTTGGACACCCGTTCTTTGATGCCGTTGCGGAACAACCGCTCGACCCGCTGGTGATGGACCGCTTGGCCGCCCGGCGTCAACAGGGCGAGCGATTGGTGGCGGTGCTACCCGGGTCGCGCAACCATGAAGTGCATCGCAATTTTCCGTTGATGTTGGAATCGATTCGCAGGTTATCGAAACAGCATCCGGATGTTCGTTTTCTGATCGCTGCGTTGCGTGATACGCACGGACTTTGGTGCCGCAACCAATTGACAGATGAGGATCGCAAGTTGCCAATCGATATCTTCGTTGGCAAAACGAGCGAAGTGATCCAGGCGAGCCATTGCGGAATGATGGTCAGCGGGTCGGTCAGCCTCGAACTGCTCGCTCGCGGCAAGCCGGCATCGGTGATCTATCGCGTCGGCCGCTTCCTGCATGCCTATGCAAAATTAATGGTCAAAGTGAAGAGCATCACGCTCGTCAACCTAATGGCGGGTCGAACGATCTTTCCAGAAATGGTTTCGGTGGGGAATCCAGAACCGGCGATCGACTATCTGTACCGCAGCACGTCAGCGATGTTGAATGATGATTTTTATTATGAATCTTTAGTTTCGCAGCTGGAAGCATTGCGAGCGGACCAAGGGAGCGCCGGTGGAATTGCGCGAGCGGCCGATGTATTGTTGAGCCAACTCGGCTGGAATGTCGCGGGCAACGCGGCTTCGCAGATGAGCAAAGTTGCTTGATGATGAGCGGTGCCCCCCAGATGTCCCTTGAGCTGTACGATACCCACGCGCACCTGACCGATCGATCGTTTCAAGACTGTTTTGATCGCATCATCACCGACGCAAAAGCGGCCGGATTAGTCGCGGTCAATGTGGTCGGGTTTGATGCGACGACCAGTCGTGCGGCTTGCGATCTGGCCACGTTGCATAACGATTTTCTGTTCGCGACCGTCGGCATCCAACCCAACAGCGCGGCCGAAGCGCTAGCCGAAGATTGGCCGATGATCGAACGGTTGGCGGATCACGACACGGTGCGTGGGATCGGTGAGACGGGATTGGATCGATATTGGAAAGATACTCCTTGGGAATTACAGCAAGATTATTTTGAACGGCATATCGAGCTTGGCCGTGCGAAGCGGTTACCGTTGGTGATTCACATGCGTGAATGCGGTCAAGAAATCGTCGACCAATTGAAACCGCACGCTGCAACAGGGCCGATACTTGGCGTGATGCATTCGTATACCGGCGATTGGGACGTTTGCAAGCAGTGCCTTGACTTAGGGCTGATGATCAGTTTTGCGGGAATGATCACGTTCAAAAAATCAGACGATTTACGAGACGTGGCCAAACGCGTACCGGCCGATCGGATCTTGATCGAAACCGATTGTCCGTACCTTAGTCCCGAACCGTTTCGGGGCAAGCGTCCCAACGAACCATCGAGGGTCCAGCATACGCTGCGATGTCTCGCAGCGGCGCGTGGCGACCGGCCAGAGGCGCTCGCGGCTCAGACTACAGAAAACGCGCGAAAGCTGTTTTGCAAGCGATCCGCATAACCAGCCCGAGAGGCGAATGCACCCTCGAAGCTAGCGATTGCGCGGTTCGGCGGAAGTGAATCGCGCTAACAATCTGGATACTCTCACCTGGGAGAGCAGGCCTACGTAGGCCGCGCCTGAGAAGTCGCGACGACGCCGCCGCTTTCCTGCTTGGCGCCGTGAAAACGATCTGTTGAAACGTGAAATTGCGGCTCGTCTGACATTGAAACACAGACAAGATCCTTTGCCTTGCCAATCATCGCTCGACACGATTCGCTCATATGAGTCAGGTGAACCGTCTTGCCCATTTGTTGATACTTGCCGGCGATCGACTGGATCGCTTCCATCCCCGAATGGTCATAAACGCGTGTGTAATAGAAATCGATTACCACCGTATCAGGATCGTTTCGCGCATCGAACAGCTCTTTGAATTGCGTCGCGGATGCAAAGAACAATGGGCCGTGCAGTTGATAAACCTTGGCGCCATGTTCATTGAATCGAATATCCGCATTGATGTTTTTGGCGTGCTTGAATGAAAAGGCTAAGGCAGAAACGATGACACCCAAGATTACTGCGGAAGCGAGGTCGTGCATAAAGGCGGTATAAGCAGTCACGATCACCATCACCAGAAAATCGGTTGTTGGTACCTTGCGATAGAGCTTCAACGATGCCCATTCGAACGTTCCAATCACCACCATAAACATAACACCGACCAACGCGGCCATCGGAATCATTTCGATCCACTGCGACAGGAACATCACAAACGTCAACAGGCAGCAGGCGGCAAAGGCACCGGAGATGCGCCCACGACCACCGGATTCGACGTTGATCAGCGATTGACCGATCATCGCACATCCTCCCATACCACCAAACATTCCACAGACGATGTTTGCGAACCCCTGGCCCAAGCACTCACGATTGCTGTTGCCTTGCGTTTCCGTAATTTCGTCGATCAGTGTCAACGTCATCAATGATTCGATCAAACCGACTGCGGCTAACACGGTTGCGAACGGCAAGATGATCCAGAGGGTTGCAAAGGAGATAGGCGGCAGGGTGAATGTTTGAAAAAACAGCGTTGGCAATCCGGCACTAATACTGGTCGCGCTCGGGTCGATATTGTTCATCGCATCGGCGACTGTGGCGATTTGCTCTGGTGTCAACTCTTTGGCAGTGGATGCGGATGAATGCTGCCCGGCGAGGACGGTCGTCGGTGCATCGTTGGCCAAAACAGACTTAGCCCCCTTTTCGGATAGGCTCTTCGCGGCAGCGACCTTTGCGTTGGTTGCGAGCATATCGCCAACTGTCATAACGACTTGGCGTTGGTTTTCTGCCGCCATATCCACTGGCAACAATCGGTTAGATGTAAATCCGATGCCGCTAACAACCAAAATCGCGACCAAAGAGGCGGGGACAGCCTTAGTCAACTTAGGAAGCACCCAAATGATCGCCATCGTCAAAGCGACTAGCGCGACCATGATCCCCAGCGCTGGGCCTTGCATGTACGCAAGGCCGCCCAGCGAGTTTACCGTCTTAAAACTGCCAAATTGTGCCATGCAGATAACGATCGCTAATCCGTTGACAAAACCGAGCATGACTGAGTGTGGCACCATACGAATCAGCACACCCAGGCGTGCGGTTCCGACAATCATTTGCAGGATGCCACAAAGGATCACTGTTGGGAAAAGATATTCAATGCCGTGAATCGCCACCAAGCTGACAACGACGACCGCCATCGCACCGGTCGCGCCCGAAATCATGCCCGGACGGCCGCCCAAAAGTGCACAAATCAACCCAATGAAGAACGCGGAGTACAATCCGATGATTGGCGATACGCCAGCGACGAATGCGAACGCGATCGCTTCGGGCACAAGTGC
Source organism: Planctomycetaceae bacterium UBA6163 (assembly GCA_002428205.1). Classification (GTDB taxonomy): domain Bacteria; phylum Planctomycetota; class Planctomycetia; order Pirellulales; family Pirellulaceae; genus UBA6163. The sequence goes on from DIUH01000163.1 coordinate 6,303, forward strand.
TAGTGCGACGGTAAGGCCTGATAGAAGTTCATTCTTAAGGTTCTCAGGCCGTGAGCGAAATAGATCTAGCATTTAGGTACCATACATCCTGAACGAGAGACAAAGAAAGCGATGAAAGAGCCGATCGAACCGTTCGGCTTGGCGGGTTCAAGCTTACAAATCTTGCTTAAGCCCAAGGTTCTTCCGCGAGACAATGCCGCAACCATTTAGGCACGAAAAGACTTGCTTCGGCCTGCTCCAAAAGGTTGCGAGAACAGACGACAACTCGACGCTCGAATGGATTAGGGCGGAGTTACAGAAGATTTAAGAATCTGTATTTCACGAATCATGAAAATAAGTCTCTGCAAGAACTAGGTGAACCGGCAAAGCTAGTTTGCCGATCGTTTCGAATCAAGGTCTGCCAAGGCTGGTCGTCAACAATGTACCGACCGACTGCCGTGAAGCAGGGGGACGAAGGGGCCATAGGGCAACTGTATGCCAACGCCAAAGCAAGGTCCGGCAACTTTGCGCCGCGCCGAAAAAACTGGCGTTTATTGCTTACACTTGCCGCCCACACAGCCCACCTGACGGCTTGTTGGCGTCAATAAGGAGGGCAATCAAGTGTGCTTTAGCACAAACATCAGCCCATCGTACAAGCAAATGTAGACGCGTCGGTGCGGTGTTGGCCGGGAGAGGCCCAGAGGCGGGCGGCAGAAAATCGGGCTTGTCGCCGTTTGGGGCATCCGGGTATCCACTACTTCACTGCGCGATCGTCTTTCGTTTATTGAGGGTGGTCACAGAAGCGCCAGGCAAAAGAAGGGTGGATGCGTCTGTTTGGGTTCATCAGCTTTTGCGAATCACGCGTTCCAACGAGTCTCTCCGAAAGCCGCCCGATGCACAATTCGAACTCAGTCGTTTCGCAAGACAACGAGCCGATCATTCTGAAGTTCGATCCCGATCACAAGCGAATCGCCCAGCCTAAGTCAGACGAACAGACAAAGTCAG
>DIUH01000025.1:0-2253 GCA_002428205.1 Planctomycetaceae bacterium UBA6163
CTGTTTCATTTTGAGAACATTGCGTCTTGTTATGAGACCGCTTCGCTCTCGCTTTTGTCGCTTAGAACGACAATCTTGGTAATGTGTATGGATAAGGTTGGGTTTTCAGCGCCCCATCCCGCTGATCTGCCGGCGGTTCTGTTTATGTCGCAAATCGAATGCCGGATCGGTTTGNNGGTTTGGGGGAACGATTGGGGACAATCGTTTTACAATGGCTTATGTCAATCCGCTGATCAGTTCTACTAGGGGCATGAATAGGCTGATAACAATAAATCCGACGGCGACGCCTAGGAACACGATCATCAGCGGTTCCATCAAGGCGGTTAACGAGTCAGTCATGACTCGCACCTCTTCGTCATAGGTGTCGGCCACTTTATAAAGCATCGTGTCGAGCTCGCCGGTCTCTTCGCCGACGTCAACCATGTTGACGACCAAGTCGTCGACGACTCGAACTTTCATCTTCATGGCATAATAACCGGCACCAGCAACCATGCCGCCGACGATCGCTTGGATCGATAGCATCGTTAAGGTTTGCAACATCGTGCCAGTGTCGAGCTTGGTTCCTTTGGCCGTGATCGCGACCGAGGCCATCATCACGCCTGGGAACGATCCGAGCAGCATCCAGAACACCATTGCCATCGGGTGGAACCCAGGGGTGCTGTTGGCCGCCAGCGGCTTGCTGATAATCTCACCTTCGCGGATCGCTTCGGTCACCTTGCCATACATCCGCTCGAACATCGCATTACCAGCGGTTTCGCGGGTGATGTTGAGCGCTTCCAGAATCGGCACACCGCTGGAGACGAGCGTTCCGAGTGTTCGTGTGGTCCGAGCCATGATGTTCTTTTCAACCAGCCCACCGAAGATCGGCAGTTTGATGATGAACATGTCAAAGCCCATGCGGCCCTGTTTGAACTTCCGCAACAACTTAACCAAAATGCCAGCACAGATCGGCATGATGATCAACAAGAACCAATAGTTGGCGATATAGCTGCTCATCGCGACCAACAACAATGTCGGCGCGGGCAACGTCAGCCCGAACTCGTCGAACATCTTTTCGAACGTCGGAACGATGAACAACATGATGAATGTCAGAATCAAGATCGCCACCGAGACGACGATGCACGGATAAACTAGTGCACCCTTGACTTTGCGTTTGAGCGATTCGGCTCGNNNNTTGGACATCGCTTCGCTGAGCGTCGATCCGCCTTCAATTTCTTCACAAACGTCTTGCAGCGCATTCTTCAGCTTGCCCGGTTTCTGGTTGTTTTCCAAAATCTTCAGGCTGCGCAAGATCGGCAACCCGGCGTCTTGCAAAATCGATAATTGCCGAGTGAACGCGCAGATGTGTTTCGTTTTCGCTCCGCCCATCGCGAAGCCACGTTTCCCTTTTTTCTTGGCCGCCTGCTGGGCCGTNNCGGATCTCCTGACCCTTGGCGTCCATCGCTTCGAATTGAAAAGTTGGCATTTTTTTTCAGCGGGAATTAGGAGGAGGAGAGAGTGGCGAAGTATGAATTTTGAAAGGGGAAGTTTGAAAACGACTGTTTTGCGACAGTGGAATGTTAGGGACCACGATTGATGAAGGAAAAAGATTTCATAAAATTGTCGGTTTGCGCGCCCAAATTGATTTCTATGAAAAGAACGAACTTTGACATGACGATGGCCCCTCACCCCCAGCCCCTCTCCCCGAACACTCACTCGCTTAGGCTCGCGAGTATTCGGGGAGAGGGGAGCCGCAATCACTCATGATCGCTATCAGCCTTCTTCGATCGTTTCGCGGACGACTTCTTCGAGGCTGGTGATCCCGCTGCCGGCGAGCCCCATGCCGAACTCGCGCAAGGTGATCATGCCGTCTTTTTGTGCTTGGTTACGAATCTCGTCGGTCGATGCGTTGGCCATCACCATGTCGCGAATCAGGTCGTTCAGGACCATCAGTTCAAACAAACCGACGCGGCCTTTGTATCCGGTGTTGTTACACGCGTCGCATCCGGTACCGCGATAGAATTTTTTCCCTTCCAATTGGTCGCGTTCCATGCCGAGTTCGAACAATAGGTCGGCACTGACACGAACCTCTTCGCGGCATTTGGGGCAAATGCGCCGCACCAACCGCTGGGCCAGGATCGCTTCGACCGTAGCACAGATCATGAACGGCTGGATCCCCATGTCGGTCAAACGTGTGACGGTTGCGGCCGCGTCGTTGGTGTGCAGCGTGCTGAAGACAAGGTGGCCCGTCAGTGCGGCCTGGATCGCGATGTC
>DIUH01000025.1:2284-3445 GCA_002428205.1 Planctomycetaceae bacterium UBA6163
GTCGTGATCAGTTTTTCGCCCGGGTCATTCAATTCGGTTAATGCCGAATAGAGCGTTGTGGTCTTTCCGCTGCCGGTCGGACCGGTCACCAAGATGATCCCGTTGGGACGATCGATCGCGTGTCGAAAACGGACCAACACCGCTTCGTCCATGCCGACATTGTTCAGCGACAGATTCACGACGCTGCGGTCGAGAATTCGCATAACGACCGATTCACCAAAGATCGTCGGCAAAACGCTGACACGAAGGTCGACCGGGTGGCCACCGACCATCAATTCGATGCGTCCGTCTTGGGGCATGCGGCGTTCGGCAATGTCGAGGTTTGCCATCACCTTGACGCGAGTGGTGATCGCAAAGGCAAGGTGGCGTGGCGGCGGCACCATTTCATACAACACGCCTTCAGCCTTAATGCGGATTCGAAACTCGTCTTCGAACGGCTCGAAGTGAATGTCGCTGGCCTGGTCCTTGATCGCCATCAGCAACACCATGTTCAAAAGCTTTCGAACCGGAGCAGAATCGGCGAGCGCCTCCATATCGGTTAGGTTAAACTTCTCGTTTTCCAATAACGAAATCGCGGCCTTCAATTCTTCGTCATTGGCCAATTCGGCGACCAGCTTTTCAACGCTCTCGCTTTCACTGTCGTAATACCGAGTAATTGCCGCTTTCAGGTCGCGTTCGGCCGCGATGACCATCCGAATCTCATAGCCAAGAAACGTCCTCAACTCGTCTTGAATCGACAGGTTTTGAGGGTCGCACGTGGCGAGCGTCAACGACTGGGACGATTCATCGAAAGAAAGCGGGATGACTCGATAAAGCTGGGCCATCGTTTCGGTGATCTTTTCCAAAACTTTGGGGTCGAGCGTCGCTTCTGACAGCTCCACCGTCTGCATCCCCAACTGCTCGGCCAACCCCTGAATCAACTGCTCGTCAGTGATCAACTGCATGTCTTCGGCAACTTTGCCAAAGAGCGCACCGGGCTGCTGCTCCTGCTCCTCGAGCACCACTTCAAGCTGCTCGTCGGTCAAGAATCCAAGGTCGACTAGGATCTGTCCAATGCGTCGTGGGGCCATGGGGGAAGTTTGAAGTTTGAAGTTTGAAGTTTGAAACTAGGAGATTGAGTCGCGAAAGACGGCGAAAACTTTATTGCGGCTTGCCGTTTTC
>DIUH01000025.1:3450-5056 GCA_002428205.1 Planctomycetaceae bacterium UBA6163
GTGTGCTTTACCGAGCACATCTTCGACGGTGACTCTGCCGGCGACCCAGTGGTTATAAAGTGCGTCGTCCATCAGTTGCATGCCGAACTTCGCACCGGTCTGAATCGCGCTATTGATTCGGAACGTTTTGTTTTCACGAATCAGGTTGCTGATCCCCGACGTGACGATCAAAACCTCATAAGCCGCACAGCGACCGCCACCGATCTTGGGCAGCAGCGTCTGGGCAACAACGCCGATCAGCGAGCTGGCCAACTGCGTCCGCACTTGGTCTTGCAGGTTGCCGGGGAACGCGTCAATGATTCGGTTGACGGTACCCTGGGCACTGTTGGTGTGCAGGGTGCCGAAAACGATGTGACCGGTTTCCGCTGCGCTGATCGCCGCTTCGATCGTTTCCAAGTCTCGCAACTCGCCGACCAGGATCACGTCAGGGTCTTGCCGCAACGCACGCCGAATCGCTTCGGAAAAACTAGGCACATCGACGCCGACTTCACGCTGGTTGATCGTGCTCTTTTTGTGCTCGTGATAAAACTCGATCGGGTCTTCGATCGTGATAATGTGGTGGTCGACCGTTTCGTTCAGCATGTTGATCAAGCTGGCCAGCGTCGTACTCTTGCCGCTGCCTGTCGGACCGGTAACCAAGAACAGCCCGCGCGGGCGGTGGACCAATTTCACGACCGCTTCGGACAGGCCCAACTGTTCAGGGGTCAGTTTGTCGTTGGGGATTTGCCGCAACACCATCGAGATGAAGCCGCGCTGTTTGAAGACCGACACGCGAAACCGCGCCAGGTCGCCGAAAGCAAACCCAAAGTCAGTGCTGCCCGTTTCCTGCAACTCCCGCTGGCACCGCTCTGGCGTGATGCTTTTCATCAGCGCCACGGTGTCTTCGGCTTCGAGCGTTTTCGTTTCGAGCTTTCGCATTCGACCATGCAGACGGAAAACCGGCGGTTGTCCGCAAACGATGTGAATGTCGCTAACTCCCTGTTTGACCGCTGCTTGCAGCAATTTGTCAATCAGGACCGTTGCCATAGGAATCGCTCGAAATGTGGAAAGAAGTGGTGTTGGAGGAGTGCTATCATTATGGTCGAAGCCGTTGGAAACGCCAAGAAAAAACGCGTTTTAAGGCGATTCGGGGTGAGGTTTGGAGTGGGGAGTGGGGAGTGGGCAGTAGACGGTGGGCGGTGGGCGGTGGGGGAGAGGTGCGTTGGTATCTACACAATTTCCGCACCGTGAAACTGCGGATTCCTTGCAATCCCGCAGGCTTGTCCTGCGGTTCGTTCGGTTTCCTGCTACTGCACGAACGAACAAAAACGCACGCCCTTGGCCGGCTGATTTGCCTACGGCAAATCAGCCGGCCACGTGCGAGAGGGATGCGTCCTTTCGCCATGTAGCAAGAAACCGAACGAACCGCAGGGCAAGCCTGCGGGATTGGTGTGAATCGGTACATTTACGCCTCGTGACTTGTGTAGATACCAATGGGATTGCTAGGAACTGAACTTTTTAGATTGGTACATTTCGCATTCCTTCATCGCCTTCTCAACTCTTGCAAATACATAAGAAAATCTTCAATCTCAACCCCTGGTGGAATCTGCAAACCGCCGGTCGCCCG
>DIUH01000372.1:0-329 GCA_002428205.1 Planctomycetaceae bacterium UBA6163
CGGCAATAGATACGTCGGACCAAATGATAGGAGAAAGGATGCGGTCTGATCGATGACTCGTCCTTCCAACTAGCGATGTTGGTGTCCAGGCTTTAGCCGCCAAGCATGAGAAAGACACAGCGAAAATCATTCTTGATACATTCCCTTGTCGCCTAAAGGCTGTACACCAGCGCATGCTCAATCCAATTCGGACGTACCAAGAAGATTCAACCCGGCCTACGCGCCGTCTTCAGCCGTAGATTCACTCGGACTCGGCTGATTTTGAACTGTTCAATCGCATCATGGACCGGATTCCGCGTTGCTGCACCGTTCGTGGAGCACGCTGGTGT
>DIUH01000372.1:393-3086 GCA_002428205.1 Planctomycetaceae bacterium UBA6163
CAGCCGTAGATTCACTCGGACTCTGGTGCTTTTGCACCCGTTACTCCGCCTCCAATAACTCCGCCTACTGTGCCGCCAATGCCGCCAACAAACGCTCCGATCCAACCATAGCCAAACGGATCTACACCGATGAGCAGGAAATACATACCATAAGCATCTGGCCCATCCACGTACCCAATCGAGTCCCGGCTCGCAATCCTTCCACCTGCTGCATCATACATCCTCGCTCGATAGTGATACAGGCTTAAACCTTCATCCCCTTCCCTGCCGGTATACGTGTAGCGATTCGCAATTGCTAAATTTGAGATCTCAGATCCCGACGCATCGGCGATGGTCACTTGGCCATACGCACTATACACATACCGCTCTACAACCGATCCTTCTCCGTCACTTACAGCGGTGATGCTGTATTATTGGTTGCGGTTCTAATAGATAGTGTCGTCGCTGCTGAGCAACTCGCGTGCGGATTATTGCGGGATTGTGGATGGCGGTCCAAGGCCCACCCACCGTGCCCTTGAATCGGTGACTTCGCCCTGCGCATTGAGTACCGTCACCGAATGCAACAAACGATCTAAAATCGCGCCAGCGAATTCCTCGTCACCGGCCAACGGGTCATCGCTATTCTTTGCAATAATCCAAAGCGAGCAGCGCGTAGGCGGTTACCAGGTTTCGGTTCCCTTCCATCCAACGTTCATTCGACTTATTAACCCAACTGCCGTCTTCCATCTGCGTCTCGGTCAAGACCTTGATCAAGTCGTCACGCCATACGTGTGGCTTGCCGCTGGCATCGTCCAAAATATCAATTTCGCCTGCGGCCAAGGCCTTCGCGAACGTGTGGTAATAATAAAACAGGCCGGCGTCGCCCATCCCCGGATTGGTTTCCAAGGAATAGTTTTGGCGGATAAACGACAGCGCGGCGGCAACACGAGGATCGTCTTGGGTTAGCCCCGCATAGATCATGCTTTTGAAACCTGCGTATGTCATCGACGCATAGCTGCGCAGGCCACCTGTAGCCGTTTCGCCCGCTTGGCTCGAGCCACCCGCGGCTGGCGTGTAATAGAAACCACCATCTTTAACGGCGCCGGCGTGCTCGGTGTCGTTCCCGTATCCTTCTAGATTTTGAGTTCGCGACACAAACATCAAAGCCTTTTGAATCGCTTCGTCATCTGGTTTGTCACCCAATTGGCGCAACGCTTCGATCATAAAAGAGGTGTTGGATAAGTCTGGTCGACTTTTCGAACCATAGCCTGCGCCGCCATATGCCGGATCTTCAGGCGTTAGCCCCTCGCCTTCATCCCACTGCAACCCGCGAATGAACAAGCGTGCTCGTTCTAAATTACTGTCGTAACGTCCATCAACGTTTGCTCGAATCAATGCATCGACTGCCGCACAGGTCTCATAATTCTTATAAAGCGAACCTTCTACATAAACGCCACCGTCGGGACGAAAGTTCGACTCGATAAAGGCGATCGCTTTTCTAATCGCCGGATCGTTCACCGCTTCGGGGCGATGTCGCAAAATGGCCGCAAGACACAGGCTCGTGACCGCCGAACCGCTTTCGGGGCTGAACGCACCGTTCTCCGCCTGGCCTCGTGTCATCAAAAACTCGATACCTCGATCGGCCAACTTGCGGACTGCCGCATTTCTCGCTTCGTCTGCGGTGACGTTTCGCGGAATGGCCAAACCGGCGAACAGACACGTCGCCAGCAAAACGGAAGAAGTGCATTTGGCCAGCGGGCCCTGCGTCCTGCGTTTCGTGGGCAGTGATGCGGACTGGTACATGGTTGATTTTCCTCGGAAAATACGGGGTCGTTGTGCGAATGTTGATGCTGACACCACCGTACGCAATTCACCCCAGGATAGTTCAGCGGTCGACAACCCGAACGGGGTGGTGCTGAGTTTGCAAAAAAATCGGCAAACGGCCCATGGGTGCGTAGGCGAGCGTTCTGACGATTATAGCCGCCGGAATCGGTTTCCTGCAGTAAGTCGGAAATCTCGCCGAATCGAATGCTTGGCGGCCAACGTCGCCGCACAGGAACGCCTCCACTTTCTGTGCAGTCGCCTCCTTTGTGACTTTACCGATGCCCCCTCATTCGGAACCGACGCCACCGCAGTCTTCGGACGCGGGATTTGATGGCGAAATCACCCATCGCATCGACTCACCACACGCCACAAACGTGTTGCCGCCAACGCACGTCGTGCCGCAGAATCTGTCGCACCGTTCGGCCACCGTCGAAATCGGTGCCGCAGCATCGTCGCATGCAGGCCGGTTCGATCAACCGCAGGCGACTTCGCGACAGTTGGGTGTAACAGGGGAACCGCGGCGTGACGTCGACGATTTTCTGCCCTGCTTGGATGATTCTCTGGTCGGAATCGCACACGCCGAAGACTTGCTCGACTACATCCAACGGTTAAGCGAGGATCTCGACGCTCGTTCGGCCAAACTGAATGCCGACATTGCGATGCAAGAACGACGCGAGCGAGCGTTTCGGCTGTGGGCCCAACAGCGCAGCGAAGACCTGCGCGCACAACGCGAAGAATGCGAACGCGAACGCCAGCAATTGAAAACCCAAGCCCGACGGATGGCGCTAACCGATAACGATCCGGCCTCAACCAATTGGTATCCCCACAAATCCGGCAAAGTCTAATCTTTCGATTCTGCCTGCTCACTACGGATCCAAACCGGCGGCAAA
>DIUH01000372.1:3172-3645 GCA_002428205.1 Planctomycetaceae bacterium UBA6163
ACATAAGGTTCGGACAACGTAAACCGGCAACAGGCATAATTATGACCGACGGTTCCGATTACCTCACCAGTTTGTCGATCAAAAACATTTCCGCGGCCGCGAAGCGCATTTGAGAAAATGAACTTCGGCCCGACCGTCACCACGTTCAAAGCGGATGTAACCGGGTCCGACTTCCAAACCAAACTTCCATCTTTGGCATCCAAGCACCAAACAAACCGGTCGTCAGTCCCTTCGATCGCACGATTGAATCCGCCAATATAAATCCGTCCGTCGCGAGCGCTCAGCGTGCACTTCGCTGTGACATAGTATTTGTTCGTCGTCCAAATGACGTCGCCCGTCTGAGGGTCAAGGCATGCCGTCAAGCCGTTGTTTTCAACCGGCAGTCCGCGTCGTTGACGAAGGCTGGACGAATAGCCGAAGAACGTGGAATAGAACAGTTTTCCGTCCAGCAAACAGATTCCACAATCGTTGCC
>DIUH01000070.1 GCA_002428205.1 Planctomycetaceae bacterium UBA6163
AACATCGCAGCGCATCGAACCGCGTCATAATTCAATTGCTCGTACGTCCACTGCTGGCGTCCATATCGGATCGCGGTCCGATTTGGCAAAACAGATGCGGCATGGCGAAGCAAACCGTGCGCCGCGATGCCTGAGTAGTGAGCGATACCGGTTGGTTCGGAGGTTGTGGCAGCGATGTGTGCCGCCATGTCGCCATTCAGATGACCCATGACACGATCTCCCGATGAAAAGATGAGGGAACGACCGCTGGCCTGTCGGGCAGCACGGCAATCAGTTCTCGCCCAAACTCCTCGGATCAAACTTTGTCAGAATGCCGATTCCACCAGCTTCAAGCGGGACGCAGTGATCAGATGAGATAAGAATCGAGACTTGCGTTGCGTGGCCAAAAAGGACCAAGCCGAACGTCGCATCGGGTGCTGAGGCAGCTCCGTCTCTTGTCGAATCCGGCTTTCTGCCTTCATCAACCGATACAATGAAGCATACGTCGGATTACCCCGTTAGGTTGGATAATTTTTTACAAAATCCGTTTTCAGCGACTTTATCTTCCCTTGTCGGCCAAATTACTGTTCACACGGGTTTCCGCATTCTTCACGATGCTGGCTACGAAAAGCGACAAAAGTGACGGTTCGATGCCCAGTCGGACGCGGCTTGATTGCGTTACCACACCGGCGGCAAACTTTGCCGCTGGCGTAGAGGCTGACGCCGATGCCGGTTCTGATTGCTGTGGCAAATGTTCTTCGGATTACGACTGGAACCGTCGATTGAACCAAGGAGAGCGTCACGGGACGTTTGTCGAACAAGTCGGTTCAGCAGATCGTTGTTCCGAAAATGACCAAAGGGACTTGGCATGTCGATCAATCAATCAGCGACACGAGCAGCGGGTTCAATTACGCATCAATCCGCCCGTCGGATCTATTCACACACTAAGTTCTACAAGGCACTTGCGGCGTTGGGATTTTCGTGCAATTTATTCTCGCCATCGATCGTCGGCGCTGAAGGCATCAGCAAGTATTTAACCGCGAAAAAACCGCAGGCCGCTGCGAACGCTGATCGCGATGAGACGAAGTTGGGTGGTGAGTCGATTTTTGGTGGCAACGAAAGGTTACCTACAATCGCCGAAGGTGGCCGACTAATGCTGCCTGCGATCACCACAGCTACGACCGCAACTTCTGAAATTGGTAACGGCAGCTTGCCAAAATCTTATACAGGACCGGCCGAACGGGCTCAAGAAACCTTGCGAGAGCAGACCAGCGATCGCGACCCGTCGTGGGGATTGTCGAATTATGATTTCGCCGCCGCAAATACTTTTTCACATCCACTCTACTTCGAAGACGTCATGTTAGAGCGACACGGACACGAGCGGTTTCCGAAACTGACGCCGATGATCAGCGGAGCAAGATTTTTTGCTACGGTTCCGATGTTGCCTTACTTGATGACGGTACGCCCGCCATGTGAATTCGAATACAAAATGGGGCACTTCCGCAGTGGCGATTGTGTCTATCCTTACATCCAGCGACCACCTTACGTGCGCAACGCGGCGATTGTCGAAGCTGCGGCGATCGCCGGAGCTTCGATCGCGTTGCCATGAACCGAAGATCGGTTTCGGTTTGCCAGATCGACCGCCATCTATAGAAGGCTGAAATCGCAGCCTACTTGCTTGACGGTTTCCAATGTTTTGGCAAGTGGAGCGACCAGACTTCGCTAGATAACGGCTGTGCATGTCCGCCCGCGATCCAAAGTTTGTCTTGGTGCAGAAACACGGAATGTTCATGCCTTGCTTTCCAAGATGTTGGTGTGATCAGTTGTTGCCAATTTTTACCATCGGCCGAATGCCAAACGTCGCCGACGTTTCCGGTCGCTTGCGACCACCCACCCAGCACCCACATGCGGTCGCGATACACGGTTGATGAAAACCAAATCCGCGACGACCAAGGGGCGGCTGCGGTTTCCTGTGTCCAGTTGACTCCATCGGGTGAAGACCAAACGTCGTTGACGGCATGATGCCGAGGCGCGTAATCGCCTCCGCCAAGAACATAAATCTTGTCACCCAACACAACCGCTTGATGATAAGCTCGCGGCGACCAAGGCGCTGCCGCGGTGACCTGCTGCCAATTCGATCCGTCGGCCGACGACCAAACGTCATTCTTTAAACTCGTCGAATCGCCGAAGTAATAGTTTTCGGTGCCGCCAAGCAGCCACATCTTGCCTTTAAACTCGACGGTCGCCGCAGCGATTCGCGGTGACCACGCCGCAGATTTGGTTACTGAATCCCAGTGCTCGCCATCGGGCGAAGCCCAGACTTGGTTACTCGCCGAATGCCCCGGCAATCGTCCGTTGTACCATCCGCCCATCATCCACATCTTGCCGTCGAATGTGATGTTCATCGGCAGGTCGCTGTGAAGCCAGGGGGCATTTGCAGTGAGCTGTTTCCACTTCACACCATCGGTCGATGACCAAACATCACGTGGTGGCGCCGAATTGGAATCGAACCAACCGCCACCGATCCACATTTTTCCGTCATGAACGAACTCAGCTTGTGAATCACGCGGCTGCCAATTCGCGGTGCCTTGCAGTTTCCAGTCGATTCCGGTGGGTTCTTCGCCGTGCAACGAATACATCGGTAACAAGAAAACCGCGATCAGCGCGATTGCCCACCAAGCTTTTCTCATAATGG
>DIUH01000114.1:0-17466 GCA_002428205.1 Planctomycetaceae bacterium UBA6163
AAATCGTTTCAATCGATGAAAAACGAATTGTTTGCAAGAAGACGTTTTCGCCGGATGACTTTTTTGTGCAAGGGCACTTTCCCGATTATCCCATTGTTCCGGGCGTAATCCAGTGCGAATGTTGTCTGCAGGCGGGAGCCATTTTGCTCAGTCGACACACCCCCAGCGGGGCAGATGTGGTGCCCGTGGCGACGCGAATGGATGGGGTGAAGTTCAAAAAAATGGTTCGTCCCGGCGATACGATCGTCGTCGATGTGACGTTGAACGATCACGTCGGACCGGCTTTCTTTCTGACCGGCAAAGTGTTGCTGAATGATAAAGTGGCCGCGCGGTTGGACTTCGCTTGTTCGGTCGCTAATCCGCGGGAAGCATAAACGATGAGCGATTTTCTGGCTCTGGGCGGTCGAACGATTCTGGTGATGGGCGTCGCCAACAAAAAGAGTGTCGCGTACCGGATCGCCGTGATGTTGGAAGCGGCCGGTGCAACGGTAATTTATGCCGTTCGCAGCGAGTCACGTCGCGAAAGCTTGGCGAAACTGCTCAGCGGTCGCCGGATGATCGTTTGCGACGTCGCCGACCAAGCCCAGATCGATTCGCTGGCTAAAACGCTGCGGGACGACCAGATCAAGCTAGGCGGTTTCGTCCACTCGATCGCGTTCGCCGACTACAGCGACGGGATCAAGCCGTTTCACCAGACCGGACGAGCACAATTTTTACAGGCCGTCGATATTTCGGCTTATTCGTTGATCGCCGTTTGCGGTGCGCTCAAGGATAGTTTTCTGGCCGATGCCAGCGTCGTGACGATCGGTATCAGCACGACTCGGATGGCTAGCGAGAGCTATGGATACATGGCACCGATCAAAGCGGCGCTGGAATCATCGCTGGCGTTTTTAACTAAATCGTTCAGCAAAGACAGCGAGGTTCGATTCAACGCGGTAGCGGCCGGGTTGCTGAAAACGAGCGCATCGGCTGGTATTCCTGGCTATGTCGATTCGTATCTGTATGCCGAGCGGATCATCCCGCGAAAACGTGCTGTGCAGACTGATGAGGTCGCGGCCACAGCGGCGTTCCTGCTCAGCCCGCGATCATCAGGAATCACCGCGCAAGCGATCGTTGTCGACGCTGGCATGTCGATCAATTACTTCGATCACGATGTGATTGCCGATGCGATGCGACAGGTTTGATTTGCTGGTTGGTGAGTCAGTCCTTTGATGAGACTGCGGTTGGCCCAATATGGTCTCCTGCTGCAACCTTCGGAACACAGGATCTCAGGGGTGTGAGGTCAGCATAGGCGGCGTGTGATGGATTTGGATAGGGATAACGGACGCCGATCAAAACTAAAACTCTTCACAGCTTGTCAGAATGAACGGTGATCAAACGAGCAGTGGCCATGTAACCAGTTGCGAACCATTTTTGGCTGGGTTTGTCAAGGTTGGGGTTGCCTTGGTGCGACTGACACTTGACGCTTCGTCGATACCGTGTCTATGATTTTGGGCATGAACCGATTTGAACCCCGACTGCCGTTCCTACTACTACTGCTGCCGCTTCCGCGGCGGCGATGAGGGATTGGTTTGGCGTCACGGCAATGCAGTGACGCCGGGGAACCAGCGGTAAGCGGTTCATCCTAGAGCAGACAACCAAAACCCCGAGTCGCCCGGTTTGCCGGATGACTCGGGGTTTTTTCGTTTCGGCAAACCGTTTTCCATTTCATTTTTTCCGGACCAACGTGCCAGCCATGTCGACCACAGAACCACGATCGATCACGATTTTTGACACCACGCTTCGTGACGGCGAACAATCGCCGGGTGCTAGCATGAATCTGACGGAGAAGTTGGAAGTCGCCCAAGCGCTGGCCGAACTCGGCGTCGACGTGATCGAAGCCGGTTTCCCGATCGCGTCACCGGGCGACTTCGAATCGGTTCGCCAAATCGCACAAACGGTTCGTGGCTCGATCATCTGTGGGCTGGCCAGATGCAATGACAAGGACATTGATCGAGCTTGGGAAGCGCTCAAGCATGCTCCGCAAAGTCGCATTCACGTCTTCTTGGCGACCAGCGCGATTCACCGCGAGTTCAAACTGCGGATGACGACGGATGAAATTGTCGACCGAGCCGTTGCCGGCGTCCGCCGAGCGGCCGGTTACTGTGACGATGTGGAGTTTTCGCCCGAGGACGCTTGCCGCACCGAACACGATTTCCTTTGCCGGGTGGTCGAAGCGGCGATCGACGCCGGTGCTACGACGATCAATATTCCCGATACGGTTGGCTATGCCACGCCCAGCGAAGTCTTTGACCGAATCAAAATGTTGCGCGACCGTGTTCCGAACATCGATCGAGCGGTGATCAGCACGCATTGTCACGACGATCTTGGGATGGCAACGGCGAACAGTTTGGCCGCCGTCGCTGCTGGTGCGGGCCAAATCGAATGCACGATCAACGGGATCGGCGAACGGGCCGGCAACGCGGCGTTGGAAGAGGTCGTAATGGCGATGAAGACTCGCAGCGATTTCTTCCATTGCCAAACTCGCATCGATTCAAAACGTTTGGTACCGACCAGCCGTTTGGTCAGCAAAACGACGGGGTTGAACATCCAACGGAACAAGTCGATCGTTGGGCGAAATGCATTCGCGCACGAATCGGGAATCCACCAAGACGGGATGCTGAAGGAACGCAGCACTTATGAAATCATGTCGCCCGCGGATGTCGGTTTCAGCAAGACCGATCTCGTATTGGGTAAGCACAGCGGACGGGCGGCATTGGCCGATCGGGCACGGGCGCTGGGTTACTCGCTCAGCGGCGAACAGTTGCAACAGGTGTTCGAACGGTTCAAAGATTTGGCCGACAAAAAGAAAGAACTTTATGATGGTGATATTGTCGCACTCGTCCAACAACAGATCAGCACGACGACCGATCCGCAGTGGACTTTGGTCGATTACGAAGTGACCAGTTCCAGCGGCAAGACGCCGCATGTCAAGTTAACGCTACGGCACGGCGATCAAGAGCGGACCGAGACCGTCCAGCAAGGCGATGGGCCGATCGACGCAGCGTTTTGGGCGGTCGAAAAGATTACCGGGATCGAGGTAGTGTGTAAGGATTACCAGGTTCGCAGTGCGACGCTCGGACGAGACGCGATCGGCGAAGTGAATCTGGAAGTCGAGTACAAAGGCCGCAGTTATCGCGGTACCGGCGCGAGCACCGATACGGTCGAATCGACGATCCTGGCGATCTTGGGCGCGGTCAATCGTATCGCCGCAGACCAACCGAAGTAGGCTCAGACACGGCACGTCCGCAGCACTAGGATTAATAAAAAATCAAAAAATTAATCTAGCGGCGATCTTCGTCGATCCGATAGAAAACCATTGGACCCGTCGGGCGTATGCCCTGACCCAGGGCCGCCCGGCTCGTCCACCGATTGCTTACCCGCTGAACCTACCAAGGTTCAGTACCCATGGACTGGGAAATGAGAAGGGGAATGTGATGAGGTGGTCACCGCTGTTGTCGGTCGTCATCGGCTTGTCCATCGCGACCGGACGTTTGCTGTCACAGGAAACGCCCGTCGATGAGGGTTCCGATTCACCCCAGTCCCCGCCTGAATCGATTCTGTGCGATTCAAATGCGGCCCACTTTCGCCTGGTGCTAGGTCGAATCGAACTCGATCCGGTTCGCTATCGCAAAGGGACGATCAACCGCAAAACGGGTCAGAACAATCCGAAAACGGCGCGCAGTGAAACGTTAACCGTGGATGCGACACGAGGCATACCACGTCTGCATTACACGCGGCAAACCGCTGGTCAACGCTTAACACTCGATGTGAACGAGCGGGGACGATTTGCGATCGAATCGGAGATCCAAGGCGAACGACTGCTGCTTGTTCAAGAAGAGAATCGGCCAATCTTGATTCAGCATTTTCGTGGCAAAGAATCTTATAAAAGAGAAACGGATACTTGGATTCATTTGTATGTTTCTGATCCGGCGACTTATCACAAACACCTTCAACCGTTGGTCGACAACTTGATTCGCGGCAATCCGTTGAACAAGTTAGCCGAAGCGGCCCACTTGCGATCGCTTGCCAGTTTGTCGTCCGCTTCGATTACCAACGATGTCGCGCTGCAGCAATACATTGAAATGTTGGGGTCGACCCAGCGGACATTGCGGATCGAAGCGCAACGTGAACTTCATCAATGCGGCATCTCTTTATTGCCTAGGTTGCGTCAGATCGATCCGCAAAGTTTGGATGCAGAACAACGCCATCGCTTAAGCCAAATCATTCAACAATTGACTCCGCGAGGTGAGGATTGTGAGGCACGAATCGCGGCAATGATTCGCGATGATTCGAACTATTGGTTGGCTGCCAGCGATCGGTTGACGGGTGCCGACCGGATTTTGATTTCTGCACGGATGTCCGATTTGGGCAGTTCGGATGCTGTCGCCATTGCCAAAACCAACGCGAAAAATTCCGTCCGCGTCGCTGCCGCGTCACCCGATGAAACTCGGCGGCAACGCTAGGCGTCGCTGCCGCTGACCAAAACTTGCCCCCACTGATGGATTGCTTTCATCCGGGTGGGTAGAATGCCTCCGATCGGTACGGGAGTAAACGAGTCCCCGCTGCCGAATCTTTCTAGCGGTTAAGTTTTCTAACGGCAACAGAGGTCACAGCCAACATGAGCGAGGATAGGCGGAAACGGTTGGAAACGGTTTTGAGCGTGATCACGCCGTTGCCAGACTTTTCTTCGGATGAAGTGAAATCGATCTGCGCGCCCGTCACGCCACAGTTCGTCACCAATACGCTGACGCAGTTGGTTCGTGAGGGGATGTTGAATCAATTTCAATTGGAAAAGGAAACTCGGTACCGTTGGTCCGCTGCACGAGAAGGTTTCCTTCCGGCGCAGTGGATCGATCGTCAACTTCACGCCGAACAAGTAACCCAAACTCCGGTCGAAGAACGCCCACGAGAACGCTTGCTGCGCGATGGCGCCCAAGCGCTCAGCACTGCTGACCTGTTGGCAATCCTGATTCGTGTCGGCATCCGTGGCGAATCGGCGATCACGGCCGGACGTAAGGTCGCCAACCGATTCAGCAATTCGATGCACCGATTGCGTGACTTCAGCCAACCGGAACTCAAAGCGGTCAGCCCCGCAGTCACAAAAGCCAGCTACACACAAATCATGGCTGGCATCGAACTGGGCAGACGAATCGCCCAATCCGAATTGATCAACACGCGATCAACGATTCGGATTACCAGCAGCGCATCGGCGATCGACTTTTGTGCACAGCGATTCGCAGCCCTGGCCGCCGATGCGGTGCAAGAAGAATTTCATATCGTGACGCTCGATACGAAACATCAACCGCTGGCAACTCACCAAATCACTGTCGGAACGCTCGATGCCAGCCTCGTGCATCCGCGTGAAGTTTTTCGACCAGCGATTCGCGACGCCGCCGCCGCAGTCCTGCTGATCCACAACCATCCCAGCGGTGATCCCACACCTAGCCGCGAAGACCACCAAGTCACAGACCGCTTGACCGAAGCGGGTAAATTGATCGGCATTCAAGTGTTGGACCATATCATCGTCGCCCGCACACGATGCCTCAGCATTCGCGATTTGGCGTGATGCGGCGTTATCCAAACGAAAAATCCCGACCGACATCATTGCCGATCGGGTTCATTCGTTTCGCGTAAGATCGCTTAAACGTCCGTCAAAGTCGTTTTATCGATAGAAGGAGCCCGAATCGGTTGTGCCGCCAGCGGAAGTTGCCGGATAGGTAGTGGCGCCCGATGTGCTGCCCGGTGCATAAGCCCCTGCGGGCGATACACCGGAACCTGGTGACGTCGTTGGGCTGCCGGATGCGGAGGCGGTTCTGGTCTCGGGCGTACTCTCTTCCTCAACAGGCGTGCCGCCAAGGGTTGGCATTACGAAACCACTGGTTGGGGGATTCGCAGAGGTCTGAGCGGTAGCGGTTTGCGCAGGCATCACGAATCCGCCGGTCGACGGTGCAGCAGAACCTGCCGGTGCCGTTACCCCAGCAGGCATGGCAAACCCCGCCAACGAAGGCGGTGTTGCCGACCCGCCAGTGGTCGCAGCGGAACTTGGGGTTGAAGGCATCGGTCCCGATGCGATCGATGCCGAAACAGGTCCCGCCGCCGGCGCGGTTGAAGGCGTTCCTGGCATGGGATATCCGACGGCGGAATAGTTAGACGCTGGTGGACGTGCGGCAGCGGCCGTGGTCGCATAGGTTGGCGTCACAGCGGTTGGACCTGCGGTCGTGGGCGTTGCGGGGCTCTTGCCATAAACGTAACTGGTGCCTGGCGCGACGGCCGGTCCGGTTGCTGGTTGTCCGGCGAAACCGTTCGCCGCTGCAGCAGCGGGATTGGTCGATGCGGCCACTTGCGCCGTTTGCGGTTGAACGCCAGCGGGCGACGCGGCCACCGACTGGATCGCGCTAGGCGTTACGCCGGCGGAAGGCGATATCGGATAGGTCGCGGTCGGCCCAACACCCGCTAGTGCATCTGGCGAAGGTTCTTTCTTAAAACCGAAACTGTTCCAACTTGGCGTTTTCCATGTGGGCATTGACGATTTACAGCCTCCACCCATTACAGTCGTTGAGCAGACCGCAGCCACGGCTAAACAGTGAGTCAAGCGTGAAGTCCAAGGACGTTCCGTTAGTTTGTGCATCCGTGCATTCCTCGATGGTTTCGGCGGATATTGTGACAATTCAATGAACGTCGACTCCGCGAGTATCTTTGCATTCCTTAGGCCAACCTTCCGCGATTTGATCCGTGAATTGCCACTAAATCAACCGCTTCCGGCCCTACGCTAACCCATGATTTAGTTCGGACAACCGACGCAAACGAATCCACAAAATCGTCAAAATCTTTCAAGTCGGTGGTAACGCCGGAGTCCCCTAGCGGGAACAAGTCGGCGCCGAATGACCAGTGGGTAAGTTCCGAGAAACTCTGGCGTCAATGCCAATCGAATAATTTGTCGACCGTTCGGACAGTTGCAAAAAGACGCATTGGTCTGGATCGACCCAAAGCACCGTTTGTTGGTCTAGACGCAGTTAGACACCAATGATTAAGACGCAATTCTGGGTCGCGTCAGTGGGATTCGCGACCACGCGTCTTGGCAAGGGAATGGAAAAATGAGCGTCAACTTTTTTGAATGGATTCGCGATGGCGTCCGGCAATCGGTGTTGCTGGGTGTCAGCGATGCGATTGAACAACTCGGCACACCCGCAGAAACCGATGATATTCATCCCGGCGTCGCGGCATTTATGGCCAGTGAAAAGGGTGAGAAAAAGCGAGTCACCGCCGCAACCGCGCCAGCGGGCAATGCTCGCAAGCGGCTCGGTCGGTCACTCAAAGATATCGACGAACCGGCGACCACCGGATGATTCCGGCGGGCAAGCGATCAATCGAGCCCACCGAAGAGGCAACTTTTATCTCGCGTGCGGCGGCACGCGAAAGTATGCGACACACATTGATCGTTAAAAAAGTTGGCGCATTGTCCGGTCAGTTGATGACAGCAAACTCTTTCTCATAATCAATCAACCGTTGTCTTTCGTAAAGACTCTCTGTACCGGATTCAGTTGCGAGGCGTTGTTGATTCACAGCCTCGGTGAGATGGGTTTTATAACCGGCTTCATCACCGCGATCCCGTAACATCTTTGCATTGGCATAGTGTGATTCTGCCAATCCGCTGTGGTACGAAGTTCTTTCGGCTGTGGCCACTAGTTCCGTAAACTCGGCAATCGATTTTGCAATTGCTTTGTCAGCATCATCGAATCTGCCGCGTGCGGTATCAATCACCGCCTTCACCCGAAAACAACTCGCCAAATAATACTTATAGGCGGGTGAGGTGACGGAAGCGACAATATTTTCATACCTCTGAGTGGCTTCGGCTATGATCGCGTCAATATCGTCGGGAAACAATTCCCGTTTGCTAAGCTCTTCCGCAAAAAATAGCAATGTCCGTGGATAGGCAAGTCGAACCTGAATACTCACGCTGCGTTCCAACCAAGGGGTTCCACGTTTGATTCCATCAACAAAAACCTGCCTCGCTTCGTCAATTCGGCCTAAACGTGTAAGTATTTGTAAATGACGTGCATTGGCTAGCATAGCAATAGCATAATCAAGCTCATCCGGACTTTCTGATTCGGCCAGACCCACATACAACTGCTCGCATTGGATCGACGACGCGAGGGCCGCTTCGTAGTTGAGCAAATCCATATAGATGCCGATGCGCTCGACCGCGATCGGGCCAATCGAACGCGTAATCTTTGGATCGTTTGGAAAGTCGCGAATCATCCGCGAGACCGCTTCATCGGCTTTCAGGTACGCTTCAGATGCGGCACGCAATTTACTTTCAGCTTTAAAAAATGACCCCAGGTCACGGTAAGTTCCCGCGAGAAGCTCAAGCCCGGTTTGATCGCTCGCTGCTAACTTAAGCTGGACTTGAATCGACTCTTCGAGCAATTGCAATGCCCGCTCGCGATCACCCATCTTACCGACAAGATTTCCGAGATAACGACCGGATTTCGCCAACTGGGCTTCGACCCGTTTGTTAGTCCTGTCAAGCTTGCTGGCATCGGTAAATAAATTGTAGACCCGTTCGGTGACTTCCAGTCGAAAACTCGCAAGGCTCGGTATATTTGAAAGTTGTTTCTCCGCAACTTCCAATATTGAGTCTGCGATATCGATAGCGGTCACCGCATTTTCCAATGCAAGGGTTCGCTGATTCTCAATTTCCCTGTTGGCTATGGCCAGTTCTCGATTTTTACTGGCCAGTAACGCCGAATAAGCGGTGATGCCGACCAGCAGCAAAAGTACAACTGCGCCAAGGCTGGTAACGAGTGTTTTGTGATGGCGAACGAATCGACCGGCACGAACGGCCAAGGGTTCTTGATAGGCGTTGATCGGTTCATCGGCCAACCAGAGTTCAAGATCATCGGCCAGTGCTCTAGCCGACGGATATCGATCGGCGACACGCAACCGCATCGCTTTAAGTGCGATCGCTTCGAGCGATTTCGGGATCGCAGGATTGACTTCACGTGGTTTGGGAAACTTACCCGTTTTAATGATTTCGGGATCGTTCAGTTCCGGCCGTTGGTAGGGCGGACGTCCGGTCATCAAATGGTAGAGCGTGGAGCCCAAGCAATAGACGTCACTAGCGACGCCGACTTCCAATAGGTTTCCCGAAGCCGCTTCGGGACTCATATAAGCCGGTGTACCGACCGCTTGGCCCAGTCGTGTGTTGCTGGAATCGTTACCCGAAGAGGGACGCAGCGTTTCTTCATCCGAAAACTCGGTCGACCCGGTATGGCGACCGACCGCCTTGGCCAGTCCCCAATCGACAACGAGCGTTTCACCATACTTGCCCAACATGATGTTGCCTGGCTTTAGATCCCGATGCAACACACCACGTGAATGTGCGTATTCGATCGAGAAACAGACATCGATCATGCGTTGCAACAGTTTGCGAAACTCCATCGCTTGATAATCAGCGCGTGTTGCTGGCGAATGCCTGCCATGAAAATCATGCGACGCTTCGGCCAGACTCATCCCTTTGATAAACCGCATCGCATAAAAGGGGCGCCCGTCGCCGTAAGTTCCCAATCCATAAACAGGAACGATTCCAGGGTGTTCAAGTCCGCCGGTGATTTCGGCTTCTTGTAAGAATCGCACCCGGCTCGCTTCATCGTATGAATGTTTTCCCTGAATTTCCTTTAAAGCAACTTGGCGATTGAGTTCGTGATCGAACGCGATAAAGACCTCTCCGAGCCCGCCTTTGGCATGCGGGCGAATCACGCTGAAACGACCAAGGTTAGATTGGTTGGGATTCGTCCGTCGCTGTGTGGATGCCGGGTCCGGGTTATGAGTCGGTTCGTTTATCCTCGCGGTCGCCGCGATCACATTTTCGACGTCTGAATCTTCTAACTCATGCAACGACTTGGTTAATGAACTGTCGATCGTAGAGAGCACTTCCAAAGACCGATTCGGTTGGTCACGATGAATTTCCTCATGCTTGGCGACCATCGCAACCAACAGGTCTCGCGAGTCGCTGTTGATCGCGGTTTGTTCGACAAGGATGTCGCAAAGAGCGCGACTTTTGTTTTTCATCCAGAGGCGAATCGCGTTCAACATCTGGTCACGATCAATCATACCGGCTTGAAACGCCAGCATCGCGGTCGTCAAATTCCGGGCGTTGTGCATGTCCATGGGCGCCAGTCAAGCAGAGGATACCGCAGGCGGGAGTGACGGTCAGTGAATCGAAATGAACACTGCAAGGTTATAGCCAGCTGCTGCGCCGGTAGTCAAACAAACAATCGTTAGATCGATCAAGCGTTTGCCTTGAGATCATCCAAATGACGTATGACCAAATGAAAAAAGACCGCTCCGCCGTTATTTTTGCACGGCGAAGCGATCTCGTGGGATCAAGAAAAACGGTAAACTAGCTGTCTAAACGTCCAGGTTGCGAACATCCAACGCATGTTTTTCGATAAACTCGCGTCGTGGCTCGACCTTGTCACCCATCAACAGTCTGAACATGTCATCCGCGGCGCCGGCATCAGTCAGGTTTACTTGCACAAGCGTGCGGTTTGCAGGATCAAGTGTCGTTTCGCGCAATTCCTCGGCGTTCATTTCACCGAGGCCTTTGAATCGAGTCAGTTGCAGGCCTTTTTCACCAGCGGAACGGACTTCGGGCAACAGCGCCCTTAAGTCTTCCAGGCCGCGACTGCTTTCCTCCTTCACCAACTCGAATCGTGAAGTCGTCGAACCGGTACGATCCGCCGGTACCAAATCATCGATCCCGAAACCGAGCGGCTCCATATCCTTAAGACCCGCGTTGATCGTACGGACTTCGTGCAACTCGACCATGTGAGCCACTTTTTCTGGGGCGATTGGGGCCGGCTTATCGGCTTCTTGCGATACGTCCCCTTCACTCTGCCCTTCGGCCTCGTCGGCTTGATCAGTATCGAGCGTCAGGCCGTTCTCGGTCATGAAGGCTTCGGCTTGTTCCAAATCATAAAACCAATGATCTTGGTTGCCGATGAACAGATGCAGTGTGGGCAATTTCCCGATCGCCGGATCGAATCGCAAGGAATGCGCTCGGAGGCTGACACCACGTCGTTCCATTGCGATAATCGCGTCTTCCATCGAAGCGAGCGTGACACAGAGTTTTTCCATGTTTGGCCCTTCGGCGGAGCGGCCATCTTCGCAGATCAACTTTGTACCGGCCAAACCGCGTTGAAGCATTTGCGTCTTCATCTCTTCTTCGGTTTGCACGTAATATTTTTCTTTCCCTTTGACCACGCGAAACAGTGGCGGTTGGGCAACATAGACGTGTCCGCCGGCGACCAATTGGTACATCTGGCGATAGAAGAAACAGAGCAAGAGGGTGCGAATGTGGCTGCCGTCGACGTCGGCGTCGGTCATGATAACGACTTTGTTATAACGCCGTTTGCTGAGGTCTTGATCGGCACCGATGCCCGTGCCGATCGCCTGGATCATCGACTGGACTTCTTCGTTGGCAAGCACCTTATCTTCGCGACTCTTATAAGCATTAATGATTTTACCTCGCAGTGGCAAAATCGCTTGGAACTCGCGCATCCGTCCGCCTTCGGCCGATCCACCGGCCGAGTCACCTTCGACGAGGTAGACTTCGCATTCTTCCATGTTCTTGCTGATGCAATCGCGCAGCTTGCCTGGCAAGCCACCGCCGCCCAAAGCATCCTTACGCTTTCTCAACAAGTCTTTGGCCTTACGGGCCGCCTCGCGAGCTTCAAATGCGAGCAGGGCCTTGCGTGCGATCGCTTTGGCGGTCTTGGGGTTTTCTTCTAGATACTTGGCCAACAGTTCGCCGACACCGTTGTTGATGATCCCTTCGACTTCGCCGTTACCGAGCTTGGTCTTGGTCTGGCCTTCGAATTGAGGGTGGGGGACGCGGACGCTGATCACCGCGGTAAGGCCTTCGCGGAAGTCGTCACCGGCGGGCGTTGTCGTCTTATAAAGCCCTTCCTTCTTTCCATAGTTGTTGATCGTGCGCGTCAGCGCCGATCGAAAACCGCTGACGTGCGTACCGCCCTCGATCGTATGGATGTTGTTCACATAAGATTGCGTGTTCTCGGTGAACTCGGTGCTGTACTGAAGGGCGATCTCATATTCGACGCCTTCGCGACCACCGATAAAGTGGATCACATCGCTGTGCAGGACATCGCTGGCGCGATTGAGATGTTCGACAAACTCGACAATACCACGTTCGTACTTAAAGTCGCCGCCTTCGCCGTTACGTTCATCAAGAAACTTGATATGAACGCCCGAGTTGAGGAACGCGAGTTCTTGCATCCGCTTGTAAACGGTATCGAACGCGTACTTGGTCTGTTGGAAGATTTGGCCGTCGGCTTTGAACGTCGTTTTGGTGCCGGTTTTCTTCGTCGGCCGCCCTTGTTTGATTTGCCCGGTGGGGACGCCACGTTCGTAACCTTGAGTCCAGGTCGACCCGTCGCGGCTGACTTCGACTTCGCACCACTGCGATAGGAAGTTGACTACCGTGACACCGACGCCGTGCAGACCACCGCTGGTTTGATAGGCACCCTTTTGGAACTTGCCACCGAACTTCAAGACCGTCATCACACCTTCGAGCGTGCTGACGTCGCGTTCGAGTTCTTCGGAAAGTTGGTCGTGACGGGTGACGGGGATCCCGCGGCCATCATCTTCGACCGTGACGCTGGCATCGGTGTGGATAATCACCGAAACGCTTTTGGCGAACCCGGCCATCGCTTCGTCAATCGAATTGTCGACGACTTCGTAGATCAGGTGATGCAAGCCGCGAGTCGAAGTATCGCCGATGTACATCCCCGGCCGCTCGCGAACGTGTTCGAGATCGGAAAGGTGTTGTAGATCTTTATCGGTGTATTCTGAATTGGCCGCTTTGGCCACATATGAATCGGGAGCGGGTTGCTCGGGACGAGATTCAGGCGTGGGAGAAGGCTCGGGCGCGTCACTCATGAAAATCGCTTTTTGTTCGGCTGAAAAAGGCCAAAAATGCTGGTCAGACAGGGCGTCTAGTGTATCGCTTTGGATGCATGACGTCGATGAGGCAGGTACCCATGCGGGTGGCATGTGCCGTACGGGTGTGCAGATATTCGCCCATCTTGGCTGGCGACGTTGATTCAGGCCGGTTTGACATTGCGACGGTTTCCAACGATTTCTTACCCTTCGCGACGGTTGTGTGAAGGAATCGCGATAAAGGCTGCGAGGCGCTCATGTCTTCGATATTCAATAAACGGAACGGGATTGTTGTCTTGCTGGTGGTTACCACGGCGGGATGCAAGATGGGTGTTCCGATGGATAGGAATGTTCAAATCAGCCGGCATTTCAGTGGTGACGACCCATTGGACACTCCACCGGAGACCCGTTTATCGCCGTCCGGTAATCCGAAGACCGAAATCGCAGGAGTTGCCACCAAGGCGAATCCAGCGTCCCGCGTTTCGACCTCCGATCCGGTGACCGAATCGTTAAGCGATGAAGGCGGTAATGCGTTAACACAACGTGCGGTGGCCAATAAACCACCCGAGACGGACCAAGTTGGCGACGGAGTCGACCTCAGTTCGCCCGAAGCGCAATTGATGCAAGCCGCTGGCCTGGACGATGCGGAATTGGCTGATTTGTTGTCGGCCTTTCGTGGCAGTCCACCGGAGATCCAGCAGCAAGCGATTCGGCAGTTGATCGCCGCGGCAAGTGTAAGGGCAAAAGCTTCGGCGAACCCGATCGACATTACAGAACAATTGAAGCAATCGCTGGACAAATTGCCCCGTCTGCCGGATGAGATCGAAGATTCTGCGGTGTTACCAACGCGATTAGCTGCGACGTCGGCAGGCGGACCCGTTGAACCAAAATCAGCGGCAGCGAATGCCAATGACCCGATTTCAGCCTTACCGGTCGCGTCGGCTGCTGGGGTGAGTCCCGGCCAAGCGACTGATTCTGTCGCCCAAGCGGTCGTTGCGACCGCTGACGCCGTCAATCCGGTTGCCAAGGTCAGCGGTGTCAGTGCGGAATCGGTCGCCAGTACCGCGAGCGTGGGGCCAGATGCACAGCCCAAGGTTGGTATCGCCATCGATGCTGTGGGCGGTGTGAATCCCCAAAACACGGTTTTGGACAAGAACGTTTTGTTCAACCAATTGGCGTCGGCGCTGGCAACGGCTGAACCGGGTGAGTCCGATGGTGATCGCTTTCGCCGCGATCTAGCAAGGCGTTATTTGTTGGTTCTGTCGGGCGATCCCGACTCCGCTGTTCAGGCGATGGACGGGATGACGAAATCCGAACAAGAGTTTCTTCGGCACAACCTGTTGGCGGTTTGGAAAATGACGGATCCCGATGGGCATCCGGTCGCCAGTCGCCGATTTGCCGCCGCCTTGGCTTCGTATCGAAGCGCGACTCGACATCTATCCGAGGCAACCGAACAGCTTGAGGTTCAATCGCTGGCCTTCTGCACCGAAATCATCAGCTATGGCCAAGTCAAGCGTTTTGCGACAACGCGATTTGACCCGGGGCAAAAGGTGATTCTTTACTGTGAAATCGATAATTTTGTCGCCGAGAAAACGGCCGAAGGATACCTGACGGAACTGCAAGGCAGTTATGAAATCTTCGACGACCAGGGGACGAAGGTCGCCGGCCAGGTGTTGCCCACCGACCGTCAACAGTGTGATCACTACTTACGAGACTACTTCATCGCCTATCAGATGAACTTGCCCGCACAGTTATCGGCCGGCAAATATCGATTGGAACTGACAATGGAATGCACCAAGGGTAAAAAGTACGGCCAAGCAAGTTTGCCGTTGGAATTGAAATAAGCGGTCGAGGACTAAATCGCCTCGGAACCGCGTTCGCCGGTGCGGATTCGAATGCAATCGTCCATCGGCAAAACAAAGATTTTGCCATCACCGATCTCGCCACCCGGGCCCGAACGGCCACCTTCTAAAATGGCATCGATGGTCGGTTGCACAAACGGCTCGTTCACCGCGATCTGCAGTTGAACTTTGCGCAGCAAGTTGACGCTGAACTCGTGTCCGCGATAGGCTCCCGTTTGGCCTTTCTGGCGGCCAAAACCTTGGCAATCCATCACCGTTAATCGAAAGACCTCAACTTTCGTCAAGGCTTCCTTTACCGCTTCGAGTTTGCTGGGTTGGATGATTGCGATAATGAGTTTCACGATAAGCCTTGTCGCCGCTTGCGACCGTTGTTCAAACTGAAATGCCGCGATAATTCACGCATGAATGTCGTGACTAGGCAGTCGGCAGGTGGTGCACCGACAGCCCAACACAGTCACTTAATGTAATTGCCAAGCGATTGATCGACCGCAGGCGATTCAAAATCACTCCGCCAGTGATGTCAACGCACACGAACGTTCTTCTCTAACGGAATAAACCACCAGCCAGGTTTTAACGGCTGTCCACACCCGCGCGAACCTTAGGGTTATCGAATCGGAAAACGATTGTGATGGATGCTATGGCGACCATCCGCCCACGGAGGATAACGGGAAGGGATGAAAAGATGAACAAGGAAACCCCGGCCCGGGCGAGTGAGGCGGACACCCGCCACGGGCCATTGGGGATCCTTCTGGCCCAGGCAAGAGCCAAGAAGAACACTATCGGACCCGCAGGTCCCATTTTCTTCACCGGTTGCTTCGCCGCCGAAGGCCGAAACCTTCGACGGCGAAGCGGCGGTGGGTAGTTCAAACGTCAAACTTTTCTGGCCGGGCAGCCAAATCTCGCCACAGCCGTCTCAACAATCCGTTAGTGAATCGCACCCCCAGCGACCGCATCGGACGGGTAAGCATGCATGCCGTGTTCAGAAATATCCAAACCGGCTTGTTCCTCTTCGGGTGAAACTCGCAAGAAACCAACGGCTTTGAGCACAAAGAAGACCGCAAACATAGATATGAACGCCCAGGCGATAATCGCCGCAGTCGCGATCAACTGCACTTGGATGAATCCGGCTCGACCAAACAGCTCCAAACCATCGTCGTCCGTCGGCAAGGCTCCGAATAAACCCGTTGCGATACCGCCCCAAACACCGCAGAGCCCGTGAACTGGCCAAGCGCCTACAGGATCGTCGACCTTTAATTTATCCAGCAGCACCACACCGATCACGACTAACGCGCCGCTGATCAAACCGATCGTCAAAGCGCCTGGTTGAGTAACGCGATCACAGTTAGCGGTGATCCCAACCAAACCGCCCAGCGCGCCGTTAAGGGCCATCGTCAGATCGGGTTTACCGAACAAGATCCAAGCCAAAACCATCGCCCCGACAGCACCAGCGGCTGCCGAAATACTGGTCGTGACCGCAATATAAGTTGTCAGTTCGGCGTTCGCAGCCCCGGCGTAAGTCAGCTGGCTGCCAGGGTTGAAGCCATACCAACCGACCCACAGGATGAACACACCCAACGCGGCGAATGTGACGTTATGGCCTGGCAGCGGAACACTTTTACCGTCCGCAGTGAAGCGACCGATTCTTGGTCCCAGCAGCATCGCACCGGCCAAGCCAGCAAAGCCACCGACGGCGTGCACGACAACACTGCCGGCGAAGTCCTGGAATCCCATCCTGTCTGCCCAGCCTTCACCCCATTTCCACGAACCGCTGATCGGATAGATCAGTCCGGTTAAAAGCGCACTGTAGATCATGTAGGCGCCAAACTTCATCCGTCCGGCAACCGACCCCGACACGATTGTTGCAGCGGTGGCCGCGAATGCGACTTGAAACAGGAAGTCGGCTGAAGCACTGTAGTTTTCACCACGAGCCACTTCGCCAATGCCGTCTCGCGTTACAAACGAAGCAGGGGTTCCAAGCCAGCCATCGATCACCCACGCATCGCCTGGATACATCAGGGCAAAGCCAATAAACAAGTACAGCAGGATGCCGACCGACAAATCCATCACGTTTTTCGCGAGGATATTGACCGTGTTCTTCGCGGCGTTTAGCCCCACTTCGACCATCGCAAAGCCGGCTTGCATGAACAAGACCAGCACCGCACAGAAGAACATGATCAACGTGTTGATCGTGTAATTGAAGTCAGAAGCGTCGACGAAAGTCGGGGCCGCGTCGACTGCTGCGGCTTCAGCCGAGTCACCCGCGTCGGCCCCATCTAAGGCCTCCGTGACCGCCGGTGCATCGTCCTGAGCCGATGCGACCGACGCGAGTGACACGCTAACCCCCAACATCCCCACGAGGAGAGCGATCCAAAGGGGCAACCCCCTTAATGTTTCAGTCATTGTTTTCTCGCCTAATTCGAAACGTTACTTACCAATTGCCTGGGCCGATTTTTCGCATCACTCTGCGTTGTCAGCACTGTTCGCTTTGCGTGCCGGGCAACCTTGCAGGAACGGTACCGAAATCCGAGTGAAAGCCGATCTCAGTTCGTAAGTTGTTTTAAAATAAAGACTTATGAATTTGTAAAAATTTCCAAGACTGGCA
>DIUH01000114.1:17475-18556 GCA_002428205.1 Planctomycetaceae bacterium UBA6163
CGGTCGACACTGGCTGCCGGCTGGCCGCAAACTCCGCGTAGTCTTCCGTTGTTTACCCAGAATTCCCATGATGCCTGTTTTCTGTGACCGATTCCTTCGGAACGGATGCGGTCAACGCAAGGCTGATTTAACAGAAAAGTCTGAGAATCGATTTATTCAGAAACAAAAGCAGGTCGAATTACTCGCCATAGACAAGTGGCCTTTTGTTTTCCCCCGCTGCGAATCAGCGAGCGTGGAAAAACATCTGGTGCCTGTTCTTGAAAAAGTTCGTACACGATTCCCGCTGCAGTCTGGGCGGCTTGGGAGCAAGGGGTAGTGTAGGAACGGCAGTCACATATCGATCGACGTCGACTGGACACGATGTCCTTGCCGCAGTCGTTTGCAAAATCCTAGGAGCAGATGAAAACATGAAGTTATCCATTTTAGCCTTGTTCTCAGCCGCCGTTGTCGGTCAGGGAATCAACGCTCACGCCGAAGCAACTTTCGGCGAAAAAGTAATGAGCCGTTTCACCGGCCGTGCTGTTTACGAAGCCAAAACCAGTGAAATCGGTCCAGTCGTATTGCTGAGCGAAGTTGAGCAGGCGCAGGCCCAAGCTGAAACCGCCGCCACCGGTGTGGTTCCGGTCAGCAGCTGTGCCGATCCTTGCTGTGACAGCGGATGTGATTCGTGGTTTGGTAAGTCGGTTGCTCCGGGCACCGGTGCATTCGGCGGCGATTCGGCCTTCGCAGCGTCGTTGGGCTTCAACCAGGACACGTTCTTCGGTAACTACACGACTTTGTTCGCCGGTTACGCGATCAACGAACGTGTTGACATCACGTTCTACAGCATTCTGTGGCACACCGACTTCTTCTCGCAAGGAACGTTGGCCGGCGGCATCGATGGAACTGGTCTTTGGACCGAGTTCGGTGGCGGTTTGAACTTCAAGGCGATGGACGGTGCGCTGAACATCAACCCTCAAATTGGTATCCTCAACGGTGCGTTGTTGACCGCCGGTGGCGAGCCGAAGGTTTTCGACGGTGTCGTTCCTAACTTGACCGTCAGCTACGGCGATACGTTCCTCGAGTCTGAGTTCTACATGGG
>DIUH01000114.1:18666-19047 GCA_002428205.1 Planctomycetaceae bacterium UBA6163
TACTTCCAAGTTGCCCTGCCTAACGGCCTGGGCATGCGATACTCGGCCGGTTGGAACGTCGATGACAATGTCGGCCTCGGCGACAACTTCTACAAGGTTAACTTGACCTACGACTTCTGATCCGATAGCGGGATAGCCCCGCATCTGCTTCTGTCGTGAACTTCGTCGCCCCTGTCGCTCCTCGAGCGCCAGGGGCGATTTTTTTTGTAGTCCCGCCTTCAGGCGGGACTACCATCAATTACTCGCCCAAAAACTCGCTGTTCCAGACATCTTTCGGGACTCCCACGAACTCGTCTCGTGGGTGAACAAGGTTCGCAAGCTAGACCCCGAAGCCCTTCCAGGCCACCGATTTTAACCTGTGCAGATTGCGGCTTGTGTCTA
>DIUH01000122.1:0-964 GCA_002428205.1 Planctomycetaceae bacterium UBA6163
TGCCGTTCATCGGTGACAAGTTAAAAGATCAAGCCAATTTCTTACGCAACATCAAAGATAGCGTGTCAGGCAATCTGTCAGATAACGCAAAGAATGAAAGCGAAGATAAATTTGTCAACCCATTTGATGACGTTCGCCAAGACATCTTGGATGCGATCGGTCCCAACGGCATCAACCTTCTGAAAGATTTAACAGGCGATAATCAGGTCACCATTGATGATATTGTCATCGAACAACTGAATCCTGGCATTGGATTTGAAATACTGATTGGCAGCGATCTGGCACAGTTCGATCTTCCGATCGACTTTGACCTCGGCATTCCCGGCTTGGGTTTGGACATTGATGCCAACGTAACGGGTGCACTCGGATTTGAGTTTGGATTGCGATTCGGCGTCGATCTGGTGAACGGATTCTTCATCGACACCAATCGCACATTCTTGGAGGTCTTTGTCGATGTCGGCGTACCAGGGCTTTCGGCGTTGGGCGAATTGGGTTTCTTGCGAGTCAAAGCTGATGAGATTCTCAAGTCAGCCGACGCGATCATCGGGCGTGATGCTGCGATCGCGTCGCAGTTGGTGATTTCGAGCGTGGCGATGGGGAGTCCAGCCAATTTTGATGTGCGATTTGTCCAGGATGGCGCCGTCGCGCCAGGCACTGCATCAGGCAGTTTCAACACCTCGGATCGGATCTTGACGTTGAAGATCAACAGCGCCACGACCACGGCTCAGGAAATTGTCGATCTGATCACGAATGATCCTGTGCTGAGCACACACTTCACCGCCGCACTGGCCGAAGGTAGCGATGGCAGCGGATTGGTGTCATCGAGTCAACGATCGTTGGGAGTGACAAACAGTTTTGCAGGTCGATTCAATGTGAACTTCCTCGACCCCGACAAAGAAAACCCAGATGGGATGTTAACGCTGGCGGAGATCTTCCGCGTTAAAAGCTTTAAGGATGTGATCAG
>DIUH01000122.1:1069-5361 GCA_002428205.1 Planctomycetaceae bacterium UBA6163
CGCGGTTCAGATGTCACGATGTTGGATCTCTTGCGACTGCAAGGCGGCCCTGTGGAGCGAGCGGTCGCGTTCATTGAAGCGGTCTCTAAGCTGGATAACATCATCGCCAACCTGCCTGATTTGGGCGACGCACGGCTGCCGATGGGCGGTGCGACTTATGATCCCAATACCGGTGAGTTCATGATCACTGGCACGCTGGCGGATGTTCGTGCCGCGTTCACTTCCGCCGTGAATGCAGCCGCAGACACCGACCCCACAGCAACCAACATTGACCCCAGCGAGTTCTTGCAAACTCCGGAGGACTTGGCGGAGATGGGCGAAGACAAAATCAAGCTCGGATTTCCGCTGCTTGATCCATCGAACGTGATGAAGATCCTCAGCGGTCAAGTCGTCGAGCTTTTCACGCTTGAACTTCCAACGTTGACCCTCGACTCCAGCATCAAGCGATTCTATCCATTGCCCGCCTTTCCGGCCGTTGGTGTTGAACTGGGCGGAACCGTCAAAGCGATTGTTGATTTTGCCTTCGGTTTCGATACTTTTGGTCTCGAACAATTCAAGCAGACCGGTAATTTCGCCAACATTCTGAATGGCTTCTATGTCTTTGACCATGAAACTGCCGACGGTGGCGGCGAAGACATCAACGAAGTTGTCTTGAGTGCGGAAATCACGGCGGCGGCAGTCCTCGACGCTGGGGTGTTGCGAGCGGTAGTTGGCGGTGGACTGGGTGCGACGATCAATTTTAATCTGCATGATAATAACGAAGATGGAAAGATCCGCCTCGTTGAGTTGTTGGATAATACTCTGCTGGGCACCCAAGACGGCCTGGGCCCGATTCACATCTTTGATGTGAGCGGCAGTTTTGACGCGAGACTGTTTGCGGAGATTACCGTCGATTTGGGTGTGGTTAAAATCGATAAGAGTCTTGATATCGCTAATGTGACGTTGTTCGATTTCGACTTTCCGCGACCAAGCGGCGAAGGCGTGCCACTGGCGACGATGAGCGGGTCGACATTGCTATTGAATATCGGTCCGCGTGCGGGCGAGCGACGTTTCTTGTTCACCGAAGATATCGCCGAAGACTATAAGATCTATGCAGGCACAAACTCTGGTACTGTCATTGTAGAAGCGTTCGGTCGATCACAGATTTATACGGGCGTATCGCGAATTGTCGGTGATGCGGGACTGGGTGATGATAAGATTTTCATCAGTGACAAAATTACGATCCCTGTCGAGCTTTTTGGCGGACCTGGGAACGACGTGCTCATCGGTGGTTCAGGCGACGACATTCTCGATGGCGGCGACGGCAATGATGAATTAATCGGCGGACGTGGTAACGACAGGCTGATCGGTGGCAGCGGACGCGACAAACTGATGGGCGACCAGGGTGATGATGTCCTTGATGGCGGTGACGGTGACGACGAATTGTTTGGTGGCGATGGTAACGACATCATTCGCGGCGGAGCGGGCAATGACCGAATCATGGCCGGCGCGGGCGATGATGTTGTCTACGCGGGCCCAGGTTTCGATGTGGTTTTCGGCGAGGCAGGCAACGACGAACTGCATGGCGATGATGGCCAGGGAGGTCCAGACGATGCGGACAAAATTTACGGTGGTGACGGTGCCGATATTATTTTTGGCGGCGCCGGTGACGATGAACTGTTTGGCAACGATGGCAATGACATCATTCGTGGTGGCACCGGCAATGACGTCATCTATGGAGGTGTTGGAAACGATACGCTTTATGGTGACGAGGGGAATGATTGGCTCTATGGAGAGAACAGCCGAGACATCATCTATGGTGGCGATGGTGATGACATGCTGTTTGGTGGGCTGGGATCCGATGAGTTGTATGGTGGTCTAGGCGATGACCAGTTATTTTTCAATACAGCCGATCTGACGGAAGTCGATGAGGCGGGGCATTTGTTGGTGGGTGGAGGTGGTAACGACATCATTTGGGCATCGCCACTGGAGTTCGACAACACCATTTTTGGCGATGGCGTCAATGACGAGTTTGGCACAATTGACACCGCAACGGATGGCAATGACCAAATTCACGGCGGCGGCGGGAGAGACACTGTCTATGCAGGCGGTGGAAATGACATCGTGTACACCTTTGCCGGCAACGACTTCATTGACGCCGGGCCAGGCAACGATACCGTTTTTGCCGGTGCCGGCAACGACTTTGTGATCGGCGGGTTTGGCGACGATCAACTGTTTGGCCAAGAGGGTAACGATGTTATTTGGGGCGGATTCGCGTTCAGTAGCGATATAACAAAGTTCGACTTCGCAAATCCAGCAAACTTTGAACTTCCACCGCGCTATGCCGAGACCGAAGCTAAGTATCCGACGGGTTATGTGCCTGAGTTGAACGTGACACCGGTCATTGTGGGTGGCATTTCGATTGACGGCGTTCCCGGCGATGGCCGTGACATGATCGACGGTGGCCCAGGCAATGACTTATTGTTCGGTGGGTCGGATTCAGATGTTATTCTTGGCGGTGATGGTGCCGACTATATCGATGCCGGTGCGGGCAATGACATCAACGTGAATGGTGGTGCCGGTGATGATGTGATTCGAGGTGGTGGCAACAATGACGTGTTGCACGGTGGCAGCGGGATCGACCACATTCTGGGTGATGACGGCGACGACCAACTGTTTGGCGACGCGGGCATAGGAAGCAATTTGCTGGGCCAGCGGTTGTTCGGCGGCGATGGTAATGATGTGCTTTTTGCTTACGCACCGACAGACGTATCCAACGATGAACAGACGTTGCGCGGCGACCAGCTTTTCGGGGATGCCGGTGGTGACACGCTGAATGGCAACCTTCGTGGAGAGCTTTTGGTAGGCGGCGATGGCGATGATTTGATCCGCGGTGATTATCTCGCCGGCCCAGACTATCGCATCAATTTATTAGCGGATCAAACCGGCGGCGACGATTTAATCTTCGGCGGTAGCGGCCAAGACGCATTGTTCGGCGGCGGTGGTAATGACACGATTTGGGGCGGGCCCGACAACGATTACATCGACGGCCAGAAAGGCGACGACACGCTTTATGGCGGCAGCGGCAATGATCGTTTCGTCGTTTCTGCAATGAAGATCGACGAAGCGACGGGCGCGCAACTGCAAGCCGGCAGCGACACCATTGATGGCCACTATGGAAACTTCGTTCAAGGTGACTCGGTCGATGACTCCACCGATGTCCTGATCATTGATGGCTCGGGGTTAAACGATGTCATCGGCCTGAGCCAGTCGATTTCAACGACCGACCAGCCACAACTTAGAATCGATTATAAGCCTGGTATTCATGACCATCGTCCGATCTTTGTCACGTGGTTATCCGGTATTGGCAATCCGCTGGTCGAACAGTTCCAAATTGCGGGTCTTGGTGGCAACGATATTATCGGTTTTGCCGGTGTTCATCCCACTCTTTTGCCCTTGGTCGATCCATCAGAATCCAGGCGATTGGATCTGTCAAAGCTGACCAGCCGCAGCAAGGATTGGACGTCGACACTGGAGGGCAACAGTGGCAACGATACGATCATCGGTTCCAGTGGGCGTGACCGGATCGATGGTGGTGCGGGCAGCGACATGTTGTTCGGCTTCGCCGGGGACGATCGCTTAATCGGTGATGGCGGCAGTGGTTTCAGTACCGATATCGACACCCTGTTCGCTGGTCAAGGCAACGATGATCTGATCGGCGGTCAAGGTCGCAACAACCTCTACGCTTGGTCGCTCGACCCAAGCGTAGGTGAGTTTGGTATCTATGTTGATGCCAGCGGCAATTTCTTCAATGACTCCGCATCCCAGACACGAATCAAAGAAAATACTGGTCTGAACCGGATGCTCGGCAACATCCGTGCTGACAACCTTTATGGCGGCACGGTACTCGATTTCATGCACGGCCAAGGTGGCGGCGATGTGCTTTATCGCGCCGATGGAAGTACCTTTGAATCGATGGGAGGTGCAATTCCCGGCGATGAATGGAAACAGTACGCCAAAGACACAGGACAGGTCTGGTATGTCAGCGGCACAAACGCGGACGATCAAATCTCGGTTAATTTCGTCACCGAGCCAGGGTTGCTTTCGGACCATCATTTAATCACGCGGCTGACGAACAACAACGGCAACTTCAGCTTTGACGCGCAGGTGCGATTGGACTTCGCAGCTACCGATTCCGATGGCAATGCGATCTGGAGTCCCAATGACCTGCTGTTTGATTACAACGCACTGCGTCGAGCCAAAAACGATGCTGAGATTGCGGGTGTGGTATCCGATGATACCGCAACTTATGA
>DIUH01000122.1:5434-10818 GCA_002428205.1 Planctomycetaceae bacterium UBA6163
GCTCGCGCGTTTTCGCTGGAGGTCGCTGCGACCGGAACGCAGTTCACCGGACTGACGATCGACAATCCCAACGACATTGATTGGTACAAATTCGCCGTCCCTGCGGTCACTGGATCGCTGAATGTCGTCACCGAGTCGCCCGCCGATGACTTGACGATTCGGATCTTTGGCCTGGATCGTATAACCAACCCCGCCGCGGCCGTTCTTGCGACCGTAAATGCGAAACAAGCGGCGAGTATTAACCTAGCAAACGTTGCTGGTTTGACTGCGGGCTCGCAGTATCTCCTGCAAGTCCAAACCAACAAAACACCAACCATTTATGGAGTCGAGTTCAATCTGGGCGGCACAGCATCGCGGATTGATCTCGGTTTGCGCAGCGATGCGATTCGCCGCGACATCATCTTGGGTGGTGATGGCGACGACATCTTGATGGGCGGCGCGGGCGAAGATTGGATACTTGGCGGCGCGGGTAATGACGTGATCAGTGGTGGTCGGGACCGAATGGCCAGCGACATTTTGATCGGCGGCGACGGCGATGACACATTCCAAATCATTCCTGATTTCTTGCCAGTGTTAGGTAATCAACAAAACACAGTCTTTGACCCCATAGCGAAATCGTTCCGTCCGGCCGCTAGTGACCAAATCGATGGTGGCGCTGGGAATGACCGAATCTTGTATGTGGGTGGCGACTTGGACCGCCGCGGCTTCGAAGTCCCCGATTTTGCCGCCATTCGTTATGACAACTTTGCGCATCGTTACGAGTTCACAAGTTTGGTATGGGACATTGGTTTACAACGGTTCGCGCTCGATCCCGACGGTCCAGACGTCTACCTGCGACAATACTTGTTCTATCAAACCAAAAACGTCGAAGCGACGCAGATTGAACTGCAGCGAGGCGACGACACGTTCCATGCCGACCCGGGTTATTTGTTTCCAGGAAGTGTTGGTCCTGAAGAATGGGGCATCAAGCTCGGCAACTATGAGAATCGAGCACTTGAGGCAGCACTGACAATAAACGGCGGAGCGGGCAACGATGAATTGTACGGCGGGGCGCTCGACGACACAATTTATGGCGGCCCCGGCAACGACATCATCATGGGCTATCAGGGCAACGATCGACTCTACGGCGATGGCGGTAACGATCAGATCTTTGGACTGAAGGAAATTGTGCTTAGCGGTTCGGTAACAGGCGCGTCGAACCCAGGTAATCCGATTGTCATTACGACTGGAAATACCGAAGGCCTTGTCGATGGTCAACGCGTTTCGGTCAGTGGAGTGTTAGGAAATACCAACGCCAACGGTACGTATTACATCAAAGTGCTCACCGCTACAACGTTTTCCCTATATACCAATCAAGCCTTGACCACGGCTCGAGTTGGAAACGCGGCTTATACGAGCGGTGGAAGCTGGACAACGAATCCAACTCCACCTCGCACTCCGAATCAAGTCATCGGTCGTCCGTCGTTTGGATTCTCGGAAGAGTATCGATACGAGTTGGTCGCGCCGTTCTTTGCCATGCCAGAACCGCAGACTCGCACCGGATTCGATCTGAGCACCCCGTCGCCCCTCGTCCACTATTCCTTTGACGATGCGAACGCGTTGGGCAAAGATAGTTCAGGACGCGGAAACGACGCTTTAGGCGCCGGCACTGTAACTTCTGTTGCACAAGGGATTCGCGGAAACGCCGTGGAATTGACTAATGAATCGTTTTTCGCCCTTGGCAATGAAATCGATACTGGTGATGAATGGACGATTTCCGTCTGGTTCAAAGACCTGTTCTCATCCGACATACTCTCCTCAAGGTTGTCGACTCACGTGGGAATTGCAACGCGTAGTAATAACTTAGGAGCCTTCGGCGCCGGTGTTAGTTTCTACGATAGTGGGTTCGATGTTGACCGAATCGGTTGGGCGGGCCAGTGGCATCAACTAACCGCAGTCGGTGCCGATGGTCGTACGTACTTTTATGTCGATGGAAAACTAGTAGGACAACTGAACGATTTCCAAGGTCCAGGGACCTTCCATATACTGGGCCAAAACTTCGCCCGCCAGCTCGATGAGCTATACATTTTTGATGTCGCGCTGAACGCGGACTCGGTCCAACAACTCTACGAATCAACGCAACGAACCGTGTTGCCACTCGGCAGTCAAGCGTTCGGGTTGGAAGGTGCATCGCCAAATGAACAGCTTTCAAGCCTGCGACCGATTGGCGATTTCAATGGCGATGGGTTGGATGACTTCATCGCCAGCAGCGAGACGACCAGCTACATCTTGTTTGGGCCACTCGATCTCGATGCGGTAGAGCGGATTGATCATTACGCTGAGATCATCGTCAGTCATGCCGCACTCGGACGACCAGCTTTGCAAGCCGGCAATGTAAACGGAATCGAATCCGGTCGGGAATATTCTGACTTGGCCTTCATTCGCAAAGACGGCAGTGATCTGCTTGTGACCGTGATCTTTGGTGGTCCGAGTCTGGTCGTCAATCAGATTCCTCAGCCGTGGATTCGCAACTGGGATCAAGCATTCGTTGGTAACATTGTTGCCGCCCCCGGTGAAGGAAGCTTCCGAACAATTCGGTTGGATGGATCAATGCTGTCGCAGCGTGGCACAATCGACGTCCACATGCTCGACCTCACAGGCGATCATCACGACGAGCTTGTTGTACTTGCTGATTCAACAACAGGGTTAAAGCCATTTGATAGCTCGAATGCGGATCTCGGCGTCGTGTTTTCAGGAGCCACTATCGCGGCTTTCAAAAGAACCGCGAGCGTGCCCGATTTGACTTTCAAGAATCATCTTGCAAGCATCCAGACATCTGGCCAATTTTCAGCCCTGCGTTCTGTTGTAGCAGGCGACGTCAACGGTGATGGCATTGACGAATTGCTGTTTGGCAGCAATGCGCTCAACATAACAACGACTTTAGTTCAACCGGCTGTAATCACGGCCACGTCCACGCCACTTCCATCAACCAGTACCAACTTCGTCAGCCCTGCGCCGCTCCTGATCGTGCTGAACAATGTTTCGGTAAATCTCTCCATCGAACGCCGCAATGAATCACCACAGCAAGTGGCCACTTTAATAAATTCGGCGCTTGAGGATTCACCGTTGGCAGGGGAAATCGTTGTCACGGTCGAGAACGGATACCTCCAGATTAGAACCGTACGCGGGGGAGATGCAGTTAGTTTAACTGTGGCTGAGCAGGCAACTGAGCAGGCAACCCCGTCACAATTCGGCTTTTCGACTTCGTTGACACCGAAGACTTTCGCGGCAAACGATGTGCCCAAGGTAATTCCCGATAATGTTCAAACAATCAATCCTCCGATCATTTCCCAGCTTTCTATTAATAATGAGCCGGGAATTATCACTGACGTTAACCTGACACTGAATATTAGTCACACCTTCAACGCCGACTTGAAGGTCACTCTAGTCCATGTCATTGGTAATGAGAAGCGAAGGGTGAAGCTGTTCGAAGGCGTTGGTGGGTCGGGGGACAATTTCGAGAATACACGATTCTCTGACGAGGGTCGCTTCCTATTCCCTATCGAACTAGGGACGGCTCCTTTCAGTTCAGATATGTTTGGTTTACCTATTTTCTACCGCCCCCAAGAATCTCTTTCAATTTTTGATGGCCGCTCACCCAACGGAATCTGGCAACTTGAGATCGAAGACCACTATGCACTCGATGGTGGATCGCTTAACAGTTGGTCGCTCGAAATTCAGACCGGAGGCCAATCGGCAAGTGGCAGCACAAATCATTGGTCGGTCGTTACCAGCAGGTCGTTGCTGCAGTCATTGTCCGAGGGTGGACAATCCCTCGTCAGTTTAACTGCAAGTTCCCCACCTCATCTCGGACTAGCGGAGCCAATCGCACTGGGAGACATCCACTCAGATGGCTTTGACGACATCGCTTTCGCGTTTGGTAATCGCCTTGAGATTTATCGGGGGAAGGTAAGTGGGTTCGGGAACTTCGACCTGCAGTCCACCATCATGGGTGAAGGTCTTTCAGCGACCGCAGGCGATTTTGACGCCGATGGCCAATTAGATCTTGCCGTTACTCAAGTTTCCTCAGCGAATCAAGGCAGAGTCTACCTATTCAACTCGATCGCCAGCCTCGGCTCAACGATTACCTTGGCACAAGCTTCATCTATCATCCACTTCGAAGGCCCCTTTCAACCGACGACTGACGCAACCGTCCAACGGCAATACTCTAAGCACTCGGGTTGGCTAGAATTTAATGGTACACACCGATATGCACAACTCGATGCACCGATCGATATTGGTCGTGGGTCCAGCACCGTCGAAGCTTGGGTACGAATACCACGTCCGGGTTCCGGTGGACTCAATCAGAACGAAACGGTAGGAACCATTCTTGGCAATTTTGCACAGACGCCTAACGCGCAATGGGAAGTGGGAAATGACGGGAGGTTGGCACTATTTTGGAGCAGCAACGGTGTTACCTCCACGCCCTTCGACTTCATCGCATTTGGATCCACCGATTTAAGGGACGACTTGTGGCATCATGTCGCAATCATTCGGGATGTCGAAAATGACCGCGTGGAAATGTACGTCGACGGAAAATTAGATTCGACCCGAGTCGGTGCTGGCAATAATATTGATTTCAGCACCGTTGAGCCGATGCGCATCGGTTCGGACTATGGCACCCTTCGTCCATTTCACGGATCAATTGATGAACTTAGGATCTGGAATCGAGCGTTAAGTCAAGCGGAGATTGCACAAGTTCAAGAGGGAATCGTTAGCAATTCTTCTGCTGGTCTTCGCCATTGGTACAACTTTGATGAAGCTGGCGGACAGCGGGTGCTGGATTTGCAGGGAAATACTCACGCAACCTTCGGTACCGGAGCCGAGTCGCCCAGCCGGCGAACTGTAGGGAGGTCAACATCCATCCCGAGTTTTGATCTCAACAATGATGGTATTGACGATCTAGTCATCCCAGCGGGCCTTGCGGACGGTACCACGGGTATGGTGCAAGCCGGGCGAATTTACACGCTCTACGGTGAACATTACCGGACAGACTTGCCGTCTACGAATATTCTCGAACTCGAGAACTACGCCGTCCCCGGCAGTGGATCGTTCGTCGTCGATCTTGCGACGGGGCGGGCAGATGTCTTTACCAATGCGGGTGTTCCCTACACGGTCACGTCAGGTACCGATCAGTGGTTCCGCTTTAGCACACTGGGTAATGGAGCCGCGGGTGATTTTATCCGCTTGGTCGATCAAGGACCATCGAACTATTTGCTGCCCGAAGTTGCCGTCAATTCACCTCGCGCATCGGCGCAAAATTTGGACCACGCGGTTTGGACAAGAAATTATCATCCTGACATCGAAGATTCGCTGAGCTTGCCGCACATCAGTATCGCCGGGAC
>DIUH01000122.1:10889-11649 GCA_002428205.1 Planctomycetaceae bacterium UBA6163
AAGCACAAATAGGGACTCATTCATATCTCACACGTTTGAGTCAACGGGCATTTATTTCATTGGAGTAGCAAGGTGGGATGCCGCGGCCGAGAATGGTGAAATCGTTGCCATTGGCGGTGGCGGACCTTTACGAGCGGGTAATACATATGTATTGCACGTCTCGGTCGAAAATCATCCGATCAATTCATTCGCTCCCACGGCCGACTTGATCGATTCTCGTGGTGGAGTACTCAAGTCCAACCAATCATTGTTCGACTTGCGGGGGGTTCCGGCTGGTGAATATTACTTGCGAGTCTCGACGTCGTCTTCAGTCGCACGTCCCTTCGCAATTGAGTTCGACGCACCAAGCTTCCACTACAGCGGTTCGTCAACTCTGCCGGATCGTGACTTCATCGACGGTGGCGATGGCAACGATACGATTCATGGTAACAACGACCTGGATCGCATATTTGGCAGTAGTGGCGCTGATACTGTTTTCGCTGAGTCGATCGAGTTTCGCGACTCATCGCTAGGAGATGCTCGCCAGTCGGTCAAGACCACAGAGACTCTTGCACAAGACCTGCGTACACCGCCGGACAGTGTCGTCGAATTTGCAGGCGTTCAGGTGCACGCCACGTTGTTCTCCGAAACCTTCTCGCGTTCGACGTGGGACTCAAGAAAGTGGTCGCAGCATGACGCGGATCGCATTGGAGCTAGCGCAGCTCTGTATGGCTATGGTGACTTTGCCACTGATTTCAATAGTCAGCCCACCCTGCTCTCG
>DIUH01000122.1:11679-14868 GCA_002428205.1 Planctomycetaceae bacterium UBA6163
CGGCACTGTTACGGATGGTATGTCATTCGTGTTCGGCGATGTTACGACGACCAATATCACAGAGGTTTTTTCGGGAATTGGGTTGAGCCTCTCGATTCAACCGCTCAACGGCCGGCTCGTCTTGCGATACTCCAATGGTAGCCAAACAACGTCCCGGCTCATTCCAGTCCCAGCATCGGAAATACGCAACGCGGATCGGCCAGCACGATTAGATGTTACTGCGGACGGTCACGCGACCGTGTGGTGGAACGGTGCTATCGTGGCCGACAACGTTACGCTTGTCGGTTGGGCTCCTCAACCCTCTTATCGGTTTGCATTCGGAGCTCGAAATGGCGCGCAATTTGATAGTCAAAGCATCGACAATCTTAGAATCTCACTTACCAAGTCGCGGGCGTCATTTACTTCCGAATATATAGTTTTGCCTTCACTCCTCGCTGCAACTTTATCGTACAAAAGTTTAAGAGGCTTCCCCTCGCAGCCTTCGTTTGCTCCCAACGGCGGAGACAATCTGTTGGTTGAGTACCGGAGTTTTGGCGGCGATTGGCAAAGTCTTGACACACAGTTCGGTAATGGCACTGCTGATACTGCGTACATTCAACGCGAACTGACACTGCCTCAATCCGCGTTGAATTCCCTTGTTCAGTTCCGTTTCCGCTCGGTGCGAAATGCGGATCAGTTAGGAGATCCTCAGTTTCAACTAACCGACCGGTGGTCTATCGATGATGTTTTCATAAACGGTGCCGTGGAATCATTGTCTCCATTAGCCATCGCAATTTCGCAAGTCTTGGGCAAGCCAGTCACAACTGGAGCATTTGGAGTACAAGTCGCGCACGATTCGTTCCTGGCTAGCGAATTGGCTTCCATCGCCCAGCTTGATCTACGCTCGCGTGGGATCGATTCTCTGGAAGGATTAGCCGAGCTCGTTCAATTACGAAAATTGAATCTCGCCGCTAACGCGATTGCCGATGACGACCTTACTGTGATCGGCAGCTTGCAATACTTGGAGTCATTGAATTTGAGTGGCAATACCGCCATCACGAGTGTGACTGCTCTGACCAGTCTTCCCGTGCTGCGACACCTCTTTATGGAGAACACTGCAGTCAATGTAAATCCTGCAACAAACCCCGTTCTATCATCCTTGCGGCGTTTGGAAACATTGACCCTGCCGATCACGGGCTTGTGGCCAGGGCAAAACCTAGTCACCCAAGTTGCTCAGCCAATTCGTCTGAGAACAAACTCAGTTGGGGCATGGTCTGTCGTTAACGAATCTGGCACTGTAGTTCAATCAGGCAGCGGCAGCTTAATTCTTTTCACGCCGACCACTGCAGGCATGTTTACGGTGACACATGCTGCGACCGGACCCTTTCCGATTTACGCTCGGAGTTCCGGTCCGGTGATCACAGGTCTGCCCGCGACATTCAACATTGACGAAGGACAAACCCGAACAGTCGATCAATTGCTATCCGGCGTCAACTTGACGCCCGCCGGCACTGTCTCCCAAGTCACCGTGACCGGCCCCGATGGCGTGATCAGCGATTTGACGACCGGTTCGTTGCAGCTCAGCAACGACGTGATCAATTTGGACTCCACGATTCTAAACGGGG
This sequence comes from Planctomycetaceae bacterium UBA6163, assembly GCA_002428205.1. Classification (GTDB taxonomy): domain Bacteria; phylum Planctomycetota; class Planctomycetia; order Pirellulales; family Pirellulaceae; genus UBA6163. The sequence goes on from DIUH01000122.1 coordinate 13,284, forward strand.
CATCGGACCTCACGATCGCGTTCTGGATGCGCACGACAAACTCCGGCGCATTGCAGTCGATTCTCAGCGCCGCTAATTCGCAAACGTCCAATGAACTGCTGATCGGCACCTCGGGAACCGGCGGAATCTATGTATTGACCAATGGCTTATTTGCGATTTTGCCGACCGGCACCACGCTCAGCGACGGACAATGGCATCACGTTACCGTGGTCCGCAGCGCGACGAACAATCGCATCACCGTCTACGTCGCTGGTCAACAGGTGGCAACCAACGCAACCTTTGGCACACTCGCGGCACTCAACATTCAACCCGGTGGCTTACTCATCGGCCAAGATCAAGATTCGCTTGGAGGCGGCTTTGACCCAGCCCAGTCGTTCAATGGATCGCTGGACGAGTTTGCGATCTGGCGGCGCGAACTGACCCCAGCACAAATCGCCGCAATATACAACGACGGCGTCAAGAACACCGACGCCGACTTGGCCGCGTACTTTCCGATGAATGAACTTGCCGGTGATATCATCGAAGATCGCAGTGCCAACGGACGCGATGGATTAGTTGGTGAACCAACAGGTTCGCTGGCGTTGAATAACGACCTGGTCAATCTCAACCCCGCGATTCTTCATGCGGCGACAGATGTGACGGTTGCCTTCTGGCTGCGCAAGTCAGGCAACGAGTTGGAAGCGATCCTCAGCGCCGCCAATGCGAGCAACGACAACGACCTATTGATTTTGATCAACGGGACGAACACTCTGCGATTCTTTACCGGCGAGGGTTTTACAAACATCAACTTCACGCTTTCGTCGCCGGTTAACGACGACGCTTGGCATCATTTTGTGGTCATTCGCAACGATGTTGCCAACACGGTTGAGGTTTACCTGGATGGTCGATCGCAAGGCGTCATATCCACGCCGTTAAACGCAGTCAGCGTGGCAGCGAACGGATTGGTCATCGGTCAAGACCAAGACAGTGTCGGCGGTAGCTTTGACGAAGAATTGAGAGGCAAGCTGGATGAGTTTGCGATCTGGCGTCGGGCGTTGACTGCCGCCGAAGTCGTGCAAATCTATCTGAACGGTGTCAATGAGAACGATGCGAATTTAGCTGCGTTCTTCCCGTTTGATGAAGGCAGCGGTACGATCGCTTATGACCACAGTACCAATCGTCGCAACGGCACGATCAGTACACGTGACGCCACACCGATCGCTTGGTCGGCCGACAGCGGCATCATCGATCCGACAACTTCCATCGCATGGTCGACCGATAGTGCGGTGGCCGCTAAAGTGTTCGACGCGGTTGACAACGGTGCTCATCGGTTGGTCGTCACCGCGATTGATTCCAGCGGCGGGAAGGCTCGCGCCGAATCGACCATTCAGGTCAACAACGTTGCACCGGATCCGACAATCTCAGCTTCGACTTCGCTGCTTAATGTCGTTGCCGGACAAAGTGTCACGCTGACCGCCAGTTCCGTTGATCGGGGTGTTAAAGATGTCATTACCTACGACTGGGAAGTGACCTCGAATACCGGTCAAACGTTCTTTGGGTCCAGCAGCACGACATTTAACTTTACACCGGAATTCGCGGGCCGTTA
>DIUH01000178.1:0-366 GCA_002428205.1 Planctomycetaceae bacterium UBA6163
CGAACGTTTTCATCTGAACAATCGACCCGGAGAACTCAGAGCGCTGCTGTACCGCCAGAGGAATCGTAAGCTTTGTACCCGCAACCGCTTCGATCGCTTCAGGTGATTGAGGTTTGATCGTCAGAGGAGCCAATTCCGATCCACCAACCGAAACGGCGACGTTGCCAACCAGTCGTGGACTTGGAATCTCGCCCCATGCATCTGTCACTGGCCAAGCCATTGCGGCTAGTTGAACAGGTCGCGAAACCGGTTGCCCACCGACTTCGCCCGTACCGATAAAATCAGCGAAACCGTAACCTCGCGGGGCATCTTGATGAGCGGTAACTAAGACGATCCCTCGTGTCGCACCGGCGGCAATCTTCAGGC
>DIUH01000178.1:491-1516 GCA_002428205.1 Planctomycetaceae bacterium UBA6163
ACGTTTCGCGGATCGACACGCGTGCCACCGAAAAGGTCAAGGATTTGCAACCGATGCAAACCGTCTTCTTTGATTTCCAACTTCGCATGGATATCAGGCGAACCGCCGTTGAAGGGTGGGCCGTCATAAGCATACGCATTACTAGAAACTTTGACGGGGCTAGCGATATCGGTCATTTCCACCACATCGGTCAGCACTTCTTCGCCATTTTCCATGCGGACATGCTGGACCAAAATCGACGGATCAGTCGGCAATCCGAGCCGTTCCGAAGCGACCTCGACCCACCAAACATCACCCTTCTTGGCCATGAACTCATAAGTATCAACATCGGCCGCCGTTGCGAAACTGCCCGAGATATCACAAGGCAAATCGATCTTTTGGCCGTTCTCGTGGCTGTTGTTCGGCTCGACCTCTTCCACCGTGGCCTTGGCCGCTAAACCGACCGGTGGCCAAGAGTAAGCGCTGACATTTCGCGTCGAAGCGAAGACCGGTTGTGGCGAATCGGATTCCAATTGTTGCAATGACAATCGGTAGAAATAGCCCGCGCCACCCTTAAACGTCAGCTCGTGAACCTTGATCATAAAACGACCATCGGCCGGAGCAACAAAATCGATCATCCCACCGCGTCGCTCGACCACTAAATCTCGCCCTTGGTCGTCAGCGACGATCAGCACCGCGTCAAGCTTCGAATCGATCCCGCGTGCCAAACAATTGACAACGTATCGTTTCCCCTGCGACGCATCGAACGCGTAATGGTCGACTGCACGTGCGGTCATCGTCGCATTACAAACGCTATCGACCGGTATCGGCATCGCCGTTGCGATCGTCGTGTTGGAAGACGCTTGAACCAGCTCTTTCAACGAACCCACCGAGAAAATACGCGCCGAAGACATACCCAAGCGGCTCATCACCCGAGCTTCATACAATCCGGGCGGGCAGTCGGCTGCGATACTGACCAGATACTTATTCGGAATCGGTTCACCAGCGGCATCGAGCAGCGGAACGGCACGGAGTCCTGGGTGCGA
>DIUH01000178.1:1553-5402 GCA_002428205.1 Planctomycetaceae bacterium UBA6163
GCGAATCGAAATCTCATTGGTATCATCGTTTTCAACTTATCAATGATTGAACAGAAACTCTTTCGTATTGATCAAAGCCCAGATCAAATCTTGCATATTTTCAGTTGCGGCTTTCTTGGGATCGACTGCATTACCAGCCGCATCTACGCGTGGCTCATTCAAAAAATCGAGCGCCACAGCGAGTTCTTCGGACCGCGGCAATCGGGAAAACGCCGCCAAGTACAGCTCCTCGACCTTTTTCTGCGGTTCCGACTCCGATTTGGCCAATTGGTCGGCTCGCCCACCGGCCTTGCTAAGTTTGGCCTTTACATCACCAGCGTTCATCAGGTGCAAGCTTTGAGCCAAGCTGGATGATTGTGTTCGCTCGCATTCGCAAACGCTGGCGTTATCAGGTCGACCGAAGACCTTTAAGAACGGCGACGCGCGGTTGTAGCTGTTATCTGGCAACGCGATCGCGCGTGTTCCTGGCGGCAGGTTGGGAAAATCGGTTCGCGAACCGGTCAGGTCATCGACGGCGTCCAACAAGACTTCCGCTTGCAATCGCCGAGGGTAATAGCGCGAATAGTTTTGTTGGTCCGCCAAATTATATTCATTTGGCATTTCGCTTAACTGGTAAGCGCTCGACCGTGTGATTTCGCGAATCAATGACTTTAAGTCATATCCGCTGGATACAAAATGATCTTCCAGCGCGGCCAAAAGTTCTGGGTTGGTCGGCGGATTGGTATCACGAATGTCGTCTTCGGGCTCGATCAAGCCTCGTCGGAAAAAGTGTTTCCAATAACGATTGACGAGCGATTTGGCAAAAAACGGATTCCCCGGTGATGACATCCAGTCGGCCAGTTTCAAACGCGGATCTTCATCCGGCTTGATATCGCCAATCGCATCGCCAAGCGCCGCAGGCTTAAGCACTTTACCGGTCTTGATGTTGGTCGCACCGGCGATCCCACGTTTGTGAAAGATCATATCTTCGCCGCGTGTCGAAGTCGGCTTGCGACCGATTTGAGTAAAGAAGGCGGCAAGACTGTAATAATCGTCTTGGCTCCAACGCTCAAACGGATGATGGTGGCACTGGGCGCATTGCATGCGAACGCCGAGAAACAATTGAGCGACGTCTTCCAGTTGGGTCACCGGTTCTTTGACTCGCTTGTACCAAGCAACCGGCGGGTTTGCGATCACGGTNNGCATGAAAGGCGAAGTTCGATGTGATATCGCTGGCGTCGTCGCGACGATTCTTTAGCAGCGCCGTCCATTTGTTCGCAAAGAAGTCGGCGTGTTCGGGGCTGCGAAGCAGTTCGTCGATCACGCGCTCACGCTTGTCGGCGTTTGTGTCAGCAAGGAATGCGTTTGCCTCGTCGGATGTCGGCAAACGTCCGGCAATATCGAGCGACACGCGTCTCAGGAACGTCGCATCATCGCATACAGGCGACGGCGGAATCCCGATCGCTTTTAAGTTTGCGAAAACGAGAGAGTCGACGAAATTGTTTTCCGGTGGCAGCGACTCGATCGGTACACCTAGCGGTATTGTCGCGTTGAAAACCGTGACGCTGCCCTGGTATCGAACCATCACGGCCGCCTTGCCGGGGATGTCGGAAACCTGGATCAACCCTGACTCGTTAACTTCCGCCATCGCCGGATCGTTCGATTCAAATAGAGCGATTTCGGTAACGTCCCGTGAAGAGCCGTCAGTAAACTGCGCGACGACCTTTAGTTGATGCTGGCCACCACGCTCGATCACACCGCCTGGCGGCTGGACATCGATCGCGGCAAGTTCCGGCGCAGCGTCGCTGCCCCAAGAAGCTCCCTGGCGAACCCACTGCAACAACGTTTGATAGGCCTGAGAATCTTCGGTCAATCGTACGCCACCGACGTGAGGTGACTTGTTGGTCGCCTTCAACAACAACAGACTTTGCTCGGGCGATGCAGGAAAAACCCGTCGCCCGCGTCCCTGCTTGACCAACGATTCGTAATCTTCGGCAGGCTCGAACCCGAGCAACGAAAGCTGAAAACCGTTTTGACCATTGCCAGCTTTCGCGTGGCACACACCAGCGTTGCAACCTGCTTTGGTCAGGATCGGAACGATGTCGTTCACAAAGTGCAATTGGGCGTCTGGAGGCGTAGTTGGCGGGACGCTTTCAATGGCCAACGAAAGATTCGAAGTCGCGACGATGATCGCGATTAGTGCGATGAACAAAGTCGCGAATGAATGATAATGGTAACGTACCGATCGACTGATTCCGCAGTCCGACGTCGCACAGGCAATTTTGTGATATGCCATCGGTAAAATGATCCGGCCAAAGGTGGGTTGTGCGTGCTCGCTGGAGTTGACCAGCCAGCGTCACTGGATTTGGTAGGCGGGTGGGATGCAGGCGGGATAGCGGTCGCAGTTTAATGGAACAGTCACAATGTAACGCGTTTGCCTACGCAAAAACAATGCGACCTGAACTCCAGCGAATCGAGAGCGCCCTCTGCACGCACTCCATTGTATCCGAACGCGTTCGAAAAATGTGTCGCGTTTGAAGGCCAAGAGCGAAACTTTTTCGAGTGTTTTTCCGGTTAGTCAATCGAGCACCCCAGCGCCGATTAACTGAACTCTAACGAGTCCATAATGGCAACCATGCGGCCCCAAGTTTGTCGTATCGTCAGATAGAAACCTGAGCAGTGGCGTGCGACTGACGCTGACCAACAGAAGACGATGACCTTTTGTTCACCAGGGCCGTTTCGCCAAAAGTGTACGCAGCAAACCAGGGCGAGAACTAGAACTACGCAGCTTATCAAACTGTTGCGGCGATCAAAAATTATCTTGGCAAAGTCAGCAGAAAGGCGCAGAAACGCCAAACCAACATTGTTACATTAGGCTCCATGAGAGTCCGCCCAGTCGCTTTCATCCCTCCGCCGGTCAGTCCCGCCTCGCATCCCTCCCGCCGTTCGTTAAAGGGCATGTTCATGTTGCAAGTCGCAGCACGAGCCCATCGGAAACCATTCCGTCGGATTCGTTTGGGTGCATTGCCAAGTCGCCCCTACTTAGTCTTTCTAGTCGTTGCATTGGTAACCTCGTCGGGCTTGTGTGTTGGCCGTGCCAATGACGCCGACGCGTCTGGGTTGCCACTTCATAAACGGATCGATCAAGCAACCGAGTCTGAGGCAATCGGCCCATTGGCAAGTGTTTGCAGCGACGCCGATTTTGTGCGGCGAGTTTATCTCGACTTGACCGGTGTGATCCCGACGCCAGACCAAGCGAAGGAGTTTCTGGCTGACCAGGCGACGGGTAAACGGGAAGCCCTGATCAATCGACTGCTCGAAAGCCCTGACTTTTCACGCCATGTCGCTGTTCAATTGAATGTTGTTTTATTAGATCGAAGATCTGAAAAATATGTCGATCAAAAGGTTTGGGAAACCTATTTGATTCAATCAATCGATAGCCGAAAACCGCTCGATCAAATCTACCGTGAATTGATTTACCCGGACGATATTGCGGACGGGATCACCCCATCGAGAAAGTTTTTGTTGACCAGTGGCGTCGAACCACACGCGATGACCCGCGACGTCGGTCGAATGTTATTCGGGATGGACCTGCAGTGTGCCCAGTGTCATGACCATCCGCTGGTCGATGATTATTACCAAGCCGATTATTACGGTTTATTCGCATTTCTCAATCGCACCACGCTCTTCGAAGACCCTAAAACCAAGGTCGGCAAACTTGCTGAAAAGGCTGACGGTGAAGCGCCATTTGAGTCGGTGTTTACTGGCGAAGGGCGATCCATCACGCGGCCACGTTTGCCTAAAGGCGCCTTCGTTTATGCCGATCCACGGTTTCCCGAAGATCAAGCCTACAAGGTTAAACCTGATAAG
>DIUH01000127.1:0-987 GCA_002428205.1 Planctomycetaceae bacterium UBA6163
TCGATGCGATGTGTCCGAAATCGCTAGAAGAAGCCAATGCCGCTATCACCAACGATTTCGGCACCCCGACCGTCCTGGTCAACGCCGCTGGCGGAAACCGTCCCGACGCGACGCTGCCACCGGGAGCCGACTTTTGCAACCTGCCGACCGACGCTTGGAAAGAGGTTTTCGATCTCAACCTAGTCGGCGGCTCGTTATTGCCAAGCCAAGTTTTCGGCCGCTCGATGGTCGCCGCCGGCAAGGGCAGCATCATCAACATCGCGTCGATGTCAGGCATCATTCCGCTTTCGCGTGTCGTTGCTTACTCAGCGGCAAAGGCTGCGGTGATCAATTTGACATTATTTTTGGCTCGCGAATGGGCGACCAAGGGTGTCCGCGTCAATGCGATCAGCCCCGGATTTTTCCCCGCTGACCAAAATCGCAAGCTGTTGTTCAACGACGACGGCAGTTATACCCAGCGTGGCGGCCAAATCATTTCCCACACGCCGATGGGCCGATTCGGCGACGCATCGGAACTTGCGGGAATCGTCGTCTTTTTGGCCAGCCAAAAAGCCGCATCGTTCGTCACCGGTCAAAACTTTGCCGTCGACGGCGGATTCTCCTCGACGACCATTTGACGCTTCGCCGTTGATTCGCCAACAAATCTTGGCGTCGAAAACGACGATCCCACTGGGCAAACCGCCCGCCAATCGACATAAAACCGCTGCCAGCGATTCTGGCAACGCCCCAAGAAATAACTTCCCCAAAAACAACCTTCAACGAAATCAATCTCAAAAGGATTCCTCCGACGATGGCCGCTCTGAACATTCGCAAAGATGATTGTGAACTCGATTTCCTCTCGTTGGGCGCCCTGGTTCATCGCCTCGACCCCGGCGTGATCCCGTTTCGCCGCGCGAAATCGTTCGACGTTCACGTTTCCGGTGGTGAATACAACGTCGCCGCCAACCTGGCGTATTGCTTCGGTCTAAAAACCGGCGTCACCACCGC
>DIUH01000127.1:1060-40092 GCA_002428205.1 Planctomycetaceae bacterium UBA6163
GTGTTTTACAACCGCGCCAACGAAGCCGGCGCGATGCTCAAGCGAGGCGATTTCCCGTTCGCGGAAATCATGTCGGGCGGTTGCCGCTGGTTCCACAGCGGCGGGATCTTCGCGGCCTTGTCCAGCACCACCGCTGATTTGGTGGTCGAGGGGATGAAGGCCGCCGGTGACGCCGGCGCGATTCGGTCGTTCGACTTGAATTACCGAGCCAAATTGTGGGACACGATCGGCGGCTTGGCTCAGGGCCAGAAAATGATCGCCGAAATCGTCAAGAACGTCGATTGCTTGATCGGCAACGAAGAAGACTTGCAAAAGGGATTGGGGATCGCTGGCCCCGAAGTTACCGACAAGTCCGAAAGCAAGCTCGACCCCGAATCGTTCTTCGGCATGATCGATCGAGCGGTCGAGAAGTTTCCGAACGTCAAAATGGTCGCCACAACCCTGCGCGAAGTTCACTCGACCAATCGCCACAGTTGGGCGGCGGTGTTGTGGATCGATGGCAAACGATACGTCAGCCCGACATGCGAGCTGGACGTGATCGATCGTATCGGCGGCGGTGACGGCTTTGCCGCAGGACTAATCTATGGATTGCTCAATGGCCGCGAACCCGAGCAAGCGTTGCGTTTAGGTTGGGCGCACGGTGCCCTGCTGACCACTTTCCCCGGCGACGTTTCGATGGCCAAGTTGCCCGAAGTCGAAGCGTTCGCAAAGGGCGGCACCGCGCGAGTCCAGCGATAATCTCCAGGTGCGGGAAATAAGTGTCTGGTACTTTTTGTGCGAAGCACCCGAAGGGCGAGTTCCTCGCAAAAGGTACCGGGCACTTATATTCCCGCACGATCCTAATACCGGAATCGAAGCATGACCCAGCGAGTATTGTTCGTTTGCATGGGCAATATTTGCCGATCGCCAGCGGCCGAAGCGGCGCTGGTAAAGCTGGTTCAATCGACCGGTGCAGATGTCGAAGTCGATTCCGCCGGAACGATCGGCATTCATGCCGGTGAGCGGCCGGACAGCCGCATGCGGGCCGCCGGTGAAGCGAGAGGTCTGCAGTTCAACACGCGTGCTCGTCAGGTGACAGCGAAAGATTTACAGCCCGGTGCGTTCGAGTTGGTCATCGCGATGGACCACGAAAACCTTCGTGATTTAAAACGACTCGCCGGAGCTGATCACTCGCATGTTTTATTGATGAGCGAGTTTCTCGGCTCGGACTGGCCGCGTGAAGTTCCCGATCCGTATTACGGTGGTCTGCAAGGTTTTGAAGTCGTCCTCGACATGGTACAAGCCGCCTGTCCGGCGATCCTCAGCCGACTTTCACAACACCATTCCAAAAGCCAATAGGCTTCAAATTGGGTATCCGCGGGCAAAATCGCAGTCCCAAGACTGGTCGGTAAGTAACTGTGCCAATGTTACAACCGGAATGATCCTTAATGTTGGAAGCCGCCTCTTTCGGGTTGGTAACTATCTTATCAATCGGGTGTCCGCGTGCCCTGCTTTCGGTCTTATCGTAAGGCATGTTAGCGGGAACAGGCTAGCAATCTATGGTTCTAGCGAATCCAGCTTTCTTTGGCACCTTTGATCTCCGATGAAGACTTATCTGGTAAGCGAAGTCGCTGCGTTGCATCAGGTTGCCAAGCCGTGGCGTGAACTGCCTACTGCGTCACCGATGAACTCACCAGACTGGTTAATCCCTTGGTGGAACCATTTCGGATGTCCGAAAAGGGCGAACAAGGCCATTCGGATCACCGGAGCAGAACTATTTTGCATTCTGGTCGTCGAAGACGACGGCAAGTTGATCGGGCTAGCTCCGTGGTACCTCGTTCGCAACTCGCTCGGCATCCGCACTATCCGATTCCTAGGCGATGGCCACGTCTGCAGCGACCATCTGTCGATCCTCGCGGCGGCTGAGTTTGCCGATGCGGCGTGTCAACAGATCGCCGAATTTCTGATGACCGACGTGAAGCAAGATTGGGACACCATCGATCTGGAAGCGATCGACCGGGACGATCCCGTGATGACACGATTCGCCCAGCAGATGGGCGGTGCCCACGGTTGCCTCGTTCAATCGCGCGAGATGCCATGCACATGGCGTTTCGACCTGCCGATGTCTTGGGACGAACTGATTGACGGCTATTCAAAGAACCGACGAAAAAAGCTCCGGCGGAAAACCAAGGAATACTTCGACAGCGGCCGCGCCGTATTCCGAGTCGCGAACCAACCGAATCAAATTAGCGATTTCGCGGACCAACTGTTTCGTTTGCATCGTCTACGCTGGGCCGCTGGGACCAAGGCAGGCGGGTTTGGGCCAGGCGCGTTCGGATCCGCCGAGGTCGAATCGTTTCACCGCGATGCTTTCGCCAGTTTGCTTGCCACCGAAAGCTTGGAACTCGCTATGGTTGAAATCGATGGCCAGGTCATCGCTGCCGAATACAACCTCAAGAATTCCACGACTCGCTTTGGCTATCAGGCCGGTATCGACCCAGCGGTATACGACATCAGCCCGGGGGAGATCTCGTTGTCCATGGCCATTCGCCATGCGATCGCCACAGGAGCTAAACGGTTTGACTTTCTGCGCGGCGATGAAGATTACAAGTCCACATGGGGTGCGGAGAGTTGTCCTACCTATCGTTTGAGGATTCAGCGGCAAGTCTTCAAGGGTTATCTTGATCACTATACCGATGAAACCACAACCGTATTGCGGAAAATCAAGCGATTGATTTCAACATGATCACAGGTTCCATGATCGTTGTCATGGTGTCAGGGCAATCGATTGGATTTTGTAGCAATTGGTTTTCTGTGTTAGATTTTACTTCGAATAATAACCATAGCATCGGGCGAAAGATTCAACGGTGGGTAAAGCGCACGGCGTTTAGTTGCTGGTTCATCTCTTGTGTAGCGGCGCGGGCCGCGTCTTGCCAACGGGCCGGACCATAGATTTGGACGTATTCTTTTCGCTGGTAGGCGAAAATGATGTGACGTGAATTGTTGACAATTGCTCCGTTGCCATCAGCATCAAATCCACCGGCGACATCCGCCGCTGCACCGCCTTGAGCGCCAAACCCTGGGATCAGAATGAACGTGTTTGGCATCGCGGCGCGCAGTTCGGCCAACTGCGCCGGGTAAGTTGCACCGACGACCGCACCGACCGGTCCATAACCGCAGGTCCCAAGTCTCGATTGGTTCGTCTGGGTCACCCAGCGGGCAACGTGGCGATAGATTGGCAATTCGTCCGCGACTTGATCTTGTAAGAATCCTCCGCCGGGATTCGATGTTTTGACCAGCACAAAGATGCCACTGGCGGTTCGGTCACACGCTGTGACAAACGGATCAAGGCTGTCATCACCCAAATATGGGCTGACCGTCAATGAATCACATCGCCACGCGCTGGCCGCCCCAAGGTAAGCCGCTGAGTAGGCCTCTGCCGTGGTGCCGATGTCATTGCGCTTGCCATCGAGCACAACCAGCAATCCGGCGGCGATCGCGTGATCGATCACTTCGCCCAAGGCGATCATTCCAGCCGGGCCGAGTTGTTCAAAAAAAGCGGCTTGCGGCTTTACCACGGGGACCAGATCGGCCACTGCGTCGATAATCCCGTTGCAGAACTGGCGATAGGCAGCAGCGACTTGCGAAATCGCAGCGCCAGCGGGACAGCGGAGCGGATCGGGCAATTGTTCATTTCGCGGGTCCAAACCGACACAAACGGCTGAGTTACGGTCACCGATCGCCGCGCACAACCGATCGCTCCAGGGCTTTTCTACAGCAGTCGCTTGACCGGCCAATGGTTGGCCAACAGTATTTTCGGCGGACATGGCGATTCCTTTGAGGCTGGGGGGACCAGCTCCATTGCTTGACGGAAATGGATTTGATTTCCGCAGTTATGCCGATCGTATCGATGTTGGCAATGGGGAATCTGGTCGCCAGAATGATTAGACGCAGATGTTGATCGGTCGATGCTGCGAATCATGAGCGATGTTGAAGTGTCGGTCGGGCTGTCGATGCTCGACAACATCAATACATTTCTTCGTTTGCGTCAATGTGCCAGCATTCTCTAGACTCTGTGACATGACACCCGAGATTGGTATGACAGGCTTTGCCGATTCGACATGGACTCTCGATCTACGCCGCGTGGCCGATCGCGAGCACTTGTTGTTGGCCAGCTATGCAATGCACAGTCGCGACTCGGCCGGCCGCGAACACGCCGAGGTCGATCATTCTTATCGTGGCCCCTATGCCCGTGATCGCGACCGCGTCCTGCACTGTTCAGCGTTTCGCCGGCTGTCGGGGAAAATGCAAGTCTTTACCGGTGAAATGGGCGAGTACCACCGCACTCGGTTGACTCACACCTTTGAGGTCGCCTCGGTCGCTCGCACGATCGCTCGAACCCTGCGTTTAAACGAAGACCTGACCGAGACACTAGCCCTGTTGCACGACATCGGTCACCCACCATTTGGGCATTGCGGCGAAGACGTGCTGGCCGAAGTGATGGCCGATCACGGCGGTTTTTCGCACAACCAGTTCGCGCTAGCTATCGTCACTCAGTTGGAGCAACGCTTTACCGCCTTCCCCGGGCTGAACCTCTCCCGCGAAGTGCTCGGTGGCCAAGACACGCGTGCCCATAAGGCCGAAGCCGCCGTCGGAGTCGCTCCGCTGTTGGAGGTCCAAGTCGTCGATTTGGCTGACTCGATCGCCTATGACGCTCACGATGTTGACGACGCCTTACAAATGGGCGTGATCGACTATGAAGAATTAAAACGCTTGGGTTTGGTGTGCCGAGCTCTCGAATTGGTGGCCGCAAAGTACGGCATGCTGCCGCCCAGTCGTCGTCGCCAGGCGCTGGTGCACGAGTTGGTTGACCTGCAAGTTAGCGATCTCCTGGCCGCGGCGGCTGAGCGATTGCAGAGTGTGGAAGGACGATCAGCGGTTGAAATTCGAACCGATGGTGTTCGTTTGAGCCATTCCGAAGAGGTCGCTTCCGAGCGGGCGGAACTGGAGGCCTACTTGTTCGACGCCGTGTACCGTCATCCACGCTTAATGAAGGTGCGTCAATCGGCAAGCGACCGCTTGCGGGAATTGTTCGACGGCTTAGTCCGAAACCCCGACCGATTACCGCTGCGATTCCGCACCCGAGTGGCCGAAATCGGGCTGCACAGAGCCGTCAGCGATTATCTGGCCGGGATGACAGATCGATTTTGCGATACCCAACATCAAGTTTTTGTAGAGCAAAATAACGGTCCGTTAACGGATTGGTGAGCTTGGGTTGCAGCGACGCTTGACCGCAGTGGGGGCGAATGACCTGTGTGTTGAAGCGTTCTTGGCTTGCCGCGTTTCTATCGATTGGAAAACCGGTGAACGGTTTTTTGCATCAGCGTTTCGCCGGGTTTGAGCAACGTCGATGGGAACGTCGGCTGGTTGGGCGCGTCGGGATGGTGCTGGGTTTCCAGGCAAAAAGCGTCGTGTCGACCGTAGCCGCCCGATCGTTCGTTGGCGGGCAAGTGGTTGCCGGTATAAAGCTGCATCGCCGGTTGCGTGGTCCAAACCTCCATCACGCGACCCGATGTCGGATCCTCGGCACGGGCCGCCTTTCGCAATTCACCTGCCGTGCCGCGGACGACGAAGCAGTGGTCAAATCCTTTCGTGGCTTCGTACTGCTGGATATTTTTTCCGATCGGCGTGGGGGTGCGGAAATCGAGCCCGGTGCCGGCGACGTCGTTGATTTTTCCTGTCGGAATCAGGTCGGCGTCGACGTCCAACACCTGGTCGGCTTCGATCGTCAGGATCGTGTCGAGCACATCGCCACTGCCCGCCCCGCCCAGGTTCCAGTAGCTGTGGTTGCAGAGGTTGACGTGGGTCGGCGCGTCGGTCGTGGCGGTGAAGATCATCGCCAGTTCGTCCGATTCGTTGAAGCTGTACTCGGCAACGGTGGTCAACGTGCCGGGGTAACCTTCCATGCCATCGGGGCTGACCAGCGTGAAACGGACGCCGGCGACGTCGCCATCGTTGAACGTCTCGGCTTGCCAAAGCAGGTGGTCGAAACCGACATCGCCACCGTGAAGATGATGGCGACCATGGTTTTTGGTCACCTGGTAGGTTTTCCCGTCGATCGTAAACTGAGCCAACGCGATTCGATTGGCAAACCTGCCGATGGTCGATCCGAAATGCGGATGGCGGTCGACGTAGGGCTGCAGCGAATCGAATGAAAGATTAACGTTTGCGACGTTTCCGGATGCGTCGGCGATGTTAACATCCATTAGGATCGCGCCATAATTGGTCAAGCGGATCGAGTTGCCGCGGCTGTTGGTGATCGTAAATAGTGCGACGTCATGGCCATCGGCCAGTTGGCCAAAAGGGACGGATTGAATCTGCATGGCCTTTCCTGTTTCGGTATTGGGAGTTTGTGCGTGAACGAGATTGCGATGGGTGTCGGCAAAAGTGATGCCCAGGCCGAACAGTACCAAGAAAGTGGCGGTCAGAGCGATCGGGCGTCGGGCGTGGTTGATGGCCAGGTCGCCAGCGATGGAAAATCGTGTCACAGCGGAAGCGTTCCAAAAAGGGGACTTGTTCACGAATCAGGCCCTGGCCTGAAAATCGGCAATTGCGAGATCGCGTCGCCTTTTTTCCAGGCCGCATTGAGCGGTTACAGCGACCTGCCGATGCGCGTGATTGCGCGTCGTCACGGGGCGTCGTATGCACTTTGCGAAGTGATGCTGGATCAGTTTCTGGTGACTTTAACCGATCGAGCGCGGACTCGCCATTTCCTTGAAATCGCTGATGAGGAACATCCGGTCGGCGGGCAGTTGATGGGCAGCGAACCGGAGCAGTTTGCCGCCGGTGCGATCAAGATGGCCGAAGCCGGTTTCGACGTGATCGACATCAATTTTGGCTGTCCGGTGAAGAAGGTGCTGGGGCGTTGTCGAGGCGGTTTTCACCTGTCGCAGCCCGAGGTGGCGCTGGAAATCGTTGCCCGAACCCGTGACGTCGTGCCGCCGGATCGACCGGTGACGATCAAAATGCGGCGTGGAATGGATGATACCGCGGAATCTCGCGACAACTTTTATCGCATTTTAGACGGCGCGTTCGCGCTGGGCGTGGCGGCGATCACCGTTCACGGCCGAACGGTGAAGCAGCGGTATGTCGGCCCAAGTCGCTGGGATTTCCTAGCGGAAGTGAAGCGGCACGTCGGTCCAGGGCGGCTGATTTTCGGCAGCGGTGATCTGTTTAGCGCCGAAGATTGCGTGCAAATGATCGAGAAAACCGGAGTCGACGGAGTCACGATCGCTCGCGGTGCGATCGGCAATCCGTGGATTTTCCAGCAGGTTCACGCGCTGTGGAACGGCTTGCCGCTCCCGCCACCGCCGACCTTGCGCCAGCAGGCCGATGTGATTCGCGAGCACTATCGGCTTTGCCAACAGACTTACGGCGAGAAACGTTCGTCGATCATGATGCGAAAGTTCTGTATTAAGTATTCGGCCAGCCATCCGGATCACGAAGCGGTCCGCCAGGGGCTGATTCGCGTCGCATCTCTCGATGAAGTCGAAGCGGTGCTGAACCAGCATTACAACGACGACCGACCGGGCCGCTACGTACCACGTGAGGTGCATGGGTCGCAGGAAGAGGGCTGTTCATGAACGAGTCGACTGCACCCCAATCAACTGAAACGCTCGACGGCCAGCACCTTTACTTGACCGGCTATCGCGGTTCGGGCAAGACGACGGTCGGTCGGTTGGTGGCGAGCCGATTGGGGCTGCGCTGCATCGATCTGGACGACGAGATCGAGACGCATGCGGGCCGATCGATTCGCGAGATTTTTGCCGAAAGCGGCGAAGCGACATTTCGCGACCTGGAAACTGCGGCGCTGTTGCGAGTGGCGGCTGATTCCGCGGCAGTCATTTCACTCGGCGGCGGTGCGATCTTACGACCGGAAAATCGCGAAGTGATTGCCAAGACCGGCATCGCGGTCTGGCTGAAGATCGATGCCGATACCGTGATTCAGCGGCTCGCTGGCGACACAACGACCGCCGAGCGTCGGCCAGCGTTGACCGCTTTGCCACCTCGTGAAGAGGTCGAGTCGTTATTGCAGAAACGTGAACCTTTGTACCAAGAGGTAGCGGATTGCGAAGTCGATGCCGCAGGGCAAGGCGTTGCCGCGATTGTTGATCAGATCGTTGCTAGGGTTACGGTCAGAGATACATGCCGATGAACCCGCCAGCCGCTTCGGCATCGGCTTGGATCTTTTCGATTCGCTGGCGAGTTTTTTCCAAATCGCCAGCCAAAATGTAGCGATCGAACTCGGCCATCATCGCGTGTTTGACCGATTCGGCTAGGAAATCGACGATCGGTTCGGTTAACCACGAACAGGTTTCGCGATCGAGTCGGATGCCCAAATCACACGCTCGGCTTTTTTGGTCGCTGTCGTCGGTCAACAGCACGCCTTCGATGGCGTAGCGGACCATGCCGTTTTGCGGATCGTTGGTCAGGTGGAACGTGCAACTGGCGGAATAGAGGTAGTAGGCGTTGTGCGTGCCGTGCTTTTCAATCGCCGCTTTCACCCGCAGCACGAATTGTTCGTAGGCTGGCGATGCGTCGACAGGTACATCCAACCGAGTCACGGTGCGCAGCGGCAGGCAATCAAAATCGATCTCGACCCACTGGCCGGCGGCGGAACTGGCGTTATTCATAACGAACCTGTGGACTTGTTGGCGTGACTTAGTGCCTATCCTAAGACCGGCTTCCCCGATTAGCCGACGGGCGCGTTAGCCCCGGTTTTCACGGATTTAACCGCGGCTAATGCCGTACGGCTCATGGTTTTCGGATCGGCTCGGCATAGGCGTTGCCTGAAAGTCTAAACCGCAAGCGGCCAGTCGCCTACCGGCAGCGATTTCACCGGTAGTGGCCATATCGCACGCCGGTCGATAGGCTCTGCGGTCGCGATTCCATTTCCCTCAGCCCGAAAACACTCCCTGCGATTTGATGGTCGAAAACGTCCCACTGCGAAGCGAACANNATTGACGGATACACGATCGAAGGGTGGTCGCGTGCCGCGGTGCAAACTTATTGGCGGATCGCCGAGTTGAAGTTGAACTTCGACCTTGGCGGCCAGCCCTGGGATTTTATTGGCACACCGACCTGCTTCATCACGCACACCCACCTCGACCACATCGCGGCGCTGCCGTTGTACGTGTCGCGGCGTCGAATGATGAAAATGGATCCGCCGATCATTTATCTGCCCGAAGCGGCGATCGATCCGTGTTGGAAATTGCTCAAGGCATTCGTTCAACTCGATCGCGGCGCGATGCCCTGCGAACTCGAACCGATTCGCGATGGCGATGAAATCGAGATCGGACGCGAGTGGTTGGTTACGGCGCTGCGCACTCGCCACACCGTCGAATCGGTCGGCTATTTGGTCGAACAACGACGCCAGAAACTCAAGCCCGAGTATTCGGGGTTAACCGGACCGGAGATTCGCGATCTGCGGTTGGCCGGAACCGACGTGACGGTCGAAACACGTGTGCCGATTTTTGCTTACACCGGCGATACTGCCCCCGGCGGCTTAGACGACAATCCGGAAATGTATGAAGCGAAAATCTTAGTTACCGAAATGACGTTTGTCGCGCCGATGCATCGTAAAGAAAAAATCCATAAGCATGGACACATGCACTTGGATGATTTTTATGAGCGTCGTGATCGATTTAAGAACGAGGCGATTTTGGCCAGCCATTTCAGCACCCGCTGCAGCGACATTCAAGTCACTCGCTGGGTCGAAAAACGTATCCCTGATATGTTGGGCGGACGTCTGCGTTTATGGCTTTGAGGAATAAGTCGACTGGTCAAGATGCACCGCCCGATTTGCCAACGTGGCCGGTGCCGCAATCAGCTTATATTCATGTTCCGTTTTGTCGCCACCGCTGTGGATATTGTAATTTTTCAGTTCTGCCAGGGCGTCTTGATCTGGCGGATTCGTTTTTAGAATCGCTGCGACTTGAACTGCGGCAACTGCAGCAACCCGCGCCGGTCGATACGTTGTTCTTAGGTGGCGGGACGCCGACCCGATTGTCGATCGAGCATCTGCACCGGCTTTTCGATCTGCTGGATTCATGGTTGCCAATCCGCGCCGGTGGCGAGTTGTCGGTCGAAGCGAATCCGGAAGATATCAACGCGGAATTGTTAGATTGTTTGCGAAGTCACGGAGTGAATCGAATCAGCTTAGGGGTTCAATCCTTCGCCTCGCCAAAGCTGCGGATTCTGGAACGGACGCATGATCGAGCGACCGCCAGTCGAGCGATCGAAATGGCTGCGGCGGTGATCGGGAATGTCTCGATCGATTTGATCTTTGCCGCCCCCGGTGAAACGCCCCAGCAATGGCGCGATGATGTCGCCTGTGCGCTGTCGTTACCGATCAATCACCTGTCGACTTACTCGTTGACTTATGAAAAGGGGACGCAGTTTTGGAATCGCATGCGGAAAGGGAACTTGATTTCTGTTGATGAAGACGACGAATTGCAGATGTATCAAGACGTTCGCCAAATGGTTTCCGGTGCTCTTTGGGAACATTATGAGATCAGCAATTTTGCGAAGCCCTCGTTTCGCTGTCGACATAATTTGGCCTATTGGCAGGGACGCGGTTGGTATGCGATGGGGCCGGGGGCCGCGAAGTTTGTCGACGGTCGTCGGGAAGTGAACCATCGCAGTCCAACGACCTACATTCGCAAAGTAACGGCTGGCCAGTCACCGATCGCGGAATCGGAACCGATCGACACCCAGCAGTGGGCATGTGAACGAGCGGCGTTCGGGATTCGGATGATCGATGGGGTTGATTTTGGAGTGATCGCGGCGGAGACCGGAGTGGATGTCGCGACGATTCGCCAAAACGAGATTGCCCGATGTGTCGAATCGGGATGGTTAACTGTGAGCGGAAATCACTATCAATTAACCGCTGCGGGGATTTTGATGGCCGACGCCGTCGCGGCCGAATTGTTGTAGCAGCGATCACGGCCTAGCCCGCCAAGCCGGTTGCGGCGTTGACTGGCGAAGCTGGGCCTAATGCTCATGCTTCACGCGGTTAAGTTTTGCGTGCTAACGATGGCACGCCCGAGCACGCCGAACCGTTTGGGAAATTGTCGTGCAAGGCATGGCAGCCGCCAACGCGAAACGCGGCTGGCGACTGCCGGCATTCCAATAGTCTGCTACATCAACGTGTAACCTTCTTCGCCGTGCTCGATGATATCCAAGCCACGTTGTTCGACTTCGGCGCGTACGCGCAGTCCCATCGCGACGTCGATTCCTTTTAGCAGGATGTAACTGCCCACGCCGGCGAATACGTACGTGATGGCTACCGCGACCACTTGGCCGACAATCGTTTGGGTGTTGCCTTCGATCAAGCCCAGCGGCTGGCCTTCGGCGATGTCCCAACAGGCTCGCGTAGCAAAGACACCAGTCAATACGGCACCGAGCGTTCCGCCGACACCGTGAACGCCAAACGCATCCAGCGCGTCGTCGTATTTCAGGCGATGCTTTAACCACGAACAGGCAAAGTAGCAGACCACACCAGCGGCCGCGCCCATCGCCAGCGCGGGCATCGGTTGCACAAAACCGGCAGCGGGCGTAATGCAAACGAGTCCGGAGACGGCACCGCTGCTTGCGCCCAAAACCGTCGGTTTGCCGTTTAGCAACCATTCGGTCACGGCCCACGCGACCGCACCAGCGGCGGCTGAGAAGTGGGTGACGGCGAATGCGCTGCTGGTTAAATCGTCAGACAACAGTTCGCTGCCGGCGTTGAATCCGAACCAGCCGACCCACAACATCGCGGCTCCTAGAGCCGTGTAAGTCAAGTTGTGGGGCTGGTGGCGTTCGGCCGGGAAACCCATACGCGGACCGATCAAGATCGCCGCCACGAGAGCCGAAACGCCGCTGCTGATGTGCACCACGGTGCCACCGGCAAAGTCGAGTGCTCCACCCATGATCCCGTTGGCCCCATACGCCAGCGGCCCACCGTCCCAAACCCAGTGGCAAAGCGGGCAGTAGATGAATGTACCCCACAGGATCGAAAATACGACCATTGAGCTGAACTTCATTCGTTCGGCGAACGCACCGCAGATCAATGCCGGGGTGATGATAAAGAACATGCCTTGAAACAGCATGTGAGTCAGTACGGGAATGCCGTTTGACATCGGGGTGTAGGGGGCATTGGCAACCGGATCCCATTCACGCTGGACATTCTGCATGAACAGAAACTCGGTCGTGCCCAGCCAACCGCCGTCGTCACCACCAAAAGCCAGCGAATAACCATAAATTGCCCAGATCACGGTCATCAGGCCCATCAAGAAAATGCACTGCATCAAAACGCTGAGCACATTTTTCTTGCGGACCAAACCGCCGTAAAACATTGCCAATCCCGGTGCGGTCATGAACAGTACGAGTGCACAACAGGTCAACATCCAGGCGTTATGGCCGGCTAAAGCCGCCGCTTCGATCTCGGCCTTCAGGGCTTCCATCTCGGTCAGTTCGGCACTGGCAGGGGAACTGGGAGACTCATCGGCCACTGGCGAAGCGACTGGTGTTTGGTCTGGGGCGGCTTCCGCAGTCCCGGTGGCAGCGTCTTGAGCGTGCGCAGGCACGCCGCCGGGCATGGCAAAAATCAGAAAACAACAGGCAACCAGGGCAAACGCACGCAGCGTCCGGGGCGAGTGAATCACGTCGGAAACCTTTCGACTGGAAAGAATGGATGGGGTCGGCTTGGGGGCACCGGCCGATGAAAATGCTGAACCGGGTCGCCTAGCCAGGGATCGCAACATCGCGAAGTCCTAGCGCCGGATCGCGACTAAATTAACTGCCCATCAGCGTGCTGAACAGATCCTAAGCCACACTGGCGGACGGTTCGGTCGCAGGCGTCAGTTGTTCGGATTGTGCAAGTGGTGCCCTTGCGAGCACTCTTTGTGTCGGCATAATCGACAGAATGTGGGTCGAAAGCGGATTCGAACTGCATCGATCCGCTGCCACCAAGTTTGCTGGCGAGTGCCGCACGTTTACGAACCAAACCTCACTTTCAAGGAACTTTGCCATGGCTCTCGTGCCGCTTCGCGTCGTCCTGGACCACGCCGCCGAAAACGATTACGGCGTCGCTGCGTTCAACGTCAACAATATGGAACAAATCCAGTCGATCATGATGGCGGCCGAAGAGACCGATTCGCCGGTGATCATTCAAGCGTCTCGCGGTGCCCGTTCGTATTCGCAAGATGCCTACCTGCGACACCTGATGTTGGCCGCTGTTGAGCTTTATCCCCACATCCCAACGGTCATGCACCAGGACCACGGCAACAGCCCGTCGACGTGCCTGTCGGCGATCGAAAACGGCTTCACCAGTGTGATGATGGACGGTTCGTTGGAGGAAGACGGTAAGACCCCTGCCAGTTTCGAATACAACGTCAGAGTAACTGCCGAAGTCGTACGTATGGCTCACGCTCGTGGCGTTTCCGTCGAAGGCGAATTGGGTTGCTTGGGATCGCTCGAACATGGCGAAGGCGAACAGGAAGACGGCCACGGCGCGGTCGGCAAATTGACCCACGATCAATTGTTGACTGACCCCGAAGAAGCCGAACGCTTTGTTGCCGAAACCGGCTGCGACGCGTTGGCCGTTGCGATCGGGACCAGCCACGGTGCTTATAAGTTTTCTAAGAAACCGACTGGCGAAGTCTTGGCGATGACTCGCATCGAAGAAATCCACGCCCGCCTGCCGAACACCCACTTGGTGATGCACGGCAGCAGTTCGGTGCCTCAAGAGTTGCAAGATATCATCAATCAGTTTGGTGGCCAAATCAAACAGACTTACGGTGTACCGGTTGAAGAAATCCAACGCGGTATCAAGAGCGGCGTGCGTAAGATCAATGTCGATACCGATTGCCGTTTGGCAATTACCGGCGCGATCCGCAAGGTGCTGGCGACCGAACCGTCAAAGTTCGACCCGCGTGATTATTTAAAGCCAGCTCGCGAGGCGATGAAGCAAGTTTGTGTGGCTCGAATGACTCAGTTCGGCCAAGCTGGTAACGCCTCCAAGCTGCGTGCGTTGTTGGGCGTCGGCGTCTGATCGATCACTCTGCCAAGTTTTTTCTGATAACTTCATCGGTAATGCCGATCTCGACCAAGCCCGCCGAAGCGCTGTTCCAATGGCCTCGGTGGGCTTTTTCGTTTCCTGACCAGACGGCACTTCTGTCTGTTGCGTCAGATGGCCGATTGCTTGATTGGTCATGGGGCGACTTGGTTAGGGCGGTTGACACTTTGTGTCAGCGATTGAGCGATTCCGGGTGGCAACCTGGCGATCGAATGGTCCATCGATTCGGGAATACCGTTGACGGGGTGCTGGTCGCACTAGCATCAGCAGCACTGGGAACGATCGAAGTTCCGCTGGAACCGTCGACCGATCGCGTAGGGCTTCAGGCCGTGATCGATCAAGTCGGCGGAAGGGAACTTGGCATTGAGGTTTTCCGTGATCGATTTATGAACTTAGCCAAGACCGGTTCCTCGGCAACCGATTGTGCGCAAACGCTGGTCGATCGCCAGGCAGGCCATTCATGCGACAGTCCGGCACTCATTCTGATGACCAGTGGCACTAGCGGACGATCGAAAGCGGTAACGCTAAGTCGCCGAAACTTGTCCACCAACGCGATGGCGAAGTTGGCCGCAGTGCCGCAGACGCCGGATGATCTGCGACTGACGTTGCTGCCGATCTGTCATGCGTATGCACGAACTTGTGATCTGGGGACATGGTTGTTGAGCGGGTCGCGATTGGCGATCAGCAGCGGATGGGACGGATGGCTACGGTTGGCGCCGCGGCTTTGCCCAACCCTGGTCAATACGGTCCCCAGCATTGCGATGCGGTTGCTGGAATTGCCGCCAACAAGCCCCGAAACGTCGCGATTGCGCCTGGTCGGTTGTGGCGGCGCGGCGCTGCCGGCGGATGCTTTCGAACGATTTCGCTGTCGTGGAATAACGGTGATTCAGGGTTATGGGATGACAGAATCGTCGCCCGTGATCTGTTCGGCAACGCCCGAAAATGCGCGGGCCGGTTTTGTCGGTACACCCGTCGCCGGTTGGCAAACGCGGGTCGATGCCGAAGGGCGTTTGTCGGTTCGTGGCGAGGGGGTGATGGTCGGATATTGGGGCGATGCCGCCGCAACGGAACAACGATGCATCGATGGTTGGATCGATACCGGCGATATCGTCGAAGTCGATCCGACTGATGGCCAGTTCCGGATTCTCGGGCGGGCCGACGATCGCATCACGTTGTCCAACGGACGCAAGCTGTATCCACTGCCGATAGAACAACGTGTGATGTTGGTCCCACAGGTTCAACACGCGATTCTGGTCGCCAATGATCGCCATACGGAACTATGGATCGATGTCCGGGATGGCGACATGACGGATTGTTATAAGATTTGCGATCGCGACAGTGGCGATTCTTGGGGCGATCGAATTATAAGTGAGTTATATGACCTACCGACTTGGCAGTTACCAAGACGGGTATATGTGATGCCCGAGGGGTTGGCGGATATTCCAGGGATGTTAACTGCCAAGGGGACACCGGTTCGGCCGCGAGTGATCCAACAGGTTATGAATTGGCGGAACGATCCGGCTATCGTCGCTCAGTCAATTGACGCAGCAGTGCAATGACCGTGGGGTCGTCTTCCACCGACAATCGTTTACGCAGTGTCGCCGTCACGGCCGTATCGTTCATCGCTTCGAGCGCCGTGACAGCGCGAACACGGACTTCGCGGTTGGTATCTTCCGCTAACCATAACAGCCACGGTCGCGGATCGAGATCGGACCGTCGGACGATGGAATCGAGTAAGCCTAAGCGGACTTCGACTTGCGGTGCCGCTAATTGGTTTGCGATCCGAATCTCTTCGTTGGAAAGGCCTCGACGAACGAGTTCCTCGACCGCTTGATCACGCGACGCAGCTTGATTGCTGGCCAGCAGTCCGATCACGCTGCGCGTGCTGAAGGTTTGCAGCGGAGCTTTGTCGATGCGGCGAACGTTTGCGTCGGTCTGGTCCGATGCTTGGTCGTTGTCGGTCGCGACGTGATGAATTGCCTGTTCAGGTCGTTTGCCAGCGGCAACCGGTGCGGTGCTGCGGGCAACCAGTTTGGGGCCGGTCGCTTCTTGGGGCGGGATCACCGCTGCGGTCGGTTCGGCAGCGGTCGGGGCTGCTGCGACGTCGTCGATTGTTTGCATGCGTAAGGGCAACGGCACCAAACTCGGCCCGGCCAGACTTTGGTCCGACGCATCTTGAAGCCCTGTGCGGTCGGCGACGCGGGCCAGCAATTCATTCGCCGCACGATACGTTTGCGTCATCGCGGGGCCGCGTTGGTCAACGCATTCAATCAGCGTTTGGTTTACCAGTTCCGCCACCCAGCCGATGCGATTGAGTGGCAATTGGTCGACGATTTTATCCAGCCCCACAAGCATTCGTAGATGGGCCGCTGCCAGTTCGTCGTCTTGGCGTGTCGACCAAATGGTTTGGCGATCGCGGATCAAGTCAACCGCCGTTTCGGCAACGCTATCGTTTTCCGCAGCGATCCGCAGTGCGAGTGTTTCCGTGGCTAGATCACCGAGTTGGTTGATTTGCAGCAACCGCTCAATCTGTTCGCCCACCGGTAAGTCTGCGAAGCCGCTGGCCCATTGATGCAGCAACCACTGTCGGGTTTGGGACTGCAAAACGATCACCAAGACCAACAATACGGCAACGAAGCCCAGGCCCTTCAGCGACGAAACTAACGGATTTCGCCGTTTGGTTGCCGGAATCGCAAATGGATTTTGAAAGGAGTCTGACATCGACCGCGATACAATTTTGAATGTGAACGTAAAACCAGATTTATCACCACACCGCAAGCGATATTCGCGAAACCATCGTTCCACGACAAGATCGATCTGGCGAAATCAATCGCAAGGACGAAAGTCTTTAGGCCGATTTCGAGGAAAGCAGATGTTTTTCCGAAAATAGGCTCGTAGACATAACCTTGATTGGGAAGACCAAGAAATCACAACCCACAGCGTGAGCAAGGGGCACAATGCCGGGGAATACCCTCGCTGCCGCGTTTTGAAGTTTCACTTGGAATCGCCGCGAGAAGGCGTTGCGTTCGATCTGGTCGGTCCAGCGCCCCTTGGGCCACGAATCATCTCGCCCATCGATCACCTCGCACCTGCAACGATCCGGCCACCTGCTGCTCAATCGTGTTCGCCGAACTGCAGAAATCAATGCGGCGGCGTGTTACCCCATTTAGCGGAGATTGTTGTCTTGCTGTGGTGGCCGTCGCATTAAACTCGCAGGTAGATCTGTTGCTTTTCGAAGCTTCGGACAAACAGCCACGTGATCGCAAAGAACAAGACCAGCGAGCCATAGGCATACCAGGCCGGTGCGTCCTTCGGAACAAACGGCAGAATCGCGCTGCTGACCATTGAGTGCAAAACGTAAGCTAATAATGCGTTGGTACCGAATGTCTGGAAGAAATCGAGGCGAAGGTTCCAGAGGTCGCAGGCGATGTAGAAAAAAATATAGACCACCAGGGACAAGCCAGCGGTAAACGTCATGTAGGACAGCGTACCGGCTCGTTGGCTCATCATCCAATAATTCCATTGTCGTTCTGCGACCGGTGGCGGTGGTACAAAAGGAGCCTCGGCCAGGTATTTGGAAAACCCTTTTTCCTGAGTCATTTTCACGCTGATTTGTGACCGAGAAGGAAATACGGGGTGAGTAGCCAGTTTATCAGTCGACGAAACGTTTCCCTCTGCTGCGATGACATCAAAGAAACGTGTTCCACATGACAACGCGTAACCCAAAATCATGACCGCGCACCCCGCAGCAAAGGTTTTCCACAGCAAGGGTGAGCCGATCTGTAATTTGTCACGCGATTGGGCGAAAACATCATAGGCCAAGGTTCCGATGATGGCAGGTATCGTCCACGTTAAAAATCCGAGCGGTCCACCGTCAATGCCGTGCGGAGGACTGTTTACCCAGTGGAAATTGAACCAATGAGAGAGCCAGATGTGGGCCAAGGCAGAGCCTGTCATCCATGTAATGCGCACTATGGGCCGAGCATTTACCACGGGTAAGATCCACAGTGAGGTGACTGCGATGTGCATAAGGGTTTGGAACCAGTCACGCTTAAGCGGTCCTTGAATCATTCCCCAAAATCCGAGTCCTTGAAGCGTTTCCCAATTCTCAACGCGTTTGCCAACCGCATAAACAACCAGTGATACTAACATCAATCCGAGCAACCGTCGCACCATACGGCTGTAAACATCGGCACTGCCAGATCGGGCTAAGCGTTTGCCCAAGCTAAGGCGCATCGCGAATCCGACCGCGAATAGAAAGTGTGGCATGATCGTGTCGGCGTAGCTGTTGTAATCATTCGTATGCCGTAGCACGCGGGGGCAAACCACGAATCCATGAAAGTAGTTGACCAGCAGCATTCCGACCACTGTGTAGCCGCGAAACTGGTCCAGAGACAGCAACCGCTGGCTTGGTGAACTGTCGGTCATGCAACAACCCAAATAACGATTTCGTAGGCTTTGAAGATCAATGTATCGATTACGGCGTCAACCAGTGGTCGCATCACTCAGGTTTTGATTGCTTTGCTAAGGCTTCGACTTCGGCGTCGTTCAACGCGCGGTTGTAAATCCGCATATCAGATAGTCGACCGTTGAGTGGGCCATTCATTCCCGACCCGATTCGCATCTCTGATTCGCAGTTCAAATCGAAGTTTGCTTGTTCATCAAGGTGCGATTTAGCGACCAATTCACCATCAACATAAATTCGCAACTGTTGGCCCGATTTGATGGCAGTCACATGGCACCACCGATTGGGCAGAGGGTGTCCCCAAACGGCTTGATGGCCTTGTGAATAGGCAAAGACTTTACCCGAAGGCAGCGTACTGCAATAAAGCTCGCCATCATGTTCGGCCATTGTCCAAGCGCGACGGTATTTGACGTCAGGCGTCGAATCGAGCTCGGTCAGGCGTTGCCACGATTGCGCGCCGTCATAGGCATAGACTTCGGCAAGAGGAAGCGTTCCAGCGATCAGTCGGCCGTTGTGGACACTCATGCCCATCACTTCAAGTTCTTCACCAAGCCGTCCGACGTCGGTCCAGCGGTTTACGTTTTCAAATCGAAATACTTTCCCGCTCGGCCAGGTACCGACATGCAGTTTGCCTTGGTACTGGGCGAAGGAATAGGTTTGTGTGTTGTTGCCCAATAGCCCACAGTCGGTCCACTGTTCGCCGTCGAATCGGTAAACATGACCGCCGTCGTAACTGCTTGCATAAAGATGTTTCTCGAAAACCGTGAGTGCTTCGACGCGTTTTTCGACTCTCAAGTCGGATGTTAAGTCCAGTCCCGTCGGGACGGGAAGTGTGGCCCACAAGTCGGTATGGTCGGCGGAAGATTCGGGTTGATAGCGAAAGAAGCCCGCGGGGCGGTAGAGCGATGAAGCATAGAGGCGGTCTTGGAACACAACCATTCCGCCGACCGCTTCGGTATTTGGCAATTGCCCGCAATCGACCCAGCGATTCGCGTCATCATAGCGAAAGATTCGTCCTCCCGAATTCGGATTATCAGATTCCGCTAAGCTTGATCCGGCCAATCGGTACTTACCGGTGCCTGCATAAAGTTCGCCGCGATACACAGCAAGGCTTGTCACGCTGTTGGATTGATCGGGCGCACCGCAATCGATCCACTGTTTGCCGCCGGCAAAACGATAAACTCGCCCAGATTGTTCGATGCCCGGTTCGCAGGTTCCGGCATATAAGTTTCCGTTGTGAACGGCAAGGGCGAAGGCGAGTGTGGCGTTTCCTGGGCGTCCGCAGTCACGCCAGCGACTGCTGTGATCGTCATCGATTCCGAATTGCAAGTGACGCCAGTTTGCTTGGTTGGTGGTCGACCCCGGAGCCGATTTCAGTGTCAGGTGAAATCCACGTTTCTTGCTCACGTCATATTGGCTGATCAGGTCACCCGGCAATGAATCGCTCGGTTCGTCGCATCGTACCCACGTCGCCAAAGAAAAGTCTTGTTTACCGATTCGTGGCGCATCGTTCGCGCCGAAAGCGATGTGGCTTTCGGGGCCGAAGAACGCCGCGCTGGTTTTATCAGTATCCAGATCAACCTGTCCGACACGAACCGGCGTGCGATTCTGATTTACCCTGTCTTGGAAACTGCCTTGCAAAGGCCAATGCGCCGCTAAGCCGTTGGTCAAATCGACACCGGAATGTTGACGCCGCAGGTGTTTGTCTAAAAACGCATAAGCCGCTTGGCGTTCGGTTGGTGGAAAACGATGGCCGGTGTCAGGGTGTCTGGCCTGCAGGTGATCTTTGGCGTCAAAAATCTGTGTGTAGACTGGCATTGCCGCCGCGAAACAGTCGCGAACACCAGAAACTTCGAAGTCGGGTTGGTCGTGCAGTGGGGCGTTTGCAAACACGGGTCTAGGTGCCAGCGCCGCGAGGACCTCCGTGAAGTCGAAAGGTACTTTCGTAGGGTCGTCGCCATAGCGGGTTTTGATCAAGGGCATGTAGTAACGACTGCTCCAGGCACGAATGTCACCCCCGTTGTGCTTGGCGAAAACATTAAAACCGCAACTGGAAACAATCGCTTTAATGCGCTGGTCGAATACGGCTAAGAACAACGCATTGTGTCCGCCGAGCGAATGGCCGATCACACCGATTTTCTTGCGATCGACGAAAGGCAAAGATTCTAAGAGGTCGATTCCCCGTCGGTGATTGACAATCCCTTTCATCGTCGCGCTTTGATAGCCCAATTGATAAGGATCGCAGGAATACTCTTTGTCGTGCAGAATCGGATAATCGAGCGAAAGACAAACGTATCCGCGACAGGCGAGTTCATGGGCATAAGCCATTTCAGCGCGGTTGCCCAGTCCAACCGGGTTGTCTTTCCCTGCTTTCGAACTGCCCGGCAAGCAGATTATCGCCGCTTGCGGCATGTGGTCGTTGGCGTCATTGGGAACCAGTAACCAACCGGTCAAGCGATCGTGCTGTTCAACGTTGAACGAAACGTGTCGGCGACTGTAATGCTTCAGAAGGGTTGTTTCGCCATATTGAATATCTAGCGGAAGGGGCGAATCGACGGGCAACCGTCCCATCACCGCTTCCATCGATGTGCGAATGTGGTTGACCCGATGTTGCCAATCGTCGGCCGTTTTGACCCGCTGCAGCGTCCCTTGTGCGTCGCGGTAAACCAACAGATCACTTCGGTTTGGGTACGAGACAGGCGTGATCTCGTCCGCAACGGCAATGCAAGGGCAAGTGACCAGCAATAGGATGGCCGCCAACTGGTTGATGGAGTAGGGCATGGGCAATGAGTTGGGTGAAAAACACGAGAAAGATCGCTCGATCGGCAACTTTACACGATAGCGGTTGTCGTTGGGGCTGTCTGGTGAAATGTTCCCGAACCGCATGTCTCTTCGCCCGCCTACGGCGGGCGGACTATGAAATGGGATGATGCGTTTCGGTTCTGGTTATGGTCATCGCCCGACCGAGACAAGGTCGGGCCGTGGCCCAGCGCCGGGGGTGGGGAAAAGTTGTCCGACGCTTTTCCGACGTCGACAAAAGGAAGAAATGCGGCACCTAGCTCAACCAGTCCGCTCAGTTTAACACAATAAACTGAAAATCTCCTATTGACGTTTTTCCATCGCCAGGAAATCCCGCAAACCCTGGCATGAACCCCCAGTCAATTGTCAATCGCGAATTGATCTACCCGCCAAGGGAGTAAATCGTGTAAGGAAACATTGAAGGATTTCGACGATTCGTATCGAATCAAGGATGGGTGCAGTGACGATCGGTGATTTTAAACGCGACTCAACCCGCCGGCGCAAGTCTTCGCGGGTCCAGGACAACAGTGATAATACGCCAACACGCAAGAAAAGCGGACGCGGTCGTTTATGGATGATCCTTTTGCTTGGTGTCGTTTTGGCGATTGCTGCTGCGCCGAGCGTGGTTTCCCAATCTCCGCTTGGCCGATCGTTGTTTGCCAGCAACATGGCCAAATATGGTCTGCAAGGTTCTTTTCAGAGCATTCGGATTGGATGGGTTTCGCCGCTTCGCATCACTGGCGTTGATGTGCTTGGGATCGACGGCGGAACGCGAATGACGGTCGACCAAGTCGACTGTAACGCCACGCTGCTGAGGATCATCGGCGGTCTGCGTGAGCCGGTTGGTGTGACCGCGCGCGGGGTCGTGGTTGATGTCACGGTCGGTGAAGGTTGGTCGAGCGTGGAACGCGATTTGGCGGCGATCAGCCTTGCCACCGAAAGCGAGTCGCAAGAGGGTGGGCCTTCGGATGGCGGATCGTCGTCCTCGTTTGGGCCAACCGAACTGTCGATCGATATTCAAAACATGACAGTCAGGGTTACCGATGCCGCGACCGGGGAGGCGTCGGGGGTGGATCAAGCGAAGGCTGAGCTCAAGGTTGCGAACGGTATCGCCAGTGGCGGTCTGTCGGCTGTGCTTTCGGACGCCAAGACCGGCAGCGGTGAGATTGAAGTCGCGATGACTTATGATATGAAGGGTGATGCCGGAACATCGCTAGATGCGAAGTTTCAAGGTCTTCCCCTGCGTCTGGCGTCGCTGATTCGTCGACGATTTCCGGTCGATGCGGCTTCTGTGCCAGAGCAAATCTCGGGCGACGTTACCGGGGTGATCCAGTTGGTCGGCGGAACTCAAACTGCGACCGGTATGGCCGCCTGGTCGATGGAAGCTCGGCCGCTTGAGGTTCGAAACTTTGTCGCCAATGACCCTGCGCTCGGGGCGCAAGCTTGGCGAAACGGTTTGATGACCATAAGCGGTCGTGCGGTCGTCGATCACCGCGGTTTGCACGGCGAGAAGTTGCGTTTGGCGACTGACTTTGCCGAACTTTCGCTTAACGGTGACTTCGTCGCACCCAGCGATCCGGTGCAAATGGCGAACCCGATCGCTTGGCTGAAGGCGCTTGATGGAACAGCCACCGGGATTGTCGATCTACCGACGATGATCGAGCGATTGCCCGGTCTGGTGCCGCTGAAGCCGGATACCGAAATCATTGCCGGAGTGTTGCATGCGGAAATCGCATCACGGCCCGATTCGAGCGGCGTGAGGATTGTCAATGCGAGCGTTCGCAGCGATCCGATCCGAGCGCGGGCTGCGGCTCGCAATGTGTTGCTTGAGCCTGCGTCAATGGTTGCGGCGATTCGGGTCGATACGGCGGGAAACTGGCGTGCCGACGAGTGTCGACTGACAAGTGTTTTCGGCACCGCAACGCTTGACGGCGAATTGGCTAGTGGCCGGGCCAAAGCCGATATCGACCTGGGGCGTTTGGCAACGATGCTGGAACCGATCGTTGAAATGCCCGAACTGGAACTGGCCGGCGTGGCCGCTGGCGAATTGCAATGGTCGGCCCAACCGGATGAACTGTGGCGTTTACAAGGTGATGGTAATGCGACCAATTTGATGATCAGCTTGCCCGGTGGTATGCATCTTCACCGACCGACGATGGCGGTTCAAGTTGATGCGGCGGGACGATGGGCCGCTGGTGAGTTGCAAGAATTGACGGCCGCTGAGTTGACTTTGCGAAGCGAATCGATGGAGGTCGACACTACGCTGGTTGCCAGCATCACGAAACCGAATGCCGAAACGTTATGGCCGTTGCGGGTTAGCGGCAGAGGACGTCTAGAAGTCCTCTCACAGTTTCTTGGCCCCTGGATGCCACAATCCTTGCACAGTTTAAGCGGAGGATTCACCGGACAGGCCGATGTATTGGCGGGGTTGGCCAGCGGCGAAGTGAACGGCGCAAAGCTAAAGTTGGAGGAGTCACGAGCGGGTTGGGAAGACCGCATGTTTTCCCAATCACAAATGACGATTGATTTCGATGGTCAATATGCTTGGCCGTCGGGAAATCTAACGGCGCGATCGATAACCGTTGCCGGAGAGTCGATTTCTGGTGCTGCGAAGGGTTGGGTGACTGACGACGCGGTTGATATGGAACTGGCGTTCCGAGCTGATCTTGATCGCTTGCAAGGGACGTTCATGCCACGTGTAACTCAGGGGCCATCCGCAGTCGGGCAAGCCAAGTTCGCCAGTGCGCCGACAACCGCGACGGAACCAGATTCCCAGTGGGGTTATCAAGGCAATTGTGAAGGAAACATTCGGCTGATTCGCGCCGCGGGCGAAGACGCCCTGTCAGTCGAAACGCATCTTCAGGCAACCGATTTTGCGATCCGTGAACAACAATCAAGCCAAATCGCTCGATCCGCGACGGCACCAAATCTGAATGATCTTGTCTGGGCCGAAACCAATCTTAAGGTCGACGGATCGATCGTTTATCACACCAGCGACGGAGCGATCGACACCAAACAATTGGTGGTCGCGACCGACTGGCTCACGACCAAATTGAGTGGTCGCGTATTGTGGAACGAAACCAACAGCGATCTGAAATTAACTGGGCCTGCGTCGCTCCGGATGGATGCGGTTGCAAAACAATTGTCGACGCTGGCAGGCACGCAAATCATCTTGCAAGGGATACACGAGACGCCGATCGATATTGCGGCGAAGAGTCGCCCTGATGGAACCATGGCGTTTGCAATGAAGGCCAACTTGGGATGGGAATCGGGCGAAGTCGCAGGGGTCGTTTTCGGTGCCAGCGTGATTCCGATCACGATGTCTGAAACGACGATTGCGATTCGAGAGGCCGTTGTACCAGTTGACGAAGGGCGGATAACTGCATCAGCTGATATTCACTATATGCCCGGGCCGATGTGGATGGATGTCAAGCCGGGCGTAATCGCACAAAACTTAAGGATGACACCGGAGTTATCAGATAAGTGGTTGCAATATCTCGCACCGATGGTCGCTCAAGCGACAAGGATCGACGGAACTTTTGGTGTCGAGCTTTCGCAGGCTGCGGTGAACTTAGACGATCCGATGCAATCACGCGTCCGTGGTCAATTGCAGATCAATCAAGTTAACTTTGATGCCGGGCCTGTATCCAACCAATTGTTGTCGAGCCTCCAACAGATTCAAATGTTGGCCAGAGGACGCGCCGCCGACGCAGGTGCAACGGAAAGGAATCGCAATTTAGCGACCTTGCCAACGCAAAGTGTCGATTTCGATTTCGCCAGCGGCGTCATCACTCACCAGCGAATGTTCATGGTCGTTGACAAGGCGCGGGTCATCACCAGTGGCCAGGTGCATGTTGACGGTAATTTGAACATGGTGACACAGGTTCCGCTGGATGCCGAGTGGTTGGGCAGCGATCTTCGCGTGCTCGCTGGCCAAACCGTTACATTGCCGATCGAAGGGACGCTATCTAGACCGCGCCTTGACCCCGCTGCGATTCGCAATCTGGTGTCTCAACTCGGGACAAGAGTGATTCAATCCGAAGCCGAAAACTACCTAGAAAAACAATTCAATCGCGGACTTGAAAGATTGCTCGGTAAGTAGGGTAACCGAAAATCCTTGAGAGTTGATTTCATAAAATAATTCGAAGGCCGACCAGAATCGCGGCTACCGCCAAGGCGGCTGATGGTTTTCTGATACGTTCAGCGACATGCCGCGTTCGTGATACGGTCCGGTCGCATTAGCAATGCTATGGTCATGGCGTGAAACCAGCCGCGTCGCGCGGTGGGGTCGGCCATTCAGGGCCAGGGAGAGCCCTCTCCGGCCCTGAATGGCCGACTCTCCCCAGGGTGAGTGTCCTGCACGTTACACCGATTGACTTGTTCAGACCAACTTATTGCCCTGTGTGATGCACTGCGATTTCGTTCAAGGTCGATTGAACTTGTGACAGTGAACCTACGACAACGAACAGCGAAAATTGGTAATCGCCGGGAACGATCTTGGGTCGGTTGCGAACCCGGAATACACAATTCCATTTGACAACCCTTTCGTTCTTGAATCGGAAGCGACCATAGGTAGGGCCCGATACATCACCACTGTTAGTAGGCTGGGCGATCATCGCGTCGGGACAGAAGATTGCCATCGCGTGCTGTTTGTCGGCGGTGGAAAAAACGACCGGCAAGGCTTGCTCGCCTGGGCCATCGTCTAACGTCTGAAGTCGATTCAGCCGAGGATCCCAAGTCAGAAATTGGTTGAAATGCTCGGGCATATATCCCGTCAATGCTTCGAACTGTGCAAAACGATGAGGTTCGTTGTCTGCGACGTGAAATGTGGTCTCATACTGAATCGCATGAGGCAATTCCTTCCAGCCGATGCGAACTTGTTTCGAAAGCTGGTGGTTGGAAAGTTCGGTTTGGTTGATCGCTGGTCGGCCAAAAGAGTTCTCACCCGGGGGCAACCAGAACGCCATCTGCACGCGTGTTCTCAAGACGTTGTCGGCGGCGTTCAAATCGATCAAGCGGCTGGTGGAAGTATTGCCGGTGTGATCGCCACGGGAGCCGGCTTCGGTGGGATTGAAACGTTCTGCCCAGAATGGTTCGTCCGATCCGCCGTCGAAGCTGAGCGCGGACTGTAATTGCCGACCATGGTCAAAACTGTCGATGAACTCCATTGCGTTCCAAGTCAGTGAATCGATCGCGCCGGCTAGACGGTTGGTCGTCTTGATCACGATCGCTGATTCAGCGGCCTGGCCACGAATGACGCTGTCGCCATCGACCGTTGCCCGCTGAACAGAAGTCACTTTTTCGTCATCCAGCGCCGAGACCGATTGGTTGGCAGTCGCTATGACCAGTGTCAACAATCCGATTAAGCGGCACCGAAAACGTGGCATCAATTTGACCGAAATCATGAAAGCGAGGCTCTTGAGAGGGGTTTTCGGTACTTCCGCGAGGTCGACGCGGAATAAGTTTGCGGTGGCGGTTTGCCATCGTCGGTTCGCCGGGTTTTAATGGTAACCGATGGTCGGCACAGGGAAACGCAAAAGTGCGTACAATCTGGCGACTCCTGCCCCCACCAGCACCCCACCAGCTGCGTCTATCCTTTGTCGAGAACCTGATGACTTCGATTCCGCCACGCCAACAACCAACATTGCAAACCCCTGTGGCAGATCCCAACCATGATCTCGAAATGGCGGCAAGGTTGGTGAAGTCGTTTTCGGCTGTGCGCGACCAAGTCGCCAAAGTTGTTGTCGGCCAAAGCGAAGTTGTCGAACAGCTGTTGATCGCGATTTTAGCACGAGGCCACTGTTTGCTCGAAGGTGTCCCAGGACTGGCCAAAACACTGATGATTCGATCGTTGGCCGAGTCGATGGATTTGCAATTTCGACGAATTCAGTTCACGCCCGACTTGATGCCCGGCGACATCACGGGGACGGACATCATTCAAGAAAATCCGCAAACCGGCCGTCGTGAAATGGTGTTCCAGCCCGGCCCGGTTTTTACACAAGTCTTATTGGCTGACGAAATCAATCGGACTCCCCCTAAAACTCAAGCTTCCTTGTTGGAAGCGATGCAAGAACATGAAGTGACCGCTGCGGGCAAGACGTATCGTTTGCAAGAACCCTTCTTCGTGCTGGCGACACAAAACCCGATCGAACAAGAAGGGACTTATCCATTGCCCGAAGCCCAGCGGGACCGATTTATTTTTCATGTCGTCGTCGGCTACCCCGATCGCGATGAAGAAAGCGAGATCATCGATCGCACAACAGGTGGTCGCAGTGCGAAATGCACCCGTGTGATCGATGGCGAAGAAATCATTCGTTACCAGCAAGTGGTTCGCACCGTTCCGCTGCCCGAAAACGTAAAGCAGTTCGTCCTCGGCTTGGTGCGAATGCTAAGGCCACGCGACGAGGCGTCGCCTGAATGGGTGAAGCAGTATGTGGAGTACGGCCCTGGGCCACGTGCCAGCCAGCAATTGGTGATCGGTGGTAAGGCGCGAGCGCTTCTGCATCGCCGACATCACGTCAGCATCGCTGATATCGAAGCGCTCGCATTGCCAGCGCTTCGTCATCGCATGGTGCCGACCTTTACTGCGGAAGCCGAAGGTTTAACGACGGATGATTTGGTGCGTCGGGCCTTGGCCGAATTGCCTCGTCCGAGCGGTTCGGCCCTTTAAGACGCGGTTTATCTATGCATGTCAGCGACCTACTTACCGCAGGCCAGCGCGACCGGATCAAAGGGCTTGAATTGTTGGCCCGTCAGGTTGTCGAAGGTTTTTGCAGCGGCCAACACCGATCGCCTCATAAGGGCTACAGCGTTGAGTTCAAGGAACATCGTCCGTATGTTCAAGGTGATGAGATCCGGGCGATCGATTGGAAGGTTTTCGGCAAGACTGATCGCATTTACATTCGCGAGTTCGAAGAAGAGACGAACCTGAAGTCGACATTGATCGTCGACGGCAGCGGGTCGATGGGTTACTCGGGCCAGCGTGGCGGCCAATCGAAATACCAGTATGCGATCACGCTGGCCGCTTCGTTAGGCTATTTGATGATCGGCCAGCAAGACGGTGTGGGGCTGGCGACGTTTGATACGAAGATTCGCGAGTTCCTGCCGCCGCGTAGTCGTCCATCTCAATTGCAGGCGATCTTTACTGGGTTACAACGTCGGCCGCCCGGTGGCGAAACCGATATGGGGCAAGTGCTCGGTGGGTTGGCGAAAAAACTGCATCGCCGCGGATTGTTAATTCTGATTTCCGATTGTTTTGCCGACGTTGCAACCTTATTAAACTCGCTGAGCCATTTTCGTCATGCGAGGCACGAAGTGCTGGTCTTCCAGGTGCTTGATCCTGACGAAGTCGACTTTCCGTTCAGCGGCAGAATGCGATTTCGAAATCTAGAACTGCTCGATCAACAAGAAGATATCGACGCGATTTCATTGCGCACCGCTTATCGCGAAAGTTTCAACGCTCACCAAAAACAACTTCGTGACGGATGCGGTCGGGCGCGGATTGATCACGTCGTGATGACAACCGATACACCCGTTGCCGAAGGGCTTGCCCGCTACTTGGCGAATCGGCGGCGACTTTCATGATTCTGATCAATTGGTTGCTCGGTTTCGGAGCACTCGCATTCACCGTGCCGCTGGCGATTCACTTGCTGTTTCGCAATCGATTCGAATTGGTCGATTGGGGGGCGATGCAATTTTTGCAATCGGTCGTTCGCCAAAACCGACGGCGGATGCAACTGCGTAATTTATTGTTGTTGCTGATCCGGTGCGCGATACCGATGTTGTTGGCGTTTTGCATGGCGCGTCCAGTGATGACCCAGTGGCGACAACCGCGTGGCGATTCGCCGGTGTCGATGGTCGTCGTGCTGGATAACAGTTATTCGATGGCGGCCAAGCACGGTGACGGCCGGCGAATCGATGTGGCAATGAATGCGGCCAAGCAGATCACGGAAAGTCTTGGACGCGGCTCCGAGATCACGCTGTTGACTAGCGATGGCATGATTCGCACCGCCGATCCGCAATCAGCGGGCCCCCGCATCGACGAGATTTCGGTGGGCGGAACTCCGATGAACTTGGATTCGTTGGTATCGCGGGCGCTAAGAATATCGTCCGACAGCACCCTGGCCAATCGCCAGATCGTGATGATCGTCGACCGATCGGCGGCCGATTTTTCACAGTCGATGCTTGACGGTTTGCCGGGCGTCGCCCAGCGGATCGCGGATGTCAAACCGGTTCCCGACTTTGCTTGGGTCGATCCGTTTCAAGAGGCTGAGGCGACGAGCTTTCAGAACATTCGTGTTCATCGTGTCGAACCGCAGGCAACGGTTGCTGTGCCAGGTCAAACGGTGCCATGGTTTGTCGAAGCGAGGGTCGATTCTATGGAGTTGCGAAACGTCGATCTGACGGTTCGCGTCAACGGTGTTGTCAATCAACAGAAAATCGTGCCGGTCACGGGCAACTTCGCGACGACCGTCGTGCCGCTGCGGATTGACGAGACGGGGCGTCATGTTGTGGAAATTGCGTTCGCGGCCAATGAAGACAGTATGACATCTGTAGCGGAGGATCATTTTTCGCCAGACGATCGGGTATGGCGAGATTACGCGGTGATTGATCCGGTGCTGGTTTGGTTGATCGATGGCCAGCCATCCGACAAACCTTTACAAAGCGATACCGATTTTTTGGCTGTCGCACTGAGCCCATTTGCGCTCAGCGGCAAGTTGACCGAAACGACCCGTGCGGCCGACTTATTTCGCACGCGTAAAGTTCGTGCGGGACGGATCAAAAGTGACGTCACCGGGCAACCGGAACCATCGGTCGTCGTGATGGCCAATGTGGCTAAGCCGACACCGGAGGATGGTACCTGGTTGATTGACTTTGTTCAGCGCGGCGGAACATTGGTTGTCTTTGGTGGGCCGTCGATCGATTCGGCCTGGTATGACCAGCATTTGACTGATGGGGAGCTTGGGCCATTGATGCCGATGTCGTTTGGTGATGTACGCCAGGCAACGCCGGGCGTGCCGATCGACGATTCCAAACTTGTGTATCCTCCGCTTGTCGCCTTTTCACAACAGGAAAAAGGGACACTGGGTAGTGCCAGCGTGACCGGATGGCGCGAGCTGGTAAATCGCGATGGAACCAAAACGGAATCGCAAGTATTAATCCGATTGGAAAATGGCGAACCGCTGGTTGTGCTCGGTGATTTCGGCAAAGGACAAGTTGTCCAAGTCGCGACCACCAGCAATGAGACTTGGACAACATTGCCGCTCAGGCCAGTATTTGTGCCGTTGATGCAACGCTTGCTCGCTCACTTGGCGGTTGGTCGTGGATCAGCGGTTACTGTGGTCGCTGGCGAGCCACTAACAATTGACGCGGTGGCCGAAGGGAGTCGCTGGACCGTGACGACGCCTGATAATCAAACGCATGGAATTGTTGCCACCATCGAAACGCAGACGCAGGATGATCAACCCGATCCGACCGACACACCGACGGATGCAAAACTGATCTGGCCAGCGGCGCGGCTTGCCGGCGGCTATCGATTCGAATCCGAGGACGGCCAGATCGTGTGGTCAGCCGTGAATGTGCCCGCGACGGATCTGAAAGTGGCGAAGGTTGACCCACCAGTGATCGCGCAAACGGCGGAACGATTGGGCGTGAAGTACTATGCGTCGACGAGTGATTTCTTAGTGGACGACGGCAATCGGCGATTCGGCAAATCGGTATGGCATTATGTTTTAATCGCACTCATTGCCGCGATGATTCTTGAGCCCGTCGTCCAACAACGCCGCGGCAAACCGGCAGCCGCTTGAGCCAAATCTCATACGTCGTTGTTCTGCTTTTAGGGAAGCACGCGCCAGTGAATCAAACTCGCTTGTGGCCCATCGTGATCTGGCATCACCCAGGCCCCGGTTACTGCGACAAATTTGTCGTTTCGCAGCGGAACAGAAACGAAAATGTCCCGTTGGCCTCAAGGGCCACCGGGACATTCAACTTACAGCTGCACCAGCGAAGATCGCTGAAGCTACCTGGGGCTATCAGTCTCTGAAGCGATCTCCGCCGCCTCGGTTGCCGCGGTCACCACCGCCACCTCCTCGGCCGCCGCGTCCGCCACGACGAGGTCGGTCTTCACCGCCACGGTCGCCGCCTCGGTCGTCTTCGGAAACCAAAGACGCCATCTCGTCTTCAAGGCCAAGTTCTTCCAAGGCTCGACGGCGGCTCAGCTTGACACGGTCATGCTCATCAACGTCGATGACCAAGACTTTCATCGTATCACCGACACCGATCACCTTGTCGACGCTGCTGATATAGCCGCTGGACAATTCGCTGATGTGAACCAAACCGTCGCGACCTGGCAGGATTTCGACGAACGCGCCAAAGTCCTTGATGCTGCTGACAACGCCATCGTAGATCTTGCCGATCTGGACCGTTGCGGTGCAGGCTTCGACCTGTCGCATCGCTTCGGCCGCAGCTTCGCGGTTGCTGCTGGCGATCAAGACGGTGCCGTCGTCATCAACCTCGATCACGCAACCGGTCTTCTCTTGGATGCCACGAATGTTCTTGCCGCCCGGGCCGATCAACGCACCGATCTTATCGGGCGAAATCTTGGTGCGTAGCAATCGTGGAGCGGTCGGCGCGGTTTCACGACGCGGACGTGGGATGGTGGTCAACATCTTGCGAAGGATTTCAATCCGAGCTTCGCGCGACTGCTTTAAGGTCGCGCGAATGATGTCTTCGTTGATCCCGGTGACCTTCAAGTCGAGCTGAATCCCGGTGATGCCGTTTTGCGTTCCGGCGATCTTAAAGTCCATGTCGCCGAAGTGGTCTTCGTCGCCAAGGATGTCGGTCAACAGGCACCAGTCGTCGTCTGAATTGCGGACCAAACCGACCGAGATACCGGCCACTGGGTTGGTGATCGGAACACCGGCTGCCATCAGACCGAGCGTTGCACCGCAAACGCTGGCCATCGAACTGCTGCCGTTGGATTCCAAAATGTCGCTGATTACGCGAATCGTGTAAGGAAACTCTTCGGGCGAAGGCAGCACTGGCGAAACACTTCGTTCGGCCAACATGCCGTGCCCGATTTCGCGTCGTCCTGGCCCACGAATCGGACGGCATTCGCCAACCGAGAACGAGGGGAAGTTGTAATCGAGCATGAACTTTTTGCTGAACTCGTCCTGCAAGCCGTCCACGCGTTGTTCATCACGCGACGTTCCNNGGCAGCAAGTCGGTTTCGCAATAAATCGTACGCAGGCTGGTGCGGTCGCGACCATCGGGACGCGTGCCTGCGATGATCAAGTCGCGAACGACTTTTTCTTCCAGCTCGTGCCAAACCACGCGGAAACGCTCGCCGGAAATCGCACCCGGTGCAGTCGGTTCGGGAATCACTTCCGAGAATGCACGGTCGCGAAGGGCGCGAACCGCAGCGGCTCGATCAGCTTTGCCGTTGGTCTGCTTGGCGGCACGGAAGGAATCGTAATAAGCGTCGTTCAAACGCTGGAACAGCCCGTCATCGGCCGGTGGAATGTACTCCTTCTTGACCGGATTGACCTTCTGGTACAGCTCTTCCTGCAGGTCGATCACTTCACGAATGACGCTGTGGGCGAATTGGATCGCTTCCAACATTTCGTCTTCGGGCATTTCTTGGGCAAACCCTTCGACCATCGCAACTTGCGATCGCGAACCGCTGACCAACATATCGAGTTCGCTATTTTCCAAATCGCTGTGCGTTGGAAAGGCGAGCAATTTTCCTTCAACCTTGCCGACGCGAACCGATGCGATTGGGCCTTGGAACGGCATCGTGCTGATGTGCAACGCACAAGCCGCACCGTTCATCGCCAGGATATCGCCATCGGATTGCAAATCGCTTGACGCCACAAACGCTTGAATCTGAACTTCGTCGTTGAATCCCTTGGGGAACAGCGGACGAATCGGTCGATCCATCAGCCGGCTGGCCAAGGTTTCTTTCGTGGTCGGGCGGCCTTCACGCTTTAAAAAACCGCCGGGGAACTTGCCCGCCGCAGCCATCCGCTCGCGATAATCGCACATTAGCGGGAAAAAATCGATTCCCGGTCGTGGTGCCCCTGTTGCAACTGCCGTGATCACAACCGTCTCGCCATATTGCGTGACGACACACGACTCAGCTTGCTTGGCCAGTTGGCCGGTTTCAAACGACAACACCAAGTTGCCGATCTTGCGTTCTACTCGAATCTTTTTCTCAGTCACTTTTTCTTTCCTTCGTCCTACCGATTACTACTTCAGTCAATTCAAACAACAACAAATCGTTCAATTATTCAACTCAAAACAAATCTCAGTTCGCTCAACAGCCTGACCACCCAAGCCGTACTCAAAAATCGCAATTCGACGCATCAGCGAGCACCAGCTAGCACAACGGCGGTTCAACTTTGAATGAGGCATTTGCGAATCGGTACCGGCAAACGCAATCCCAAGGATCGATTGCTCGTAATCCGATAAAGAAAGGGAAAAATCCCGCAAGGAACGTCCGTCCATAAATTAGATCGCTTGGGTGCGATCGGCCAAAGTGGCCAATGTAGCGATGAGGGAGAAGACCGCTTGAACCACAGCAGTACGGAAGTGACGCGGTAGCGAAACACCGGCTAGCAGCGGCTCAAAACGAGGCCACACCGTCGACCTCTGCTCTATGATTCTCAATGCGAAACTAAGTGGCTTCGCATGCACTTTTTTTCACGACGTGATTTCACGCAACAGCCAAGCAAAAACAAACCATTGTTTGTTTGAACCTAACCTACTGCCAAAAAATACGCGTTTATTCCCGGATGCCGGGGGCAGCCTGAAATCGCTGGATTACTTACGGATGCCCAACAAGCCGATGATGTCGAGGTATCGCTTGGGATCGTGGCGACGA
The DNA here is from genome assembly GCA_002428205.1 of Planctomycetaceae bacterium UBA6163. GTDB lineage: Bacteria > Planctomycetota > Planctomycetia > Pirellulales > Pirellulaceae > UBA6163. Next base: position 35,303 of record DIUH01000127.1, read on the forward strand.
ACATAATCGAGCAATCGTCGTCGGCGGCTGACCAAACCCAACAGCCCACGTCGCGACGCAAAGTCGCGTCGGTGAGTTCGCATGTGTTCGGTCAGACCGTTGATTCGCTCGGTCAAGATGGCAATCTGCACCTCTGGCGAGCCAGTATCGGTGTCATTGTGTCGGTGTTCCGCGACTACGGCGGCTTTGCGTTCTTTCGAAATCGTCATCAGGTATTAGCTTCCGGATTGATCGTTGAATTTTCGCCCCAAGTTTACCGCTCGCCTGGATCCTTGCAACGCCAAAACGGAAGTTTGCCCGGCGTCGCTGATTCATCGGCAAAAATCGGCGGTTGCTGAACCGAGTTCGACGAAAATGCCTGTTCGGCCAAGCCCACTGACTAAAAAAATAGCGGGTCGCGGTTGATGTCTTTGTAATAGATGTAGCTGGCCGGGCCCTTCCCCATCGCCACAAACCACTGCGGACAGTACGGCGCCATCCAGATCGTATCGCCCTGTCCAACGGGGTACCAATCGTCGCCCAAGCGATAAATTCCTTGTCCGCTGCGCATGTACAGGCCATGTTCCATCACATGGCTCTCAACAAATGGCAACGTCGCCCCGCTTTGATACGTGAAGACGTTTACCGCCATGTCGAAACCCGTTTCGATCGGCAACAGCGTCGCCAGGCGAGCCGCTTCATCGCCCAAAAATGGCTCGGCGATGCGATCCGCCAAGTCGCCAATCACCGGCTCGGGGACATCCACTCCGGCCAGCGGCACGTATCGTTTCTCAAAGACCAGCAGTTCCGCGTCGTCGACGCCGCGAATCAGCATCGGGCGATCCGGCGGCAACCAAGCAAAGCCGTCGACGCCTAGCAACCGTCCGGCGATTTCGACTTCGCCATCGAGCACATAAACCAATCGCTGGACGCCCGGTCCAGCGGGCTCGCTGCGGCTGCGGCTGGTCAACTTGGCCAAATACTGGACAAAACGCGGGGCACGCGGCGACGCACCTATCGCCGGGCTGATCAGCACGACGCCGCTGGTTTGAATCCAATTGGCCAGCGGCGACGTGACATGCGAATCGGGGCCGATGACCGCATGATCCGCCGCGATCCGTGTGCGCGTCGATCCGAACGGACTCAGCGAAGCTGGCGAACGATCGCCACGTGGGGTGATTAGGCTCAAACGCTGGTCTCCTCAATTGCCAATCGGCTGACAAACTTTTCCAACACATCGATCGCGACGGCGACATCTTCGACATCAACCCGCTCGTCCGGATGGTGGCTGATTCCACCGGGATGACGCAAGAATAACATCGCCATCGGAAACCGCGATGCCATCACGACAGCATCGTGCCCCGCACCGCTGGCCATTTCCAGCGGCCGGATTCCTGCATCACTCACGGCAGTGCGCAGGATCGACGTCATGCTTGGTGAAACAGCGACCGCGTCGGTGTGGTTTCGTCGCGTTACGCCAAAGTCGACTCCGTCATCACTCGCAAACGAAGCGGCAATCCGCACCAATTCGTCAACGGTTGATAAGCGAATCGAATCGCTGCCGTGCCGGATGTCCAGCGAAAGATAGACCTCGGCGGGAATCACATTGGATGCGTTCGGGTGGACCACAATCTGGCCGACCGTCGCACGCATCCCTTCGCTTCGCCGTCCGATTTCCTGGACCGCAGCGACCAGCCTTGCCGCTGGCACCAGCGCGTCGCGACGCGGCACCATCGGTGTTGTCCCCGCATGCCCCGCCTCGCCGCGAAAGTGGACCACCAATCGGCTCTGCCCAACAATCTGGCTGACAATCCCGACAGGCAAACCGGCCCGTTCCAAAACCGGCCCCTGTTCGATGTGCGGTTCCAGGAATCCGATCACGTTGTCGGGCGAGTAGGCGGCCAGATCGATTTCGCCGGGGTTTAAGCCGAACGCGATCATCGCCTCGCGCATCGAGATGCCAGACGAGTCGAACAGGCCCAACCAAGTCGAATCAAAATTCCCGGCCGTGCCACGACTGCCCAAGTACGGCGTCGCATAGCGAACACCTTCTTCTTCGCTGAATCCGATCACGTCGATCGCAAACGGCAGCGGACGTTCGCCCAGTAATTCGACGATCGCCAACCCCAACACCACACCCAAGATGCCGTCGTATTTTCCGGCATTGGGCACGGTGTCGAGGTGCGACCCGATGATCAGAACAGGTTGGCGTTGATTTGCCACACCACCGTCGAACATGCTGGCATCGCAAGCGGGGCGTCTGCCGACCAGGTTTCCGGTCGCGTCGACTCGCACCGACATGCTAAGCTGTCGCATCCATTGCGTGATTAAACGGTGTACCGACCGCATCGGTGGCGTCAGAAAACGCCTTGTGACCCGACCGGGCTCTTCCGTATGCAACGCAAGTTCGTCGCAACGGTTCATCACCCGCTGCGCAATGTCTATCCAATCGAGCGATCTTTTGTGGTTCAACGGACTGGCCACTGCAAGGGTCTTTCGGGTTCTATAAGTTTCGGTATAGCCGACAGTGTTACAATTGACCGTGAAACCGACCGCTTTTACAGTACCTTAAAGTTCACTGAATGTTCATTCGAAGGTTTTTCGTGGCGAAAGTTTTCTTGACCAGCACATCATTCTAGGCGAGCCTTATGCACGGAGTTCCGAACGACCCGCCTTCACCCGTCCGATCGTCTGTCGTCTTCTATCTCAACGGTAAACGCCAAACGGCCTCTGGCGATACGTTGCACTTGACGTTGGCTGATTGGTTGAGGCGACATCGCGGTCTGGTCGGCACGAAAGTGATGTGTAATGAAGGAGACTGTGGAGCGTGCAGTCTGCTTGTCGGCCGGACCATGGCAGATCAGGCAACCGGCCTGCGGTATCAAGCCGTCGACGCCTGCATCGTGTTCGTGTTTCAAATTGACCGCTGCCATGTCGTCACGGTGGAAGGTTTAGCGACGTCACGTAATGCCGCTGGCAACATCGCGAATAATGATTTGACCGCGATTCAACAAGCGATGGTCGATTGCCATGGCAGCCAATGTGGGTATTGCACCCCCGGCTTTATCATGACGATGCACGCATTGGTCGAATCAGACCAACGGCTTGATGACGATGCGATGCGTTACGGGTTATCGGGCAATTTGTGTCGGTGTACCGGATACGTCCAGATTCTCGAAGCCGGTCGTCGTGCGGCCGAGCAGATCGCCAGCGACCCGGCGCGGCAAAAGATTCGGCTTGCCGATCGTTTTGATGAAGCGGCCATGATCGCCGACTTTCGGTCGCTCGGTTCTTCGCCGATTGAGTCTGCCGGATCGCATCGAACCTTCATCCCGCAAACGATTCGACAAGCGTGCCAATATCGCGCCGCGTATCCGGACGCCATTTGTGTTGCAGGTGGAACCGATTATGGGGTTTTAAGGAATCACCATCGTCTGGCGGCCAGCGACGTGATCTGCTTGGGACAAGTCGATTCGAATAATCGTTCAGCCGAAACGAGTGGCGTCCAGCCGAGCGTCAGGTTTCAAGAGATCGTCGTTAAAGATGGTCGCTTAATGATCGGCGGTGGTGCGACTTGGTCGGTGATTGAGCGAGCTGTGGCAGAACTCGCGCCTGAATATCATCATATACTTACTCGGTTCGGCAGCCCCCAGATTCGCAACATGGGAACGATTGGTGGGAACCTCGCCAGTGGTTCTCCGATTGCCGATTCGGTTCCATTTCATCTGGTGCTTGATACCGAATTGGGATTGGCAAGTGTCCGTGGCCTGCGGCGCGTTCGATTAGAAGATTTTTATCTAGGCTATCGACAGACCGCTTTAGAGCCGGATGAATTGATCGTAAGTATCCAAACGCGATTGCCAAAAGAGAATGAAAGGCTGCGGTTATTCAAAATCTCCAAGCGGCGAGATATGGATATCAGCACAGTGACGTTTGCAATTCTTGCCAATATCGCCAACGATCAAATCGTCGATGCCAAGGTCGCGGTTGGCGGTGTTGGCCCACAAGTGATGCGAATGGCACCCGCCGAAGCGTTTTTGCGTGGTAAGGCATGGTCGCCCGATACGCTTCGCGACGCAGGGCGTATGATGCGCCAGCACATCACGCCGTGGACCGATGTTCGCGGAGGCGCGGATTATCGCCGCCAGTTAGTCGAAAACTTAATGATCAAATCGTACTACCCATCCGAATCGTCTATCACCTCTGATAAAGTGCGGGGTGATGATGAATCGTGATGCTGGTAAACCGAGCGTCGGGAAACCGTTGCCGCACGAATCGGCGATGTTGCATGTCACCGGCACTGCGGCGTACATCGACGATTTGCCGCAGATCGCTGGGCAATTGCACGTCGACTTCGTCGGTTCGGCAATCGCCGCTGGCAAGATAAAGCGGATCGATATCGAAGCCGCACGCGCGATCGACGCAGTCGCTGCCGTTTTGACTCATACCGATCTGCCAGCACACAGGAACCTATTCGGGCCGATCTTTCACGACGAACCGTTTCTTGCCGCTGACACCGTAACCTATATCGGCCAACCGATCGTTATCATCGCAGCGGAAGATCCCGCTGTCGTCCGTCGGGCGCGGGAAGCGGTGGTCATTGAATACGAACCACAGCAAGCGATACTGACGATCGACGATGCGGTCGCCGCCGAATCTTATATCGGCCCCAAGCGTACGATTTGCCGAGGTGATGTGAAGACGGCGTTTGCTAACACGCCACACAAACTTTCGGGAACGTTTCGCTCCGGCGGCCAAGAACAACTTTATTTCGAATCGCAAGCTTGCATTGCAATACCCGGCGAAGCGGG
>DIUH01000127.1:40118-48794 GCA_002428205.1 Planctomycetaceae bacterium UBA6163
GGGTTTGGTGGCAAGGAAACCCAGTCGGCGATTCCGGCGGTCATGGCGGCGCTAGTCGCGACTGTAACCGGGCGATCGGCTCGCGTCGTTTATGATAAAGATCGCGATATGATCGTGACCGGTAAACGACACGACTATCAAACCGCTTATCAGGTCGCGTTTGATGATGATGGGCGATTGTTAGCCGTAACAGCCGATTTCCTCAGCAACGGTGGTGCCTATGCCGATTTGTCGACTTCCGTTTTAGAGCGGTCGATGATGCATTTGGACAATGCGTACTACTTGCCCGCTGTGGCGATCTCGGGGCAAGTCTGTCGTTTGAATTATCCGCCCAATACCGCTTTTCGCGGCTTCGGTGGCCCGCAAGGCGTCGCTGTCATCGAAAATATCTTGCAAGACATAGCTCATTTTCTGGGCAAAGACGCTTGGGATGTTCGCCGGCTGAATCTTTATCGCGATGGTGATTCATCGGCCAATACAACGCCTTATGGCCAGATTGTTCGTGATCATGTGTTATTGGAAACGTTGGATGAATTGGAACGTTCCAGCGATTATCGAAACCGAGTCGATTGTGTGCGAAGATTCAATGCGGATTCGAACGTGCGTCTGAAAGGGATTGCGATGACGCCGATTAAGTTCGGCATCTCGTTTACTACCAAGTTTCTTAATCAAGGCAACGCACTGGTAAACGTTTATACCGATGGCAGCGTCCAGGTTTCGACGGGTGGAACCGAAATGGGCCAGGGTTTGAACACGAAGATTCGGCAGGTGGTGGCCGATGCCTTCGGAATCGGAACCGATCGCTTGTCGGTGATGTCGACTTCCACCGAAAAGAACAATAACACATCGCCGACCGCCGCCAGCGCCGGCACCGATCTGAATGCTCAAGCCGCGCTGAATGCTTGCGATCAAATCTTGTCGCGGATGTCCGATTTCGCTGCGATCGTTCTATCAGACCCTAGCGCCGGTTTAACTCCGTCGCCGTCATCGATCCGATTCGCCGGTGGGGAAGTTTATGATGATCGCAATCCGAGTCGTCGAATCGACTTCGCCGCTTTCTGCGATGCCGCACGTCGCGAACGCGTCGACTTGGGGGCGCGAGGTTTTTATGCGACACCAGGGGTCGATTTCAATCGTGATACGGGTCGAGGTAATCCTTATTACTACTTCACTACCGGTGCGGCTGTATCTGAAGTTACGATCGATCGCTTCACCGGCGAATTAGTGGTCGATCGAGTCGACGTGTTGATGGATATCGGCAAATCGATTAATCCTGGCGTCGATCGCGGCCAATTGATTGGCGGATTCATTCAAGGCATGGGGTGGTGTACCAATGAAGAATTGGTTTATGGCGATGACGGCAGGTTGTTGTCGACCAGTCCAACGACTTATAAGATTCCTAATATAACCGATATCCCCAAAATCCTTCATGTTGCCACGATCGAAAACGCCAAGCATCAAATCAATATTTATCGCAGCAAGGCGGTTGGCGAACCGCCGTTGATGTTGGGGATCAGCGTTTGGGCTGCGGTGAAGCATGCGCTGGGATGTTTACACAATGGTGCGGTTTTCGATTTGCCGATTCCGGCAACGGGCGAAGCGATTTTGGCGGCGATAGAATCGGCCAAAGAATCCGTATGTTTGTCGGAAAAGTTTGTGCCATGAACCCAGCGCGTGACTTCCACGATCGATATGGTCAATTGCTGGACCGTGGGGCGCCGTTTGTAACCGTCACGCTGTTCGACGTCCACGGTTCGGTGCCGCATGGTGTGGGCGGAAAAATGATCGTCACGGCTGAGGGGCTCGACTTCGGAACCGTGGGTGGTGGACGTGTCGAAGCGAAAGCGATCGAAGTGGCCGGCGCGATGTTGGTCGGTCCGGGTGCACACGCGGCGACGCACTGGGTCGACTGGAGCTTGAAGGCCGACGTCGGGATGACTTGCGGTGGCCGGGTCAAACTGCTGTTCGAACGAATCGGCGGAACGGATTGGAACATTGTCATCTTTGGTGCCGGCCACGTGACCCAGTCGCTCACCCGATTGCTCGATACGATCGCCTGTCGGGTGACCTGNNATCGACCCGCGGGCCGAATGGATCGAGCGGCTGCCGGCTAGTGTTCACAAGATCATCGCCGTGGCTCCGGCTGAGCATGTCGTTTCGTTGCCGTCGGACGCGTTTGTACTTTGCATGACGCGGGGGCACGCGAGCGACCTGCCGGTGCTGAGGCGGATTTACCAGTCTGAACGCCAATTCCCCTACGTGGGGGTGATCGGCAGTCGGGCGAAGGCGGCTGTCCTTCGAAAAGAGTTGGCGCAGGTATCGATTGATCCGGCCGCGTTGACGTTTCGCTGTCCGATCGGTTTGCCGATTGGCGAAAATTACCCTGGGGAAATTGCGATCAGCATTGCGGCCGAACTGCTGCAGGTCCGTGACTCGGAAAAATCAAGGCGTGAAACGGATTAGCCGCCAAACATTTTACTGTTACAAACGTTTTCCTGGAGGGAATGTTCGTCGCATCGTCAGCGGCGGACTTTGACAGTGGATGCCCGCGCGACGCATAATGACGTTGGTTTTAATTCTCCGCTTCGTGGTTTTTTATGAACGCTACGCAGACCGCACAGTCGCTTTTGTCGCTGCCTTCGAGCGTAACCGCTCCCGATCCGTACGCCGTTTTGGGTATTCCGCCCGGCGAGTCGGACCCCGCCAAGATCGCCTCAGCGATCAAGTCGGTGGTCGCGCACCTGAACAGCGTGAAGCCTTCTGCAGACCCGGCGGCATGGAATCAAGCGGCAATTTGGGTGAAAGAATCACGTCGAATCGTTTCCGATCCGGCCTTGAAAGCCCGCTTGGACCAAAAAATGGGCCATTTGGTGTCGTCGTCTTTGGCTGCTGAACCGACGATTCCACAATCACCAAAGCCTTTGGCGCCAGCCTCTCCCCAGGCGCCAGCGGCGACTGGTTTTGATCCGCTTGCAAGTTTTTTGCCGGGCCAGGCGACATCGCCGCCTGGGCCGGTCGGGTTGGGCGATGCCAGAAGCACCGCCTTTCGTCCGGGGAATGCTCCTCCGTCGGCTATCGCTCCGCAACCGCCCGGCTTTGTACCTCGGCCCGGATTTGTACAACCGCCGGCACCCTATGCGGCCGTTCCTGCAGCCCCGCCTTACGGAACCGCCGTCCCCAATGGGGGCGGCTTAGGGGCCGCTGACTATGGGCAGCACAATGGAAGTGCACAGGTTGCCGTCGATCCTGTGCGAGAATTGGCTGGGATTGCTAAGCCCCAGTCGGCCAGTCGCCGACGAAAGAAACGGTTTCCTTGGGCCAGTGTGGTCCTGGTGATGTTGACCCTTGCCAGCATCGGTGGCATTGTCGCAATGGTTGTTTACCTGACCAAAAACCCAGGCGGCATCACGATCGCCTTACAACCGGGTGGCGATGGTGCCGTTCCGGTCACCGGATCCAATGTTGCCGTTGCACCGCCGATTGCACGCAGCGACTCGCCGCCGGATCCGATCATGGGCCGTCTATCACCGGGCAAAACGGGCCGCGATTCCGACCGCCTTTCAGCAACCCAAACGGCGAACGATTTTCCATCCGATGGCGAAATGTCTATGGTAGACGAAACACCGGCCATGACGACAGGGCCGGCATCGATGCCAGATGCGGCCGCGATAACCGACCCCAGTATGACAAACATCCCCGAAGGTGACGCTCCGCCGACTGTGGTTCCCAACATGGCGGAAATACCGGGCGTGGTTGATCCGACCTCCGAACAGCTCCAAGCATCCCAAGCCGCTCTAGGAAAGGCTCGACAAGTACTTGCGACTGCGAAGTGGAGCGAAATGAATGCCGCTGCCGAAGCGGCGGTGAAGGCTGCGGCCACACCCGAGCAAAAAAATATGGCGATGCAGTTGGTACAGTTGGCCGAATTAGCGACTTACTATCATGTTGGCGTCGAGAAGGCGCTTGATGGACTTAAGGCAAACGAAACATTCAATGTCACCGAACAGTTACAGATTTCGTTAGTTGAGATCACTCCTCAGAAGGTAGTTTTACGATTCAATGGTCGAAACAAGGATTATGCCCGAGCCGAATTGCCGCTGGTGATTGCCCACAAGATCGCCAGCTTTACGATGCCAGTGGATGCTCCTGCAACGAAGGCGGCAGCTCAGGTCTATCAGGCGCTCGCCCCTGTAACCACGCCCCAATATCGCGAGCAAGCGGTCAAGGCGCTGGAAGCGATGCCGCCGCAACCTGGCGACGTCGATCCCGCAGAACTCGCCGCCGCAATCCGCCAAGTGTTCTCCAATTAATGCTTTCTCGGATCGCTGCCATGTCTCGAAATCAATTTTTTTCGGCCGTCAATTCGGCTCTCTCATGAACCCGCCATTCGACCCGCTGCAGTTGCTGATTTCGCTGATTCGCCACCAATCGGTATCGGTCGTCAGCAATGTGGCGATCACCGAAGCGGTCGCGCAACTGCTGGCGCAAATTGGGTTTGAAACCTGCCGCTGTGACTACATCGACGCTGCGGGTGTTCCCAAAGCAAACTTAGTGGCGACGCGGATGCCGCTTGCGGATTTCGCTAGCTCTGCAGTTGCCGACTCGACCGCTGTTGCCAACCCCGGCATCGCCTACTTCGCCCACACCGACGTAGTTCCGGTGGAAGCTTGGGATGGCCCCGGCGGTCCATTCGATCCAACTGTCGTCGATGGTCGGATTTATGGGCGAGGCAGTTGTGACATGAAAGGTTCGTTGGTCGCAATGATGGTCGCCGCTTCGATGATCGACCCGCAACAGCAGACCGCGCCGATTCGCATCATTTGCACCGCTGATGAGGAAACCGGTTTTCTGGGTGCCAAACATTTGGTAGATGTTTGTCCGGAGTATCGTCAAATCGTACGTTCCCAACCGTTAGCGATCATCGGCGAACCGACACGATGCCAAGTCGTTCACGCACACAAAGGGATCGAAGGGTTTCGCATCACCAGTATAGGTCGTGCTGCGCACAGCAGTTCGCGCGAGGGGATCAATGCCAATCTCGCTATGGTACCGATGTTGAATGAACTGTTGCGTTTGTATCACGTTTCAGAATCCGACCCCAGCTTGCAAGATCGGCGATTCGATCCGCCAACGGTGACCTGGAACTTTGGTGTGTCAGATCATTGTACCGCAGTCAACATCACTCCAGGACGCAGCGACGCTTGGGTCTCGATGCGCACGATGCCGAACATCGACGGAAGTGAATTGATCACTGCCATGAAAGCCAAAGCCGCCGACTTGGGGTTGCAGGTTTCAAACTATAAAGGTGGCCCGCCGATGTGGGTCGACGCGAATAACGAATCCGTGCGAGCGATGTGTGAGTTAGCCGGTTGCGAGAACCCCCAGACCGTTTGTTATGCGACCGATGGCGGCGAGTTTACAGAACTTATGAATCGGGTTGTGTGTGGGCCAGGCGACATCGCTCAGGCGCATACCAGCGATGAATGGCTGGGCCTTGACCAATTGCAGCGCGGCATTGAACTTTACCACCGCGTTCTGTGTCGATGGTGTGTCCGGCCGGACGCATGAAAATCATATAACTCTTTTTTGAGTGCTTTAAATCTTCATTACCATGATCACTGTCACCATCAATGGCAATCGAGTCGAATTGGACCAACCGATGACGATTCGCGAATTGCTTGAAACGGCCCACGTGCCGCCCAACTACTTAGCTGTTGAGATCAATGCCGATGTCGTTCCCCGCGAGAATCATGCGGTCCAGATGGTGAATGATGGCGATTGCATCGAAGTCGTTACACTGGTTGGTGGTGGTTAGGTCGCCACGCGGTTTTGCTTGAAAAAATCGCTATTCCGCATTTTCGCTTTACAATTGTTAATCGATCGTAATCATGTCGCCTGCAAACGCCTCTTCATCGCAGTCCATTCCCGCATCCGCGTTGCCGATTGACCCACCGTTGCAAGTCGGTGGTCATGCACTGACCAGTCGCCTGATCGTCGGCACCGGTCGCTATGAGACGATGGAGGAGATGCGAGACTCGATCGATCATAGCGGCGCCACGTGTGTTACGGTTGCCGTGCGTCGCGAGAAGCTTTATTCGCCATCGGGGCAAAATATTCTCGATTTTCTTGATCTCGATCGCTACACGCTGCTGCCCAATACCGCCGGTTGTTACAACGCGACCGATGCGATTCGTGCCGCAAAGCTTGGGCGAGAGATCCTGCGGACGCTGGGCAATCCCGGAGCCGACTGGGTCAAGTTGGAAGTACTGGGTGACAGCAAAACGCTTTTGCCCGATCCCGTGGAAACCCTCGCCGCTTGCCGTGAATTGGTCGCCGACGGATTTTCGGTACTCTGCTATACCAGCGATGATCCGGTCATTGCCAAGCGATTAAAGGACTTGGGGGCAGCTAGCGTGATGCCCGCTGGCAGTCCGATCGGCAGCGGTCAAGGCCTTTTGAACCAGAACAATCTTCGGATCATTCTCGAATACCTGAAACAAGACGATCCCGACTATCCCGTCATCATCGACGCGGGGGTCGGGACGGCCAGCGATGTTTCGCAGGCATTTGAGTTGGGGGCCGACGGCGTGTTGCTCAATACAGCGATCGCGCACGCGCGAGACCCGGTGTTGATGGGCAACGCGATGAAGCACGCCGCCATTGCCGGTCGTCAAGCTTATCTGGCAGGTCGGATACCCAAGCGATTGTACGGTACCGCCAGCAGCCCCGTGGAAGGTGTTATATCGACGCGGCCTTATGGTGCCGCGTCGCGCAGCGCCAAGTAATAGATTCGGCCAACATCCGTCATATAGTTGACATCGCTGGCCGCCGCAGCCTTTTCGGCCAATTCAATCGCGCGCTTTCGTTCGCCCTTCGAATCGGCATACATGGCCAAGTAAAGTTCACCATAGAACGCGGCTGAATCGTGGTTGCGTGTTCCCTTGGGCCATTGATCGATCGCAGCCCGCACCGCCGCCTCATCGACTTCACCTCGGTAAAGTTGCAACAGCTCTTCCATCGGCGCACGGCGATCACCCGGTGCCGGTAATAGTCCCAAGCGAGCCTTTTCCACGGACGACGATTTGGCAACACAATAGAAATGCCACAACGCATTTTCCACGTCATTGGGATTCACCGTCCGGTGCAGTTCAAACAGTTTCCGCCCCTCATCGAACTGGCCATCGAACGCCAGTGCGATTCCGTGTTGCCATAAATCGGCTTCGTGTTCGGGATGACGCTCGATGTAACGTTTGAACTGGACGATCGCCTTCTTGTAATCGCCGGCTCGCAGGTAGAGATCGCCCGCCAATCGCCAAATCGCCGGTTCGACTTGATCGTTCTTAACCATTGCATCGGCGGCGGCAATCGCTCCCTTGGCATCCCGATTTGCAAGTGCGGTAAATCCCGCCGTTCGCAACTCGTTGATCGATGATTCCTGGCCTCTGGCAACCAACATGCCACTGGTAACCATCAAAGGCGTCATCAGAACCGCACAAATCAAACGAAATATCATCGACCAACCTCCTGGCATAGTGATCTTTTGCGGCTAACCGCTTCTCAAACAACGTCGCGCCTTAGCTTACACCAAATCACTGCAAGGTGCGTCCGCGGCGCAGGCGGTATGAAACGCTGGCGTCATGAAACCTAGCGACTGGCCGGTTTCAGATAGATCGATTGGCCGCTGTAATAAGCCTTCATTTGTCGTGGCGTCCAAATCACACAACCATTGGACGGGTCGCCAACAACGAAATTGCCATCGGCGTTGCGGCCCAAGATCACAACCGCATGCCCTTCACTTGAACGCCCCAGCAGGCTGCGTAAGCGTCCTGTGTGGGTTGGTGTGGCTCGATCGGAGTCGACCGGTGATACCATCGCCAGGACCGGATACTGTTGCAAACGCTGCCATAGAAATGGGTCGCGCGACGCTAATTTCGGTTTGAGTCCGATTTCATCAGCATGAATCATCAACGCCCGATAGACCGCAAGCGGTTCTGTGCCATCTTCGCTGGTTAAGCATTTACCGGTCAATTCCTTTTCCGTAACCATCAAGCCGTACTGCCGCAGCATCGTCGCAACGGCCGCAGCGCCGCAGGTCGCGTTATGCGTTTGAAGGCAAACGCCGTCCTTCCAGTGTCCTAAGTCGCTTGCCTTGGCGGGCTTCAGCAGCGGTCGTACCAACGGTGCAATGAATAATGCGGCGGCCAGGCAAACAAACGCTCCCAACCCAATCGCACGCCGCGTTTGTGGCACCTCGGGCATTTCCCACGCCAGTCCGGCCAAGAAACAACTGATCACAGGCGTCAGGTTGCTTAATAGAATCGCTGGCCCGACGGAAAACAGCAACACATTCTCCATCCGTCCGTTCCACGACGATGCGTACCAAGCGGTCAGCAGAATCAATGTGGCGAAAAGCGGCATCCGCGCTCGTTCGTACCTTTTTCCGGTCCACCGCCCTAGAGCGCCAGCGGCAATCGAAATCGCCGCGGTGATTAACACTGCAGCCACTAGATCAGGTGCCATGGGAACGATCCGCAGGTTTGATGAAAAACTGGAATGGTAGAAAGGTCGTGGCAAAATGCATTGCAAGGGAAAACGTTACGACATAATCTCTGCGCAGTCAGCGTCCGACGCAACCCCATTTTGGGACGGGATGCGATTTTAAATCGACTTAATGGG
>DIUH01000127.1:48811-84876 GCA_002428205.1 Planctomycetaceae bacterium UBA6163
GACCGGACTGCTGTTGTGGGGCGTTGGTTAACGCCCCGTGCGTCTATCGCGTGGTGTCGGCACCATTCGCAATTTTAGGTTGGCGCGTACTGCATGTGGGGGGCGATTGGTCGGGTTTGCCGGTGCTGGCAAAGCTGTATCGGATGCCTCAGCTTCGCGAAGCCTTCTGTCGCCATTCTTATCTTGCGAGGAAAATCAGGATAAGTTCGCGTCCAGCGAGACTGACTCATTCGGCGGTGCTAAGCCTCTAACCTCATCATTTGCCGCCCAACAACATGCATATCAAGTATGCAGTTTGATCTTTGGTCACTTCACGGATGGTTGCGACTAACGCACGGGGTCGCGGGCTTCATCGGGTTGATCGTATTCTGGATGCAGATCTTTAGCCGCAAGGGGCGTGCTTTCCATGAAACGGCCGGCAAGATTTTCGAGATCTGTTGCGGCCTGGTCATTCTGTCCGCACTGACGTCAAGTATTTGGATAATAGCAATGCCGTTGGGGTTCAATCCTGACTCAGCAGCAATAAGTGCCCAAAGGCAAGCGTCTTATTCCCGTCAAATGCTATTTCTAGGCTCCTTGCTGGGATCGCTTTCGGTGTATACCCACGCCCGAGTCGTTCTGTCGCATTATTGGTAGAAATATAAGCAGATGCCCGGCATCATGCATTCGTCAGGCTTAAGGGGCTTAGTGCTTGCCGAAGTCGCTGTTTTGATTTTGTTGGGAACTTACGCGTTTTATATGGCAATCAATGGTCAAACCATGTGGTGGGGCCTGTTCACGTTAGCCGTAGCGGCTTTTCTACTTGGCTCTGTTTGAAAAGGGGGTTGACCCTCTCCGGCGAGGCTTGAAAAACCAGTAAAATCGTCTCGCCTCCAAAGGGTCAGACCCCTTTTTAAACAGAGCCTAACAAAGAATCATAGGGGCGATGTTTTTAAACCACCGGTCTCAAAGATGCAGTGGTGATATCGCCATCTGTAGTACATCATCGCAACCGGAATTGCATTTCATGCCACGTTTTTTGTATTCGGCGGCAGATTTATAAGCGAGCTATTTAGTGGTTCATTCGCTTTTATAACTTGGTTGGCGTTGGCTGTAATCGGCACGCCGGCATCTTTGGTCTAGGCGCCTACTGCAGGCGGAAGTTCAATGACACTGAACCGCGCCAGGCCAAGTCAAAGTCATCAGCCACCGAATAAGCGGGAACACGCATCCCGGGCGATTAACTCGCTAGCAGACCGTCTGGCTCGGTTCGGACAGTTTCATTGGGTCAAGGATCACGACAACCGCATCGTCACGCAAGTAGACCCCTTCGATGTATCGGCTGTTTAGTGAACGCAAGTTGCTTGGACCGTCGACAATCATGTTTTCAGGTACCGTGCAAATGTCGCTTACACGATCGACGCAAATCCCGACCCTCTCGGCTCCGAAGCTAAGGATAAGGTTGCACCAGTTCGCGCCCGGTTCAAGCGGTTTTGCGCCTAGCAGATGATGAAGGTTTAGAACCGTCACCACTTCGCCGCGTAAATTAATAACACCGCAAATCGACTCTGGGGCGCCAGGTACGGGGGTTAACTCAACTTGACGACTGATTTCTTGAACATAATCGATGTCCACGCCCAGCAAGAAATCATCTGCATAGAACGTGACTAGCTGACGTGATGGTTCAAAGTTTGAGGCGGCGTTTTTCCGGGGTTCGGTGTCCGTAATTGTGGTAGTCATCGCGACATTGTCTCCTGTATTAAATTTGGTTATTTTGAAGATCTTGACGCGATCAATCGGGCTACTGTTTCTAGCAACACCGGCTTGTTCATCTTGACCTGGTATTCGTTCACACCTACGGCTAAGCCGTGGCGTATTGACTCGTCGTCTGCAAGGCTTGTCAAGGCAATTACCGGCAATGCCGCGAAACGCGGTTCGCTACGGATTCTTTCCGTGAGGCCAAAACCGCCAAGGCGCGGCATTTCGACATCCGTCACAATCAAGTGAATGTCTGGCGTTTCACACAGCAGTTCCCAGCCCGCTTCGCCATCGGCCGCATCGAATACCTCGTAACCGTGGTCTTTTAATGTCGATCGTAAGAACGCACGAAAGAACGCACTGTCTTCGCAAACCAACACACGGTTGCGTTCGACCTTGGGTCGCAACTCTTTGTATTTCTCAAACCAGTTCGGATGAATCGCCTCGGTCAGCGAGTAAACGTCAAGAACGCGGGTGACACGTTCATCGATAATCGTCACACCTGCGACCGATTTCTCGGGGCAATTATGAGTATCAACTTCAGAACTCGATTCGCGGATATCACGCAGGATCGGCGCTAGCAAACCAACTTCGCGTCCGTAGACACTATAGACGATCGCATACACGTGGTCGGGTTCGATCGGTTCAGAGCACTTCAGTACATGCGGGATTTCCAACAGCGGAAGCATCACGTCGCCGTACTTTAGCACTTTCTGGTCGCCGACATACTCAATTTCGCTGATCGCTACGCGTTCAATCCGGTTGACAATATCCATCGACACGGCAAAGTGGTCAATCTTGTTCAACGATAACAACAGCAGACGCTGGTTTTCCGTCTGGCTAGCGCGTTCGTGAGCGGCCGCGATAACTGCGATTTCATCAACGCTACTGCTTAGCTTCGCGCGACTTGAAATTCCGACGGCATCCAAAATCATTGCAACCTTCCCGTCGCCCAGAATCGTTGCCCCGGCTAGCAGGGGAAGGTTGTTGAGGTGGCGTCCGAGTGGCTTGACGACGATTTCTTCACTGTCCAAGACTTGGTCAACCGCTAATGCAAAACGAATCTCATTCGCTTCGACAACAACGATCTGATCTTCAGTCGTTTCGTCGATTACGGTCGACGAAAAATTGAGTAATTGTCGAAGTCGTACCAGTGGCAAAAGTTGGCCTCGGATCCGCAGCACTTCAACGCCACTGACCCTCTCGATCCGTTTTTCGTTTCCGTCCGCTCGCACCAATTCGACGATGCATGCGTGTGGCAGCGCGAAACGATACCTTCCACTGGCGATAATCATGCTGGGGACAATCGCGAGTGTCAAAGGTACTAAGATTCTTACAGTTGAACCCTTGCCAAGTGTCGACTCGATTTCAACGGATCCGCCGAGCTTTTCGATGTTCGTTTTGACGACATCCATGCCTACGCCACGGCCGCTAACACTGGTGACGGTCGCCGCAGTCGAGAAACCCGGTGCAAAGATCAATGAGAACGAATCTCGTTGGCTCATTCGGGACGCTTGGTCAAGCGTAATTACACCCTTTTCGATCGCTTTAGACCGCAGTTTGGCAGGATCCATTCCGGCACCGTCATCGACGATTTCAATGACAACCTTGCCGGCTTGGTGGAACGCACGCAGTCGCACCAATCCCTCAATCGGTTTACCGGCGGCGAGGCGTACCTCAGGACTTTCAACTCCATGGTCAACCGAATTGCGAATCAAGTGGGTCAACGGGTCAGCAATCGCTTCGACAATGGTTTTGTCGACTTCGACTTCGTTGCCCTCCATTTCTAGTGAAACTTGTTTACCCAATTGAGCAGACAAGTCTCGCAACACTCGAGGGAACTTATTGAAGACATTCCCGATCGGCTGCATCCGTGTCTGCATGATCGCTTCTTGCAACTCAGTCGTCACCTGATCGAGTTCTGCCGCGATCGGCGACAATCCCGATTCGTCATTGGTGCGATTATCGATAGCACGCAACAGTTGATTGCGGCTCAATACCAACTCGCCTGCAAGATTCATTAACCGGTCAAGCACTCGCACGCCGACGCGGATCGTCGCTTCAGGTTGTGCAAGCTTTTTGGTCGACGCTTCGGCGCATTCGGTCTGACGACTTTCACCGGCACTTGGCTGTCCGGGATCACCGCCCTGCTGTCCGGGATCGACGCCCTGCTTTCCGCGATCGACGTCCTGGGCCGAAATCGCCGCCACGAGCCCCGCTTCGCTCTGATCGATTAAGTTAACGGCTGACTGTGAAGCCGAATCAAGTGGTGGGCTGGTTGGGGCTTTCGTTGCCGACGAACCCGCATGATTCTGTATTGGGGAAGACCCTCGTTTTCTCGGCTTCGCAGCGTTGGACTTAGTTGTCGCCACGGAAGAATCGGCCGAGCTTGGATCCGCAGCACCATCCTTGTTAGCCTTGGCGCGGCTAGGTCTCTTTTTTACGGGAGTAGCTTCAGCAGACTCGTCGTGGCTCTGCATAGCAACGGCAGCGGCATTTGCAGTCTTTTTGCCTTCCAGTGTCGTATCGAAAATCTCATCGAGTTTCAAAACCAACTGCTCGACGTTCTCGCCGTTGCTAGTCTGGATGTTCTCAATTAGATCGCGCAGTCTGTCTGCGGCCCTCAGCATCACATCGACGTTAAACGGATCGGGAATCAGTTTGTGTGAGCGAACTGCACCCAAAACATTTTCTAAACTGTGCGACAGACGATTGATTGTCGAAAGGCCCAGAAAACCTGCGGCCCCTTTAATCGAGTGAATGGCACGAAAGACGGTATTGACGAGGTCGTCATCGAAGTCTTCGCCCAAGACCTCGATTTTCAGTAACTGAGATTCGATGTCGCCCAAATGATCACGAGCTTCTTGAACGAAGTCGGTCAAAAGTTCATCTTCCATTACATGCCTTCACTATTTTAAAGCTTGACCCTTAGCGATTGATATCAGTCATTGTGTCGTGCGTAACAGCCGGCACTCCGGAAATCGCTCAATCGATTACGAGGGAAATCTAGCACATAATCTGGGCGGATTTATCAAGCTTTTCGCAATCGGCATTTCCCGCACAAATTTCAAACAGATTTGACGCACGGTCCGACCGGCCTGTTAATTGAGGCGATATGAAGTTAGCGGTTGTAGCGATTGTAGATCTCGGAATCCTCGCCATGGGATGATAAATCCAGGCCAACTAGAATAATCCATAAATTCGATTATTTGTCATCAGATTTAGTAGTCCCGAAGGCTGGTGTGGGTTGGCTAAGCCTGGGAGGGTTTGTGCCATCGATTTTTTCGATGATTGGCAGGCCTTTGCGTTGTTGGCTAGCCATTGGTTTTCGCGGGCTTTCAGGGTGCGGCACCGAGTTGGCTTTGTCACAGGAGAATGCCCAGCTGTCAAATTAACAAAGATCTCTGGTGCGGCGATCTGATCGGTATCGATGGTTGGTCTTAAATAGCGAAGGACAGTTTCGAGTGTTGAAAAAAATATAATGCAGGCCTGATTCGCTGCGCCATGGCAACAGTTTGTATGCTAGCCTTGATCGGACTGGCCCACTCGCCCCTGGTGTTGGGGGTTGTGTAGCGGCTTTGCTTATCACCAGCGACAGATGGTTGCGGCCGGACAGAGCAAATCGTCGGTTAGTCTGAAAAATTGGGTTGCTGTTAAAGACGAAACTCTACTTACATTATTCAAAACTATTCGATTAATCTCGGATAAGAATGCCCTTCGGAGAAACGGACATGCGAGTATTGGTTGTTGATGACTCGGGCGTGATGCGCAAAATCATTTCTCGGGCTCTCGGCGAGCTCGGGATCAATGATGTTGAGGAGGCGGCGGATGGCCAACTGGCACTTGATGTGATGACCGCATCGGGCCCTTTTGATCTGCTGATTACAGATTGGAATATGCCCGTGATGAATGGCTTGGAATTGGTGCAGTCGATCCGCGGATCGGGTTGCGCGATCCCCATCATCATGGTGACAACAAAGTCGGAAAAGGAAGCCGTTCTGCAGGCGATTCAGGCGGGTGTAAACGACTATGTCATCAAGCCGTTTGAACGTGATATGTTGCGTATGAAAATTGAACGACTGGTTCCGGTCGCTTGATTCGGAAGCTTTTTTTAGTATCCCGCGTGCTGATTTTAATCCCCTTGGACTCTCGCAGTGTTGCGCGGGGCCGATCGACAGTCGATAAATTAATTCCTACCACGATTATGAAAGAACGTTGTGGCCACAAACCTTTTCTCGGAATTCGCGGCGTCGGCCTGTCGAGTCTTTGACATGATGGCCGGGATCACTTTTGAGACCCACCCAGCCAAATACTTGCCAGTCGCCGCCTGTGGGCATGAGTTGAACGCGATCGTTCCCGTGCAGGGCCGATGGACGGGATCTGTGGTGGTTGGAGTCGATCGCGAATTGAGTCTCTTGTTCACGGAACAGGTCTTGGGTTGTCGCCCTGATTCGATTGACGATGATGTGATCGACACGGTTAAGGAGCTTGGCAACATGATTGTCGGCCAGGTAGAGGGACACCTACCATCTGGCAGTATTCGCATGTCGCTGCCGACGGTCGTGATCGGCAAAGGTACTGGGCTCGGTTTCGGTTCAGACATTAACCCGGTCTTGTTGCAACTCAGTTGTCCTGTCGGCAAGATGAGTTTGTTGTTCGGGTTAATCGACTCGTCGCCTGATGGGTCTTTGCTGATTGGCCCCGCTGAAAACGCAATGGCAAAAGCTTAGCAAATTCGGGTCGTGGGGGCTCTGTGGCCCCAAGATTATTCGGGCGGCCTAACAGATTGGACGCTGCGTTGATGTCTCACGTCCAACCGACTTGTGATCAACACCGTGGGGGTGGGCGTCTAAGTAATGGTCGTCTGGTCGCGATGGATGACTCAAGCGTCTATCATGCGTGGCATTGAGCCCTGCCAATTGTATCCCATCATCGATTCGACCATTTTCTATGACCCCCGCTCCGCCTAAACAGATCGTTCAATCGCTTTCTGCGGCTAACCAAACTCACGTCCTGCGTTTCTGGGGCGAATTGGATGATGCGGGACGACGCCAGTTGGTCGAGCAACTGGAATCAATCGATTTCGAATTGTTGGGGAAATTGATAATCGGCGCTGACGACAAGCCGGATTTCGCGGCAATGGCTGCTCGCGCTCTTCCACCGCCGGCAGTTCGCATTGATGGTACCGGGGCGGCCTGGAGTCCAGCCGACGCTCGCAGGGCTGGAGAGCAGGCGCTCGCCTCGGGGCGCGTAGGGACGGTGATTGTTGCCGGTGGCCAAGGGACTCGCTTGGGGTTTGATTCACCTAAGGGGATGTATCCGATCGGTCCACTTTCGGGCCGAACTCTATTCGAGTTCTTTGCCGATGCTTTGCTCGCGATTGGTGCAAAGTATTCGGTCCGAATCCCGTTGTATTTGATGACCAGCCCCCTGACTCATGACGAAACGGTGGCTTATTGGCAGCAGAATGATTATCTCGGTTTGGAGGCTGAGGATGTGATCATCTTCTGTCAAGGAACCATGCCAGCGATTGATGCCGTAACCGGTAAGCTTCTGCTGGCATCAAAAGATTCATTATCACTCAGCCCTGATGGCCACGGCGGAACGGTTCGGGCGTTGCAGGTCTCGGGTTGCTTTGATCATGCCCAAAAACGCGGCGTCGATCTGTTGTCGTACATCCAAGTTGATAACCCGCTTGTTTCACTTTGTGATGTCGATTTTATCGGCCACCATTTGATGAGCGGCAGCGAAATGACGACACAAGTTGTTCGCAAACGTTATGCCGAAGAAAAGGTCGGCAATGTTGTGATGTCCGACGGGGCATTACGAATCATTGAATACAGCGATTTACCCGAGGAAGCGGCCCAGCAGCGCGACGATAAAGGTGGCTTGAAATTGTGGGCCGGTAACATTGCCGTTCACATGTTTGACATCCCTTTCTTGCGTCGTGTCTCGAGTTCGGTGGATGCGTTGCCATTTCATCGCGCCAGGAAGGTCACGCCGTATGTTGATGATCAAGGCGAGTGGATCAAGCCCGATTCGCCCAATTCGATCAAGTTCGAACGGTTCATATTTGATCTGCTGCCGTCGGCGGAAAACGCGTTCGTTGTCGAAGCTGATGCGAGTGAAGCGTTTGCACCGGTGAAGAACGCCGATGGTGCCGCTCACGACACGCCGTCGCAAGCCAGGGCCGCGATCGGTTGCTTGCATCGAAAGTGGCTTCGGGATGTCGGAGTCGAAATCGCCGATGATGTGATGGTCGAAATCAATCCGCGATTCGCTTTAGGTACTGAACAGTTGGCCGAGAAAATCAAGCCAGGTCAGACGATCACTAGCGATCACTATTTCGCTCCGTAACGATTTCGCTGGCGGGCCGCCTGTGCGTCATACCGTCGGAAAATAGGTGTCGTTGCAATCCCAGCGCAGAAACCTGTTGACACCAGCAACGCTCGGGTCCTGGCTGGGTCGGCATGGATCGGCTTGCGGCCAAACCATGCCCCGGGACGCGTGCGTTTTCTGGTGAAAACAGGCTTTGTCTGCGCGGTCTGTGCTCAGTGATCCGAGCCTTTATCGCTTCTTCAGCCCGGAAGTCTCGGCCAACCGTAAATAGCCATACATCGGTTGGTCGCTGCGGATAATTACAAACTTACCCTGTAACTGGTCTTGTTGGGCGGCCTTGTGTAAGATGCCCTGCAATTCCGCGATTGATGCTGTTGACCATCCGTGCAAGCCGATCAACACGTCCCCAACTCGAAGTCCATAAGTGTCAGCCGGGGATCCCTTGCGAACGTCTGTCACATAAAGCCCGCCGCGATACGACTGTTTTGTCTTAGCCTCAATGCGTTGCATCGCGGGTCGTGGCACCGGTTGCAATTTGACTCCGATTGCCGTCCACGCCAATACCCGTGCGTCGTCTTCACCAGGGGCGATGTTCGGTGGATTGATAATGACCGCGACTTCTAACTGTTCGCCATCGCGTTCGACCACGATGGGCAATGGGCCACTGTTCTCTGCTTCGATCAGCGCCAGCCCGAACCCGAGTTGATCGGTGGTTGGGATACTGCCAACCCGCAGTATCCGGTCGCCAGCCTTTAGGCCATCCCGCCCTGCCGCCCCAGAGGTTGATACCTGCGATATAAAAACCCCGTCACCCTCCTTCGGCCCGCCTTCTACTGAGATCCCCAGTCCTAAACGCTCCTCGTTGTGAGCCCTAATCATCTTGTTCACGATGTCAATCGCTTGATCGATCGGGATCGCAAACGCGATTTGCTGGGCACCAACCCGTACTGCAACATTGACGCCTATTATTTCGCCGTGGATGTTCAGTAGAGGACCGCCGGAATTGCCTGGATTGATTCCTGCGCTGGTCTGAATCAGATCACGATACTCTTGTGTGTCATTTACCGGAACGTCTCGGTGTAAGGCCGATATGATTCCTTCGGTGACCGTGTGAACGTATCCGAACGCATTACCGATGGCGATCACCGGTTCACCGACCATCAAATCACAACTGGTGCCACGCGGAATGACGGCCAACGGTTTGCTGGAGTTTACTTTCAACAAAGCCAAATCGCTGCGGATGTCGGTAGCAACGACTTCGGCATTGGTCTGTGAACCGTCTTCCAACGTAATACGCACTTCCTCTACATCTTCAACAACGTGGTAATTTGTTACCACATAACCGCGTGGGTCGATTACCACACCGGTGCCCATCCCATTGACCTGGCGTCCTGGGTCAGCGCCGGCCATCGACGCCGCGGTCGGACGAACCAATTTTTGTCCGTGAATGTTGACGACCGCATTGCTGCAGCGACGAATCGCCAACACGACGGGCGTTTCCCGACGGTCGCGAGTCGTTGACGTTTCTTCACCCCAAGCGGACGATGTCAACGAACTCGTTGAGATTCCGCATCCGATCAAAGCGGCGATGGTTGCTGCGCGAACGGACTTCACCGAAACCGACTTCCAGCGCAGTTGATTCGCGGTGACGCAAAAATGCCGATCTGAAGACTTGCGACCAGACCAGGGCAAAGCAATGAAACGTCGCATGGAACCCCGCACATCGTTAGCAAATCAGCGTAGTAGATACAGGCGGCAAACCGCTTGACGTATCAATCCGGTGGAGTACCGGTTCAAGCCTTTGCATCGGATGTTCACTCAACAACGCTTCACGCGGAGGATTCTCGGCGGCAATGTTTAACCACCTTAACATTCCCGCCAAGCGGGTGGTTTGGCTTGGTAGTTCAGGTTGACTTTTCGGGCGTTTTCGTGGGCCAGCAATCGTACCCACCGTGCGAGCTTTACGGTTGGGCAATTGATTAGGAAGGCATTGCGCAATAATTCCCAGCCAAGTCGCTTCGGTTTTGCGAACTGATGCAACCGGATGCGGAAAAGTTTTTTTGCGAACTGCGCAAATTTCGAGCCTTCTCACTTGTCCTCGGCCGACTGCTTAACGGGCACGAAGACCGCATCGCGTCGATTGCATTTGGACCCCGCGCAACAACAGCCAACACGTGAACGAGGTAACGCGGCCAGAGTTGGGGTTGTATGGAGATAACAACCCATTAGCCGATAAGAGAAGCGAACCGTAAAGCAGCGTTGGGATAAAAGTCGCCATTCCGTCCCCCGAAATCGTCGTAACGCCTGGAGTGGCAAAACGATTTCGGAAGCCTTACTGGACGCCACGCGGACCGATCCTAAAGACCAGGATAGCCGGTGAATACCGGTCGCGTCGGAACCGGATGATAACGCGGCCAGGGAACATCGGGTGCCTTCTGATGGCGGCCACCCAATCCGAGTCCGACCGCTTCGTCGAAATCGTCGTAGGGAGCTTCGCATTCAGGCGAGGCCGCACAACATCCTTTAGAGCAAACCGAAAGCTGGGCAGAATCATCCATGAAATGATCGCCCTCACCTGCGTGCATCGGCGTAGTTGACGATCCTCCACCGCGGAAATCGCCTAACAAGCCCCCGCGGTCTTGCGGATCATGAAAACGCTTGCTGGGAATGCTTAGGGCGATGCAACCCGAGGTCGCCAGGAAATATGCGGTGATGATCGACTTCAACGCGGTCAAACACAATTTTCGGCCGGCTGTCGCTAAAGACAACGGCAAGGCGGATTTTGCATCGGCGGTAATCGCAAGGGGCATGCAACAACTCTTCTAGGACTTCGTCGCGCGTTCGACCTCAATATTTTGCCCCCCGGCAATCATGTTTATCGTCACGATTGGCCCAGCCCCTTAAATCAAAATCCCTCAACCGGGGAAAAATGCCTAGATACCTCGGGTTGCCGCATCCGGATATACTCACCGGACAAGTTACTTCTCGTCCCGATTCTCTAGCGAATTGACCTATGTCCACTGTCACCGAGTCGATGGCCACCGAAGCGGCAAACTTTCGCGATTCCTACAACCAAGTTCGCGACATGATCGGCCGCGTGATTGTGGGACACGACGAAATCGTCGGCGGCGTCATTACGGCAATGCTGGTCGGCGGCCACTGCCTGCTCGAAGGGGTTCCCGGGCTCGGCAAAACCATGCTCGTCCGGACGTTGGCCGAAGTCATGGATCTGCAGTTCAACCGGATCCAGTTCACCCCTGACCTGATGCCTGCCGACATCCTCGGCACCAACATGATTGTCGAGGATGAACAGACCGGGCGGCGGCGGTTTGAATTTCAGAAGGGGCCCGTCTTTACCCAGATCTTGCTCGCCGACGAAATCAATCGCGCGACTCCGAAAACCCAGTCGGCGATGCTCGAAACGATGCAAGAAGGGACCGTTACCGCTGCTGGGCATCGGTACGAATTGGCCAAGCCGTTCTTTGTCCTGGCGACCCAAAACCCGATCGAACAAGAGGGCACCTACCCGCTGCCCGAAGCACAAATGGACCGCTTCTTGTTCAAGTTGGTCGTCGGCTACAGCACACGTGACGAATTGGCCACGATTGTCGATCGCACCACGCGTGGCGAGAAACCGCAATTGTCCAAGGTCCTCGATGGCGAGCGAATTCTCGCCATGCAACAACTGGTTCGCGGAGTGATCCTGGCACCGCACGTGCAAGATTATTTGGTCCGTTTGACGCTGGCAACGCATCCTGATGGGCCACACAGCGTCGACGCCACCAATGCGTACGTCCGCTGGGGCAGCAGTCCTCGCGGCGCGCAAACGTTGGCGCTGGCGGCAAAAGTGCGAGCCCTGTTGGATGGCCGCTATAACGTCAGCTTCGAAGACGTTCGCCGGGTTTACTTGCCCGCCATGCGACATCGCCTGCTCATGAACTTCGAAGCCCAGGCAGAGGGGATCCAACCAGACACGGTACTGTTAAAGTTGTTGGAAAAGGTGCCAGAAAAAGGCGACTGAACCGTAATCAGACGGTAAGACGCCGCGTCAATTGACGTGAACATCGTGCTGGAGAACAATTTTTCGCCGATCGCCAACGTCTTTGGCGGTTGACGTGCGTAGATTTGATTCAGTCCCCCATCCCCCTTTTCCACGCTTTTGCGGAGTCACAAACCCATGCGAGTCATTCTGGTCGCCGCCGTTCTATTGGCACTCGTGCCGGTCTTGCCCACGCCAAGCCGTGCCGACGAAAACCAATCCGATAAAGTTCGCGACATGGTTACTGAAACGGCAGCGAAGCTAAACAACGACGATCTTTCGCCTGAAGAAAAAATTGATGCCGTCAATCGGTTGCGAGAATGGCTCAATCGCCAAGCACCGCCACGAGAACGGGCCGAAGCCAGACCGCGCGAAAGGGCAGAGCGAGAACGTGAATTGGACCGCCAACGGCAGGCAGAGCTTTTTGAACGTGTGGAGCAGGCGCGACGCGAGTTCGATGAGGCGAGTCGCCGCTTGGAATCGCTGCCACCACGCCAAGGTTTTGCCGGACCGCCACCAGGCGATCGACGCGGCCCAGAGCGTGATCCAAGCAGTCATGAACCTGACCGCCGTGACATCGGCCCGCGCGATCAAGGCGATGTAAGACCGATGGAACCGCCACGTATGCCGGACCGCCCGCTGGGCAACTTTCCTTTCATGCAGCCGCCACGGTTCGCAATCGGGATCGCTTTCCAGCCGAAGGAAAATGAATCTAGCGAAGGGATGGTTGTCGATCGTGTGATGGAGCGTTCACCCGCCGAAGAAGCGGGATTGCGCAAAGACGACGTCATTATCGCGGCAAACGATCGCGAACTGGGTGATCCCCAACAATTGGCCGAAATGGTGCAAAGATCTGGGCAAGAGGGGCGCGAAATCCGCTTGAAGGTTCGTCGTGATGATGAAACGTTTGATCTATCGGTGCGACCACGGTTGTCAGCCGAGCAAGATTTTCCACCCGGTGTTGGCTCGATTTCGGTTTGGGAAATGATTCCCGGCCAACCGCCAGTCCTGCGAAACCAAATGCCGCCAGGACCCATGCCATTTGCGATGGGCCAGCATGAGCGTCAAATGGAAAAACTACGACGTCAAATGGAAACGATGCAGCGACAAATCGATTTGCTGCGGGAACAAGTGAATCAGCAAAACGAAAGCCCTGAGTCGCGCGAATCATCCGAAGCAAAACCTGATCCGTCGGCTGAAGGCATTTGAATCGACAGTCTGGCCGCCAACCTCGATAATCGATCAGCCAATAGGCGTTAGCTGCGGTTTTCACCGATCCGCCACGACTAACGCCGTGCGGCTGCAGTTGGATAAGCAGCACTTTTCGTGTCGACGCGGCCGCTATTTTCGTCACAACGGAATCAACCTTCCCGTCTGGTTCTGAATTGCAGGGGAACTGCCCAAGGGGCGCTAAGTCCCGCGTCGGCCCGGTTTCATAAGCAATAATTCATGAGCGATCGATTCCAGTTTCTTCGAACGAAAAAGAGTGACCCGAGACGCCCAGCCATGTGATCGCGTTTCAAGCTGAAGAAAGCTCAAATGGACTCCCAACCATCATTGGCAAAACCCGATTGGCTTTATCGCGTGATCCTCGCGGTGCTCGTTGGCGTTGCCGTGTGGTTGATCGCGATGCCGTTTTCGCCGCTGGTCCAGCAGACGACGTTGAACCGGTTTCATTTACAGACCGAATCGTTCGCGGCATGGGCGATTCAGGCACCAATCCCGGCGATGTACAGCTTTCACAACCGGTATCGCATCGAAGCGATGCCTTGGGACGCTTCGCCGTTTGCCACTCCTCGCACTGGAACACTGAACCACTTTCCGGTTCGCATCACCACCTTCGCCACCGATCGACTGTACCTCAAACAAACCGATCGTCGCCTGATCACGCTTCGGTCTGACTACCGAGGCCGGTCGCTGACCACACAGTGGATCGCAACACCACATCAGGATTGTGGATTTGTACTCACCGACGAGGTGCTGCCTTGAGCACCACAGAAACGATCCAAGACGCCGATGCCTCGGCGTCAATCAGCCATGGCAATTCCGGTGATCATCAAGTCCCGGGACCGACTCATTCCGATTCATGGCCACCGACCGAACCGGCCAGCCTGATCGCGGCACAATTAAGTTCGGTTCGCGGTCGCCAACTGGTCGCCTATCGATTGGTCCAAATTGGTACTTTACTCGCATTGATCTGGAAGTTGCCATTCTTGATCAGTGGAGCCAAGGCATATATAGAATTGCCGATCTATCAAGATTTTTTTTCGCCGCTGTTCAGTTCCGCTGCGGTGGTAATCGGAACTTATCTGTTCGTTTGCATTGTGATCGCATTTAACTGGTACTGTCGGCAAGATCGGCTGCGATCCAAGACGGCTTGGCTGCCAGTTGTTGGCTTATCGATTCTTTGCGTCCACCAAGGAACCTATAACGACATGACATTCACGACCGCGTGGTGGGCGATGGTTTGGTCGGCGTGGTTTGCTGGCCGAATCGACGAATCGGATACTCACCTAATCGAACGTGGTGCCAAATTAACGCGAACCATTCTATCCGTGATCCTGCTCGGTGGAGCG
The DNA here is from genome assembly GCA_002428205.1 of Planctomycetaceae bacterium UBA6163. Taxonomy (GTDB): domain Bacteria; phylum Planctomycetota; class Planctomycetia; order Pirellulales; family Pirellulaceae; genus UBA6163. The sequence continues at coordinate 63,503 of DIUH01000127.1, forward strand.
GTTGGAAAGTGGACGGCTGAGTATTGGTCTGGCCAGGTGTTATATGAGATTTACTTTGTCGATCGCGATTTTTGGATTTACAACTGGATAAGGGAAAGCTTCTCGCCCGACACGGTTCGAGAAATCGCAACCTGGTATTCGCGAAAAGTGATTATCGTCGAAACCGCTGTTGGGCTCACGCTATGGGCGATGCCGTCGCGGATCGCCGCCGCAGTCGGACTAGCCGTGTATGCCTCGATCGCGATTTTTTCGAACTACTACTTGTTCTCGGTCCTGCTCAGCTTGATCGCCTTAGCCGCCGTCGGTTTTCTGGTACCCAGGGATGCACCGTCAAGCGAGCCGGCGACCGAACCTATCCGGCCCGACGCATCTCCAGCTTGAGAGCAAGCCTTAACGAAGCCAGGGAAATGGGGCGTGATCGACAGCCACCTTCCACGGGGCAGTCGATCGAGGGTGACGGCCAACAGCGATTGACACCCCGATGAAGTCCCTTAAACTACGCACACAGCGCGGCGGAGTAGCTCAGTTGGTTAGAGCACCGGCTTCATAAGCCGGGTGTCACCGGTTCAAGTCCGGTCTCCGCTATTGATCAAAAAACGAGCTTTCTTTATAGCCGAAACCGGGGAAAGCTCCTTGTCCAGCGTGAGGCAGTGCGGCGTTCCGACGGAATACCCAGACGGTAATTACCGTTTTGAGCACCTGAAGCAGCCCTTCTCGAGATGCAGGGTCTGACAGTTAGCATCTTCGATGCCGTGATCTCCGTTGAAACATTCCTGTCAGGCTGTTCCGTGGCCTTGTCGCTCTACTGGGACATCGGCGAGTCGATTCAAAAGAAGCAGGAGTCCCTCGGCTAGGGGAAATCGGTCGTCGAGAATCTCGCCGGTGACCTTCAAGCCGAATTTCCCGGTCGAAACGGCTTTTCGGCCCGAAACTTGTGGAATATGAGGGATTTTTACCTTGAGTATTTCGCCCTGCCAAAACTGCAACCACTGGTTCCAGAAATTAGCTGGAGCAAGAATCTGGTGATTATGAGCCGCTGCAAGGACCTGTTGGAGCGGGAATTTTATCTTCGCGCCACCGCCCGTTTCGGCTGGACCAAGGCTGTTCTGCAGCACCAGATCGACAATAAGAGCGACGAAAAATACCTGCTCAACCAGACCAATTTCGATGCCACCTTGCCGGCGGAGATCCAGGCCCAAGCGTCGCTGGCGGTGAAAGACCACTACAAGTTTGATTTTTTGGATTTGGCCGACGAGCACTCCGAGCGTGAAATGGAGCGATCGCTGGTCAAGAACATTCGCCGCTTTCTGATCGAGATGGGCGGCGCGTTCACCTTTGTCGGCAACCAGTATCGATTGGAAGTTGGTGGCCAGGAGTACTTCATTGACTTGCTGATGTTCCATCGGCGACTGCGTTGTCTGGTAGCCATCGACTTGAAGATCGGATCGTTCAAGCCCGAACACGAAGGGAAGATGGAGTTTTATCTTGAGGCGTTGGACGCTCAGGAGCGGATGGAGGGCGAGAACCCGCCGATCGGCATCATCATCTGTCGCGACAAGAATAAGACGGTGGTGGAATACGCGCTGCGGACGTCGAGTGGTCCGATCGGCGTCGCGACATATACCGTGGTCCCCGAACTTCCAGAGGTCTACCGCACCGAAATACCCAGCCCCGAAGCCATCGCCGACCGCCTGCAAGCCTGGGCCGACACAGAGTTGAGCGACGAGTGATGGAAACGCGAGGCAAGGTGCCTCATTCCGTATTTCCGTGTTTCCGTCAGTACATGCTCACGACGCGTTGGCTCGCCATGGTCTCGTATTGGTTGCCAACCCAAACGACATCGCGTTTTTGAAATCGCGATTACTGGTCAAAAAACGGCTAACCGCTGTTCGCGACTGAGTAAGCGGGGCTTTGGTTACTAATACCTAACCAAACGAACAATGATAGACGACGACACAGTCGATTGATCGATGCTGTTTGGCCAGAGTGGTGTCTATATATAAGAATTTTTTTTCCCAAATTCATGGTCCCCGCTTTCCGAACTCCGCGGTGCAAAATCTTGTGGTGTAAGGTCCCGCGGGGTAAGATCCCGCAATGCGAGTCTGCGGGATATCTGGGCTAGCCGGATAGCGGTTTGTTCGTTGCACTGCCACACCAAATCTACAAAATCTACTCGACTTGGTCGCGTGTGCCTCGGAACCCTGGGCCGCCTGCGGCGACGTATCCGCCGCTAGCGCCGCTTTCGTCTGGAGTGACCCAAAACGAGTAGAGGCTGCCAGTGTTGACGCGGAAACGCAATCGAACGGGCTTGCCCGAAAGCGTAGATAAGTCGGCTTCGCCATCCCAACGGATCTTCAGCTTTGTATCGTCTCCGGAAATAGGCTTCGCACTGCGAAGCACTTTGCCGGTGTTATCTAACACCTCGACCGCGATCTCGCCGTTAATGTTGACAAACAGATGTTTCCCTTTAAACCTTATCGGTCGTGTCACTAATTCGCCCGGCCCATCCATGCTGGCGAATCCGTCACGACGTAGCGTTGCGATCCCAATACTGCCGCCCGTATACATGCCGCGTGAACCGCTGGGGGCGATGCCTGAGGTTCCCATGTAGGGAAACACAAGCTGGTCATCGAGCACGACAAATACACCGGCGGTTCCATGCAGGTAGGCACGATCCCAGGAGTCTTCGGTTCGCGAACCGACGATAAAACCGCGTCGATCAGGACGGTCCCAATGGAACCCGTCACGGCTGAATCCGAGTTCAAGATCAACAAGCTTGGGGAATTTTCCTCGATCGCATATCTGATTATCTGGACCGCGATGGATATAATGCATTCCAACCATCAAACTCTCATATGCGACCGCGTTTAAGCTGTAAAGTTGCGGTGCGTCTCCGGCACCGGGATATCGACCTTGCGGTTCCGGCTTGTCTAAACGGTCCGCCCCCGTCCAGTAGACCGCATTGTCCCAATCAGCACCTTCTAAAAAATCCTCGCGCTCGTGGTAGTAACGACTGCGGCCGCGCGAAGTTCCTTGTTTGATACTAAAGCACCATTTTTGCCGGAAGGGGTTGAAGAAAAACGAACAATAATCATCGGCGGCAATCGTGGTCGTTACGGCATCAGAAAACGATTGACCGTCAGACAGATGCAACGAGTGCATGAAGCCTTTCGGTCGTTGTTCTTTGGGAACATGCAGCCAACAAGTAATGTATTTGATTCGCTCTGTAGCGGCCTTGGCATTCAGGTCTAACCATACACAATTGTCCGAACCGCTGGAGGCCAGCTTCGGTCCCGTCCATCGCAATCCCTCGGGCAATAGCTGGCCGTGGCGTGTCCATTGCTTCAAATCGGGGCTTGTGGCAAGTGACAACGGCCCACGCCATCCAGCGACGTAAAACATCTTGAAGTGACTTTCGGCCGGATCCCAAAACAAACCGCCTTGGCCAAGAAACGTCGTCGCTTGGTGGCCCGATTCACCTTGAGTCGATGCACTCAGTTCACGCAACGTTTCCGCCTTGAATACCGGATTTCCTTCAAACTTCTTCGCCTGATAGAAGGTTCGCTTGAGTGTCGTTTTTTCGACCAGGAAGTCATCGACGAAAAGCTGGCGTCCGACGTCGATCGGAATCACGCGGGGTGGCCGAGCCAAATAGGGGACCGACATCGGTTCGGTAGAGTCTGGGTCAAGGAATTGGGGCGGCCAGACGTCGGGAAGTTCAATCCCGTTGTAGAGCGTTTCAGGTTTGGGCCCCGTCGCCTTGTTGACGGGCATCAGCAATTTGGCATTGGGAGAAACGATTTGGCTGGCCAAAACATCTTGCACCCGAAACTTGGCCATCAGTATCTCGGCGTCGGTGTGACGATTCCAATCGTATAAGATGTGGATCATTCCGTCAGGCGATTGGAATCCATCGGGATATGAAACCGAGTGCCGGTCATCAAGTATTAACCCCCCTTTCCAGGATTGCCCATCGTCGTCGGAAAGCCAAGCGGACATGTGCGAACGTTTGGTCAATCGTTCGTTCGGCGATCCATTTTTGACAAGCAAGATTTGTCCTGATTTCAAACGCCGCAGAAAAAAGCGGGCATTGATGTTTTGTACCGTCGCAGCCTGTCGCGGCTCGCTCCAGGTCCTGCCGTTGTCGCTCGAAAACGCTTCAAAAGGTTGCCCTTTGGTGCGCGCTAGCATCCAGAGACGACCATCGTTCAATTGGACCATCATATGTTCGTCGAACTCCCACTCTGGGAACTGAAGACTGCTGCGGTGTGACCACAGGCCCCCTTCATCCGTCGACGCAAACACACACGCGGTTTTCTTCTGCCAATCCGAAACCGGCAACAACCAATCGCCATTGTCCAGGACCGTCGGCTTGTTAAGAGTGCAACCTTCCGCAAACTGAACTGGACTGGACCAAATGGGTTCTACGGCATCAGGATCGTCACAACGGATGAACCAGTTCGTGATACGGCCTTGTGGATCGCCGATTTGTTGGTCAAAGAACAACCACAATCTTCCTTTGGGATCGGTCCAGAGATTGCCGACCAGGGCGCCATGGAGCCTTTGTTCGCGGGTCGTCCGAGCGCCGATGGCCAGGCGTGGCTTTGACCATGTCGTGCCGCCATCTTCGCTGGTCGCTAGCAGAAAGTAGCCATCTTTCTTATCGCCGGTTCCCGTCCAACAGCCCCAGATACGTCCCTGTGGCGTGCGGTCCATTCCGATGATCATTGCACCAGGCCGCACATTATCCTGGAAATTTGCACCCGGATTGATGATCACCGAGGGCGAGAGCGGATCAAACGATTTAACTTCCACGTCGTCAGCGAAAATCAATAGCACCAGTTTGCGAAACTTCAGCCGCTCACCGCCCATCACTTGTTTACGATACAGGCTGACACGGTTGATCTCGCCGGGAAAGAGCTGCGCTTCTGGCACATTGACCTTTACGAACCCAGCCGCTTTCAGAGCGACTTCTTGGCTGGCTGCAGTCGGACGCATGGTGGGCGTTAGCGCGTAGATCAACCCAGGCTTCGTTACCTCGACATCGACCGACTCGATGCTGGTTCTTAAGAACCTTAAATCACCGACCTCTGCGGGCAATTCATCAATGACGTAATCGCGGTCGGTAAACAACTTCACGCCACGTTTCATGATCGCTGGAGGAGGCGGTGGCAGGGCGGGCCAATCGATCCGCTGATGTTCGATCTGCGGTTCAAAATCACCCACCGTTTCCAGCTTGCCAAACATGATCCGTTCCTTACGACTCGGGTCACTATCACCTTGTGTCACACACAACCAAATTGTTCCTTGGTGTTCGTGAAAGGTAGGGTACTGGAACGACTTTGGCGTCTCGAACCGATACTTCCGCTGCCATGATTTCCCATCGCGAGAAACATCGACGTTGAAGACGCTGCGATTGACGCCTTGAATTTTTGTCGACTCTTGCCAACCGAGATAATAGATATCGCCGAAACGGTCGAAGGTCGGTTTGCTGTTGGTGCCATTGGGAACATGTGGCATCGTCTTGCCAACAGTCCAGGCCTGGCCATCGGTGCTGGTCGTGAAATGATAATTCCCTTTATCGTTACGACAGATCGCCATCCACGTGCCGTCAGGTAACCGATTCACAGCCGATTCGCTAAGTTGTTCGGATTGTGGTTCGTTGAAATGTCCGATCACTTCGAACGTGGCAAAATCATCAAGCACGCGAGCGAGTGCATTTTGTTTGCCGCTGAAGTTATTGAGCGCGACATAAGTTTGGCCATCGAAACGTTTGAACGAATCAAAAATGAAACAGGATGAATCGCTGGCGGTTTTTTTAAAACCATTGGCGACCGCATCGGCGTGAAGATACTGCGGTTGAAAGTCAAACGTGCCGGCGGCTGTTTTTAGCTTTGCTTTGTGAATCGTTGGTGCGAAGCCACCCTGCTTTAGATCGAAGTCGCGATACCACATTTGTGATTGTCGTTTTCCAGGGGCTTCGCTAGTGAAATAGCATCGCAGCGTCTGGTCATCTTTCTGGATAATTCGTGGCACGAAGCACGCTCCCGCCGGCAGCGTTTTGTTCTCGAATGCTTGCTCGCTTTTGGCGAAATCGATTACCTGTTCCAGTTCAAGCGAATTTAGGTTTACGATTGACAAGGTGGCATAAATGAAAGGCCAACCGGCGCTTTCGCCACCTTTTTGGTCGTTCGCCTCGGCTACGATGTAGGCGCGTTCGCCAACGCAAACGAACTCGGCATCATGAGCTCCTTTGACACGCGGTGAAGAGGTATTGATCAATCGCCGCATCACCACGTCGCCAGCCAGTGCCGGGTCCCAACCACTTGGCACGATTCCGCCAGCGTTGGGTTGGGGTTGGGCGGTGGCGATTCTGCACAGCAGCACCAACGCGACAGCTAAAGCAATGTTTGATTTCGTTTTCATCAGCACGCAGATAGGTATGGTTTGGCGGGGGTTTGTGTCGGGCCGTCGATCGGTAACGATGCGTTACGGGACGTGGCTCAGCGGGGCGGGCATCTTGGCACGTCAATGATTATAATGCAAAATGGATCCTGGTTCCGATTGGCTGTCGTCAAACGGCAATCAATCTTTCACTGGTAACGCTGCATGAACTGCTGGCGCACGACGGTCACACTTGTCAAGATATCACGACCTGGTTTCTGGTTAACCGCGCTGTGGTTTTACCTGTTGCCATTTGCCCAGCAGGAAATGTTTGCGTCGATCGGATTTTGGTTGGGCGCGACGTATGTTTGCTTTCCTTTAGGGCTGTTGATCTACGGATGGAATGACCTGACAGACACTCAAACCGACGCACTGAATCCGCGAAAAGACAGTTGGCTGTTTGGGGCCAGACCTGATAAGGATATGATTCAACGTTTGCCCTGGTTGATTCTGGTGGTCCAGGTCCCATTTCTGGTTGCTTTTGTTGCAATCGCTGGCGTGAAAATGGTTTTTTGGTTCGCGATGGTCCTTTTGACAAATGCGACTTACAACTGGTTGAATTTCAAACAACACCCTTTTCTTGATATTCTCAACCAAGCCGGTTACGTGCTTGTATTCGTGCTTGCCAGTTGGTTGTGTGCCATGCCCCAGTTGAACGCACCAGCGATGATCTTCAGTGCCTTGTTTGCTATGATCAGTCACATTTTTGGACAGCTAATGGATGTCGAGCCAGATCGTTTAGCGGGACGGTGTTCGACCGCGGTTTATATGGGGGTTCGTCCGGCCAAAGTGTTGTTGATTTCAATGATGCTGGTGGAATCGATCATCGCGTGGAAGTTTTTCTCGGGATGGTATGTCGGGGTGTTGATGCTCGCCGGTGCGACTTTCTTTATTTTTGACACAATTTTTGGGCCCGATCGATATCCCATGTGGTTTAACAAGGCTTTTTTCATAGGCTGGAATGTTGTCGTCCTCTTAACGATGCATTTGATTTGGAAGTTTGGCGTATTTCAGTTATCCGATCTGGCGTAGGCCCATTGGAAACCCAAACTTATCGCGTATCGGTTGATTTGCCAGATGCCGCGTCTGATGAAGTTTTGCCGACCGGCACGGATGGTAACGAGACTGCGGCTTGGGGGATTTCGTTTCGAAGGTCAAAGCCAAGGCTTGCCGCGACCGTGCTGGCGACTTGTGATTGTGTGACGGTCGAATCAGTGGGTTGGTGGGGCGTGACTTGAGGTCCGATGATCGCTATCCAAATCGCCTCGCAACCTGGAATATTTGAATTATGAGATTTCCAGTCGTTGCGTCCTTCGCCACGGCCATGGTCGGTGGTCACGATCAGAGTCGTTTTGTTTTTGTACTGTGGGATCGACTGGAGCGTTTCCCAAAGTTCGCGGATGTATCGATCGCTGCGTTGAGCCGAGTCTAGGTAGAGATCGTATCGGCCTTCGTGTGCCCAATCGTCGACTTCGCCGAGTGAAAGATAGAGGACGCGAGGACGGGTTGCCTTGGCGTAGATCTCTGCGGCTTTGAAAGTGAAATAATCGAATCGAACGCCTGGCCAAACATGTGGTACTTGTTCAGAAAGTCGGTCGAGTTCTTCAAGTTGTTGGCGTGCCGCGGCGAACGTTGGGTCACGGGGATCGAGCAGTGCGGCTGTAGGGTGCCAGCCTGCGTTGACCACCACGCCGCTGCGGCGGTCGTTAATGATATACGGAAAGACATCCCAACTGCAAAATGCCGCGACGCGACCGTTGAGTTCCGGTTTTTGATTTAGCCATTCTAGTACCGTTACGTTCTCATTGTATTTTTTCGCGTTGGAATCGATTTTCGGATCAAAATATCCGGTCAGCAACTCGTTGTACCCTGGATAAGAGAAGTGAAGGCTATTGCTGAGCACGGCTGATGATCGGTTTTCCGGGTCTCCATAGATCACACCCTGTTGGGCGAGAACAGACCAGAAGAACGGCATCAACGTTTCGCGATTCGCCTTGCGATCGGATCGTAGAAACCGTTGCTTAGCCGCGGCGATATCTTTCACGTCGCCATCTTTACTGAGCAAACGTTCATCGGCTCCGCCAAATACTTCCTGCCAGCGCAGTCCATCGATGGTTACCAGAACGACATTTTGCGGTTCGTCGGCGACGGCGATCGTTGTGAGCAGGAAGGTAACCGTAATTGCGGTAAACCGTGTGGCGAAGACGAAGAGGTTTTTGGCGGTGTACATAGGGGTTTTAGGTCGATTTCGGATGCCCGCAATGGCTAATCCTATGGTTTTGTGAGTATCGGCGAGCTCAGCTGGACTTGATCTATTTGTACCAGACCGACGTCTTTGCTGCGCAATCGTTTGTTGGTTGTTTCATGTCCATTTTTCGGGGATATTGCGCGAGAATAGGCAGGGCCGGTGCAAAAGAGCGAAATTGTTTTTGAGAAACTCGACTTGCGATTTCGGGGCTGAGTTTGCGATGAAGGTTGCGGGAGCGGCAGTAGAGTTCCGCGACCGTTTATCAAGCCTTTACGGTGTATACCCAGTTTTGAAGACCATCCGCCTGGATCGACGTTCGCAGGCCATCGGATTCGCGATGGTTGGGCTGGCGTTTTGGCTGGTCATGGCCGCGACAGGCTGTGGCACGTTGCTGTATCGATTGAAGACTCGTCCGCCCCAGCAAATTGTTCCCAATCCGATGGCTTTGCCGCCAGCCGAAGATACATTTGTCTGGTTGCAAGTGGTCGACGTTGTTGACGATTACTTTCGGATTCGATCCGAGCAACCGGTACAGAATCGTGGTGAAATGATTCTCGACGGCCGCCTTGAGACCTCTTACAAAGTCGGCGCTTCGATGAGCGAACCATGGCGGAAAGACAGCACGGACGGATTTGAACGGTTGCAAAGTACATTGCAATCGATTCGTCGCCGGGCGTTTGTCTTCGTTCGACCGATGGGGGCCGGGTATGAAATCGAAGTGGTCGTGCAAAAGGAGTTGGAAGACACCGACCGCAGCCTGGATGCGACTGAAGGTGCGGTCACGCAGCGCGAAAACACCGTCGCACGACGTCGCGGTCAAGTGGCTGACGGCCCGATCACGCTCGGTTGGATTCCGTTAGGGAGAGACGCGTCGCTGGAACAGTTGATTCTGCAGGATATTTTGGGCCGTGTTACAAAACCCGACCGCAACCCGTTGGCCCATCACTAGTGTTTAGCCAACGACAAGAGCTTGCTCGAAACGCAGTTGGTCCTTTCCGGCGTGTCGATGACGGTCAGTAACGACTTAATGGATGTCTGTGGTTCGCACGCCCAAACATCCCAAGGCTGGCGCTTGACCAAGTAATCTTCTTTCGTGGCATGGATCGACGGTGCCGCGTTACGTGTCCTGGTCACAGAGGCAACTGAAGCGCCGGAGGTGAAGTCAAGCCAGGCGCACCAGACATGCCTCCTGATCCCGATGGTGCTAAACCCGCGGGAGCCGCCGCTCCGGGCGCACCGGGCATTGGCAGCCCCATGCCTGCAGGGTTAGCCCCCGGCGTTGNNGCGTTGGCAGCCCCATACCTGCAGGATTCGCGCCTGACATGTCGCTGCTGCCGGAGCTCATCATCGCTTCGTAACCGGCCTCGCCGCCATAACCAGGCTCGCCGGCGTAACCGGCTTCGGCACCGCTTCCACCGGCGCCACCAAATGGTCCCGCTAAGCCCTGCATCGCTGGCGGTTGATAACCCGACCAATCATTTACCAGTTGGGCGATTACCGGAAGGATCTCGTCCAAGGTGCGGTGAAACTCTTGGCGGGTTTGTGCGTTCATCAGTGCGGAAACCGCTTGATCGAACTTGGCCAATTCCGCCTTTGCCAATTCAGGAATGTTTGCAGAATTATCGGGGGCCTGTTCAAGGCTTCTGGTCGCTTCTTGCAATGACTCGGTCAGCGTGGTGGCGGATTCACCCCAAGCCCAACGGCCTTCCGCATTGACAAAAGCTTGTGTGTAGATGGGACCGATCAGCGGCAGGACAACCTTGGCAATCATTTTGCCATCGGCCCCTGGGGCGACCTCAAAATTTGGCTGCATCGAGCTGATTCCTGTCGTCGGGTCGTTGATCGATGCGAACAAATAAGGGGCGACAATCTCGTCGACTTTGGCCAGCGTTTCACCAAACGATCGCCCCCTCATCGCTTCAATCGACATCACATCCTCGGAAAACATGGCCCTCAAAAACTCTGCTGAAGCGAGCATTTCGGCTTGTTGCGAATCGTTCATCAGCGCCAATCGTGGATGGCTGAACAGCCATCGTTGGCGACTGACGATTACCTCGCCAATGCCGTGCAACGTTTGACGCTGGGCATCGACCGCTTGAGCATCGACCTTGGCCAACATTGCGTTGAACAGGTCATCAACCGCTTTTTGATGGCTCGCTGGTAAAGTGTCGTAAAGGACTCGAACGTGGCCGGCTAGCAATTGGTCGCGAATGCCAACTAATGTTTCTCGCAGATCTGAACCTTCGGGCACCGGTTCGTAACGAGGTGAATTGGGTATCGCAGAACCGGCAGAAGCACTGCCCGGGGGCATATTTCTGGGCGCCGGTGAGGATGCTTCTTCGGCGATCGACTTAATTTCTTCGCGACGCTCACTCAATCGTTGCTGCAATTCTTCGAACCTAGCGTCTGCCTGAATCCGACTTCTGGCCTCAAGGTCATCTTTCTTTACCGACACTCTTCGCCCATTTTCGAGCAGCAAGAGGATGCGGCCATTCCACATTCCGAGCATTTCAGCGGTTACGGTCGACGTACCATGGAGGTTTGTCCATTGGTCTGCCGCTGATACCGGATTTGTCGCCGCACTGGCCAGCAACAAGAAAATGGCCGGTAGCGGTCGTTTCAGAGCCTTCAGATCTACGAATCGGATATTCATGGCCAAGCTTTTGATGAAACAAACAAATGGGTGCATTTGAAAACGCAATCGCAACAGCATCGCAGACCGGCGTGTTCTGTCGCTGTAACCGGCAATCCGCGGAATTGTCCGCCTTGACGCGTCAACCCGCCGATCTTTGGCATACATGATCATACTCGAACCGCGAGTGAAAATTAAACGACTTTTTATCCCGTGCATGATTGAATCTCGCCGGCCGAGTCTGGTCAAATACCGGACACTTCAAGCCGACGCAGTTTTCGATTGTACAGTTGTAACCTGTCGCCGACGCGACAGTTTACCCTTATTTTTTGAATTGCGTCCCCCGGGGGACGGTAGATCAAATCCGCCACGGATGACTTTTCGGTCCGCCTACCGTTGCCCTGCCTGCCAACTTTTCTTTTCACAGTCAATCGAATTACGGAGATCGCCCCCATGTGTCTGGCCACGGAGCAAGCGGTTGAGGCGTTACGCGCCACGCAATACAACGCGACGGTGATTGAGCGCGTCGACGTGACGGATGATTTGTACCGAATTCGTGTGCGTCCGGATTATGGTTTTCAGTCGTTTCAGCCGGGTCAGTATGTGGCGATTGGCTTGGGTTACTGGGAACCGCGGATTCAGCCGTCACAGTATGAATCGGTTCCTATTGAGAAGCAAAACAAACTGGTTCGTCGGGCGTACAGCATTTCGTGCCCGATGGTCGATTCGAACGGAAAATTGTTGAGATGTAATGAAATCGATTACCTGGAGTTTTACATCGCATTGGTTCGCGGGTCGGACGATTCAACCGCGCCGCCACCATCGCTAACACCACGACTGTTTATGTTGGGGGTTGGGGATCGGTTAAATGTGGCACCCAAGATTACAGGCCACTATACATTGCAAGGCGTTGAATCGAGCGACAACGTTTTAATGATCAGTACCGGAACCGGTGAAGCGCCGCATAATGCGATGACGGCCGAATTGCTGGCCAGAGGACATCATGGCAAAGTGATTCAAGTGACTACCGTTCGCCGCCGCATCGACCTGGCTTACCTTGCGGAGCATCGGACGTTGATGGCACGATTTAGTAATTACCGCTACCTGCCGATCACAACGCGCGAACCTGAAAACCTAGACCCTTCACATCCGCAGTATGTCGGTAAGCAGTACGTCCAGCATTTGTTTTCCAGCGGCCAATTATCGCGGTGGGTTGACGATCCGCTTTCACCCAAAAACACGCACGCGTTCCTCTGCGGCAATCCGACGATGATCGGTTTCGTACCGCCTGGGGCACCGCCTTTATCACAGCCTGGCATGCTTCAAATACTAGAATCCGCGGGTTTCATGACGAAAGACAAAGAATTGGCTTGCGGCCATATTCGGTTCGAGAAGTATTGGTGATCAATGTTCGCATCGGTTGGCCCACTTAGGCAACGTCGCGTTTGCCAACAACCGCCGGTGCAGACTTAATCCAGGCCTTGACGGTATCCAGATCGGGGACGCTTGAATTGCGAGTCGCACGTTTGCCGTCGGTTGTTTCGGCAAATCGCAAAATCGCTCGGTGCAGGGTATCCGTTGTCGCGCCATGAACCTGGGCGGCCGTTCGATAACCAGCACCGACCAGTAATTGCGTGTCCCGTGCAAGCAGTCCGGGAATATCGCACATCAATTTCGCTTGCGCTTGCCAGTCGCTGACCATTTTGGCGGATATCCAGCGGGTATCCAGACGCACAGCGAGAGAATCGGCGGCTTCGTCAAGAAACTCTCCGACATAATGCACACCGATATCCGAAAAGCGGGCTGACGTTTTCGGGCCGATTGATGGAGCGTCAACGAGCGAGTCTTCGCGACGCAACCTGATTCGCAATAAACCGCCGGTGGCCGTTGAAGGCGACCGAGGCCGTTCGCTGGCCAAAGTCCCACCAGCATCCCTTTGTACTGTTATCCCTTGCCGGTGTTTGGCATCATCGAACGAAAACGTCTGGGAAACCTGCGGTGTTGAACTCTTCAAGATTTCGCTCGCGTCGCTTCGATTTCGCCAAGCCGCTTCGCGTTGATAGACTTGCCAGACCTGTTGTTTGACGAAACATTCATCAGGGATATTTTCTACCAGCTTTCCTGTGCGGCTGTATTCTTCTAAAACCTTCCGGACTTCCTCGCGCTCACGTTTGTTTTGAATCCGTTTCAAGATCCATTTTTCGGGAACTTGAAGGGTTGCAAACACGCCGTCGAAAGTCAAAGGCAACTGCGGGATCGGTTTTCCCCCGACCGCTTCGGCGTCATCAGCCACGCGCTCCCAGATTCTTGCTAGGCCGGTAATCGCCAGTCCGAACAACGATGCGAAGCTGGTTTTTGCGGCATCGTCAAGCCCTAGCGTCGGGGTGTTGCTGCCCCGTTCCAGATCGTAAGACTCGACCAATCGATCATAACTGTGATTGGCGAATCTGGCGCCTTTGAGGATAGCCTCGGCCAGCCAAGCTTCTGATCCGCCAAGCTGAAAAACAACGCGATATTCGTCTTGCGTCCAACGCGTCAGGATTTCGTCATAGCAGCATCTAACGCTCCATTCGATTGCCCGATGGACCAACGGTTCGCGCTCAGTTTGTGCGGTGTGCAGCGGTTGCAACGGGTCGGTGAAATAGTGGCTCATCACCCCAGCAGCGTATGCCGCGTCCGCGTATCGTCCGTGTACCAAGTAATCACGAGTCCGTTCGTACCAGGTCACTGCTAGTCGCGGCGCTCCACCCCAGTAACCCGTGCGAACATGGACACAGTGGTTCTGGAAATCTCGAAAGCGATCATCCGGGTCTTTGGCGCCCGCCAAAAATCTCTCGTGATGCTTTAACAGGACGCTGACTAGCCGACGACCGGCATCCGTATCAACGTATTTTGTCGAATCGATCGCGAAGTAATGATGTGTACTGCGGCAGTGAACGGCGCGCAATACGGACAACAGAATTGACATCGCGATCATCCTTTTATTGGGTTAAGTCCGGTTGTCAAGCTTGGATGCCTGGGTGGCAGAGCGGCTATGCCGCGACGCGTCCGGTGACGGTTGCGAGGCAGTCGACACCGTATACACACGCCAGCCTTGCGAGTTGTTTACGAAAAATCATCTCGCCGTTGGGGATACTTTTGGCCGCTTCAAAGCGATCAATGAAGTGGTCCATCGTCAACGGACGGTACGGCGTGTGACCTGCTGGTGGCGTCTGTTTGCCGTACAAGGCTTGAATGCGGCAGCGGTGATCTTTTGCCGAAATCGCCAGATAAATTTGATACAAAACCTCTATTGAACCACTGAGCGGTTCGATCTTTTGCTGCGATGCGATGCGTTGGGGCATGGGGGAATGCATCCTGCCAATGTGGATCATCGAGTGGGAATGGTAAAAAGCTGTGGCCGCCCGAATAGTCGCCAAAAAAGAAGCAGCGATGCAAGAGCGAATCGCGTAACCGAGAACCAGGGGATTCTCTGTGGTAGGTGGGGCCGATAATTCCTCTTGCAGAGAACCGCTCAGGCATGCTAACAAACGGTCGTAGGATGGCCACGCCGTGGCCGGATCGGAATTGTCAAATCCTTCCGAAAGCGTTTTCGCGGGAGCTTGCACAAGCCATGGATGGCATCTGGAAAAGACTATCGTTGCGAATCGTCATCGTCGCAGCGGTCCTGAGTTTGATCGTTGACAGCGGGAATTTTGCGTTTTCTGGCGATGCCCAATGGATTTGGGCCAATAAGTCGCGGAGCGGATCGATCGCTGAAGGGGAAACTTGTCACTTCCGCAAACTGATCAACTTGCGTGTGGCGGCGGAAGGGAAAATCGAAATCGCGGCGGACGACACGTATGTTTTGTTTGTTAACGGCAAACAAGTTGGGTCGGGCCAATCGAGTCGCAACCTTGATGAGTACGATATTACGCGGCACTTGGTTATCGGGCGCAACATCGTCGCCGTCGAGGCGAAGAATACGTCGGGTAACACCGCCGCGGTTGCGGCTAGGGTTTCCATTCGTCCGACGTCCGGTGGCCAATGGTTTACCTTCAGCAGTGATTCTTCCTGGAAGGCCTCCAAAAGAGCCGAGCCGACTTGGCAAGCCGTGTTGTTTAACGACCAGGTGTGGGAACCCGCAAACGAATTCGGCTTGCTCGGCGAAACCGCACCTTGGGATCGCCAAGAAAATATTACGGTCGAAGCATCGACCGAACTTGCCGAGCGTTTCCAGATTCAAAAAGGCTTTAGTGTTCAGCGGATCTTCAGCGACGACCAGGTTGGATCCGTAATCGCGATGGCTTTCAATGAGTTCGGTCATATCATCGCCTCACAAGAAAATGGTCCGCTGTATCTATTGCACGATCGAGATGGCGATGGCTTGGCCGAAAGTGTCCGAGTCTACTGCGATGAAGTCAAATCGTGTCAGGGGATTCTGCCGCTTAACGGTGAAGTATTCGTAACCGGCATGGGCCCCGAAGGGATGGGGCTTTATCGTTTGTCAGACAACGATCGCAACGGATCGCTTGAAAGCGTGGTTAAGATTGTCAGCTTTAAAGGCCAACCGGGTGAACATGGGCCACATGGCTTGTCACTCGGTCCAGACGGAATGATCTATGTCATTGTCGGTAATCATACGCAAGCGATAGGTAACGTCGGTCCGGGCGAAACCCTTGTTGATTATTATGAGGGCGACCTGGTGCCGCGCTATGAGGATCCGGGTGGGCACGCACGCGGTATTAAAGCACCTGGTGGTACTGTTATCCGTACGACCATCGATGGCAAGATCGTTGAAAAAGTCGCTGGCGGTTTGCGAAATGCTTATGACTTAGTGATGCATCCGGACGGTGGGATATTCGTTCATGATAGCGATATGGAATCGGACATGGACACCGTCTGGTATCGACCGACCGGTGTTTATGACATTACCGAAGCGGGCGAATATGGCTGGCGTAGCGGTTGGGCCCAGTGGCCAGAATATTACCCAGACCGTTTACCGATGATGGCCGATACGGGCCGGGGAAGCCCGACCGGTGGAGTGTGTTACGAACACTTTCGTTTTCCAGCTAGGTACCACAATGCACTGTTTTTGGCCGACTGGTCAGAGGGGCGTATCCTCGCGGTTCGTGTTAAACCACGTGGGGGCGGATATGTCGCTGACAGTGAGGTATTTGTCAAAGGTCAACCCTTAAATATAACCGACCTGGATGTTGCCCCCGATGGCACACTGTACTTCAGCACCGGTGGACGTGGCACCGCCGGTGGGATCTACCGGATCCAGTGGACAGGTACGACTCCTGAAAAGATGAGCAACTTGGGTACTGGTATTGCTCGCGCGATTCGCCAACCACAACTCGTTTCTGCTTGGGGGCGTCAAGAAGTTGCAGCCATTAAGAAGGAATTGGGTGACCAGTGGGGTGAGCTTGCTGCGGGGGTTGCGTTCAGCAACGATAATCCGTCGCACTATCGCACCCGGGCCCTTGATTTGATGCAATTATTCGGGCCGATTCCCAGTGAGGATCTGTTGATCGAGCTTGCCGGCACACCTTCGGAAGCTGTGCGGGCCAAGGCGGCATACATCATGGGGCTGCACCCAGCGGCACGGAGCCGAAAGCAACTTGAAAAGATGTTGACCGATACCGATCCGCGTGTCCGCCGGGCGACTTGCGAGGCTATTTTACGAAGCCAGCAGTGGCCCGAATCGACGGAGCCATTGGTCGAGATGTTAGGCGATCAAGACCGCCACGTCGCGTTCCTGGCTCGCCGTGTGCTTGAACGGATGCCGGTTAGCAAATGGAAAGATCAAGTTTTGTCCAGCGATAATCCACGTCGACGAATCATCGGAGCCTTGGCCTTGATCAACGCCGATCAAAGCGAATCGACAGCGATCGAAGTGCTGGCGACCTGCAGCGAATTGATGGCTGGTTTCCTGAGTGATGCCGAGTTTGTCGATACTCTGCGGGTATGTCAGGTTACGCTGCATCGCACGAAGATCGCTCCGGAAAAGATCGCCAAACTTCGTGACCAGATCGCCGAGGAATTTCCCGCTGGCGATACGCGAATGAACCACGAACTGATTCGACTAGCGGCTTATTTGGATGCAGATGGTGTTGCGGAACGGGCACTTAAGTTTATCAACAGTGATGCACCGCCCGCAGATCGTACTTTAGTCGCGATGTATATGCAGTTTCTTTCGCACCAATGGTCGGCGGCACAGCGTTTTGAACTGTTGAAGTACTATGAGACGGCGGCCAAGGAATCTGATTCGGGTTCATTGGCGCTTTATCTGATGGCAGTAACACGTGACTTCGCCACGACCTTTACTCCAGATGATGCGTTAGCGATTCTGGAACAAGGTGTTCTGTGGCCTAATGCGGCGCTGGCCGGGATTTATCGACTGCCACGTCCGGTCGATTCGGAAACTGCCGCTACGCTGCGACAATTGGATCGACGGATCGTCGCCGATGGGTTAAGCGGTGATGTTTACAAGCGATTACGTACAGGTATCGTTGCGATGCTTGCGTCGGCAGGCGATGAACCATCGTTTGAATACCTGCGTCAACTGTGGCGTAATGACCCCGAACGTCGGCATCTGATCGCTCTCGGACTGGCGCAACAACCCGATGGAGAAAACTGGGATTATCTCGTCCGCAGCTTGAATGTTCTCGATGGCGAAGCAGCGATGGAGGTTTGTCGACAATTGAAGTCGGTTCGCGTCGCAACGGATGATCCGGGGGCGCTGCGTCAATTGATTTTGATCGGCCTGAAAGCGGAATTGGAAAACAGGCCTATCGATGCGATAGAGCAACTGTTGGTTCATTGGACCGGAATGGAACGACCGGAAACGGCCGACCCTTCGATGAAGTTGTGGCAAAAGTGGTATGGTCGGACATATCCCGATCGACCGGCGGCCGAATTGCCTTCTGGCGACGAGTCGAAGTGGGATTTGGATGAATTGGTCCGCTATATCGAATCTGACGCCGGTCGCACCGGGGATGCCGAACGGGGCAAATCGATCTATGCGTCGGCGCAATGTGCCTCGTGCCACCGATTTGGCGACCAAGGTGACTCGGTTGGGCCCGACTTGACTTCCCTGGCGCGACGATTCACACGTCGCGAAGTCTTAGAGTCAATTCTCTATCCTGCTCACGTGATCAGTGATCAGTACATGAGCAAGAAAGTATTGACACTTGATGGAAAAGTCTATGTCGGATTGGTCAGCGAAGATGGACGTGGGATGATTGCGATTCGTGACTCGCGCAATCAAGTGACACGAGTTGACGATTCTGATATTGATCAGATCCTGCCAAACAACAGCAGTATCATGCCGTCTGGGTTATTAGATAATTTGACTCTAAGTCAAATTAGTGATCTGCTCGCTTACCTTGAAGTCGTTCCACCGGCAAAGGTTGCGACGGGCACCCAGGGCGTCCCCGCTGTGCGCTAGTTGAATATTTGCAAAAAGATCGATTTGCGATTGCGCCAGTCGATCTTGGAACCTATACGGAAATCAAATCCGACCGCAGTTAGCGTCAAAGCGGCGAATGATTTCGGATAGGGTCTTAAGTAAGTTAATGCCATGAAACCTTATCAATGCACTGTCGGTTGTCGTGTCGAAACTTTGTGCGAACCTAAAACCGATTGGTTGTGAACAGCGGGTCGATCGAGCGACCGACTGCTGCGGTTTAGTGCTGGACGGAAATAGGTCGCCAATTATTCGTTTTGAAAAACGATCCGTTGCCAGCGGCACTCAGTGTAGTGCCAGGCTCAATGGTTTATGGTCGCATTGGATGGTTGCCGTTCTGGTTGTCATTTCCGCTGGGTGTGCAAGTTGGCACAACGATGCTGATCTTAACAGGGCGGTTCGGGGACTTCCTGCGCCCAGGCGGCATCCGGGTGACGCCATACTTGAAATCTCTTTTGTCGCTGTCAGGCCTGTAAAGCCGATCGCATCATTACCCGACCCGGCCGCAACGAGTATTGAAGCAATCAACCAGCAGGCCGATAATGGCGGTGACGTTGTACTTGCCGATGCCGATAAGACTCGATCACCCAGCGACGTTGCTGTAGAGCCGGGCGTCGATATTTGGAAATGGATTGACGAAACGGTCATTATTCCCGAATCACGTTACGCACTCCGGCGCAACGGTCTCAGGATCGGCAAGGCATCAAATGTAGCCGATTTTTCACAGCAACTTGAGAAGATTCGCGTACTGCCTACAGAGTCGAGTGAAGTTCTGGAAGTGGCCGACGTGCAGTCGGACCTATCGCACAGTTCTCGGAGAATCACCTTTCGTGTCGGCAAGCGATATGAATTGCCCGTACGTCAAGTCGCCAGCGACCCTCAAGTCGTGCTTGTCACTGTGGGGGAAAAGACGATCGGCCAAACGTTATCGCAGGCACAACCCTTGTTTGCGATGCGAGTGGCGTCGGCTGATGCGCGAACAGTACGATTGTCGCTCCGCCCCGAAATTCAACATGGCGCGATGCGACAGACTTGGGTCGGAAACGATGCGGCAATGCGAATCGAGAATCGCCGTGATGCGTGGGTACTGACCGAACTCGAAACCGATGTCGAGTTGGAAAAAGGAGATGTCTTAGTTGCAGGTTGCCGCGAACCTGCGTTTGGCCTGGGTAAGCATCTCTTTACCGGTACGACCGCCGAAGGTGACAACGATCAAGTCTTGATGGTCGTGCGAGTTGTCGAATTACCCGATACCATTATCGCCAATGCCCGATAGTGATCGCGTCGTTGTTCAATCATTGAAACCGGGATGTGATGCGTCTTAAGGCGATTCTCCCATCATCACGGTCGACGCGAAATGGTAAGATCGAAAACCATGCTTTCGACAAAATCAAACTCAACGTCTTAACCCCGGGTTGATGGATGCACGTGCTGGTCACCGGTTGCGGCGGATTTCTCGGTCGCGCAATCGTCAAACAACTGTTGGAACGCGGTGAAACGGTCCGTGGTTTAGCCCGCGGCGCGTATCCCGATCTGGAAAGGTTGGGCATTGATGTTCGACGCGGTGATGTGACCGATGCCGCCCAAGTCAGTAACGCCGCTGAAGGCGTTGATGCCGTGATCCACTGTGCGGCAATCGCCGGACTGTGGGGCCCTTGGGACCGTTATCACAGCATCAATACGCTCGGCACGATCAATGTGATCAACGCCTGCAAAGCGAATCATGTAAACGTTTTGGTGCATTGCAGCAGCCCGAGCGTTACGTTTGATGGCGGCGACCAATCTGGCATTGATGAATTGGCGCCCTATCCGGCTAAACATTTGTGCCACTATTCGCACACGAAAGCGCTCGCGGAACAGGCTGTCTTGAGTGCGCATGTGCCAGGACAATTGCATACTGCTGCCTTGCGACCCCATTTGATTTGGGGTGCCGATGACCCACACCTCTTTCCCAGGCTAATCGAGCGGGCCAAACAAGGCCGGTTGACGATCGTCGGTGATGGAAAGAATCGGATCGATACGGTTCATGTTCGCAATGCCGCCGCGGCCCATATCAACGCGCTGGATCATTTACGTCAGGCGAATCCGGCCGGTGGTGGGCGAGCGTTTTTTATCACTCAGGATGAACCAGTCAATTGCTGGCAGTGGATATCGCAAATACTTGAAATCGCGAACGTCAAACCGCCACGTCGGCGAATCGGACTTCGTACCGCTTGGCGTATCGGTATCGCATTCGAAGCCGCTTATCGAATCGCACGCATTGACCGCGAACCGCCAATGACAAGATTTTTGGCCGCCCAACTCGCGCGTGATCATTACTTTGACATCACGGCAGCAAAATCGGTGCTCGGGTATCGACCGATCCTCAGCATCGAAAGCGGCTTGGACGAATTGCGAGCCACTTGGGATGACCGGGCCAGTTCGTAGTCCCGCCTTTAGGCGGCTCTCTGGACGGGTTCAGTTCAGGAACCGCCTAAAGGCGGGACTACGAACAACAGCCGCCTAAAGGCGGGACTACGAACGTCAGGCAACGGCGACTTAATGCTGTTCGGTTAGGGGGATTTTACCAATTGCGGATCATCCAAATCGATTCGATACAG
>DIUH01000060.1:0-647 GCA_002428205.1 Planctomycetaceae bacterium UBA6163
TTCAATGTGTCCAGTTTGATGACGATCTCGCTTGCGAATGATTCGGTGGTCGAGACGCATACGATCAAATGCGAATCGGCATCGGGCGAATTGGACCAGATTCGTGTCGAGTTTTCTGCCGGAAAACGCGCTGATGTCGAGTGGTCTGTCAACGAAAAATCGACTCCGACGCGGCGATTGATACGCGCCAAACGGCTGACAAGCGCCGTGGCCGATGATCCCGCGGCTCGCCTAACGGCATCTCAATCCGGTTTACAAACGGGAACGTTCGACGACGCCGGCGGTGGACTGACTCAACCACGCATCGACAACAATAGCGGCGTGGGCGAAATGCCGCGTGAGATTTGGGATCTGGAACTGGAACGCTCGGGGTCGCGAGGCGTCGTCTTGATCGGGCGACGTGAATCGTCATTGGCCGCATCCGGCGGAGTCCTGCGGTTGGAATTGCCGAGCGTCCTGGGGGCCAATAATCGCCTGGCCCAAATCTTCATTCCAGCGACGTTCGATGTGATTCGCACCGGTGAAGGCGTCCTCAAAGTGCCGCGTTTGGTCGGTCCCGATCTGATCACTGGTGCGGCCAAGATCGACCAGCAAGACGGCGTGACGCTGCGTTACGATTCTTCAGCGACCAATTGGATCGAAGTGGC
>DIUH01000060.1:759-3053 GCA_002428205.1 Planctomycetaceae bacterium UBA6163
TGGGCAATTGTCGATACCGCTGGACGCTTCCACCAAAAACCTGATCGTCCGTTGGTCGCGGCCAGCGGCATCGTTCGAACCGGCACGAAAATGGTCGCCACCGCGCATCGCGCCGGTCGCTGTCGTGCTGCGTCGCGATTGGCGATTGACCGCGGCGCCGGATACTTGGATTCCCGACTCATTGGCTGGTGCGATCGGATTCGGGCCGCGTCATTGGTTCGGCGATCGCGTGCTGGAACAAGTTCAAACGGCGGCATCGGGTGATTCGTTGGCGAGCGTGTCGGAATATTCGGTGCGGATCGAGCCGACTGCAAAGCAAGGTCTTTGGTTGGTCGATCGATCGACCGCACTTTGCTCGATCGCGATTTTAGGTTTCGTGCTTTTTTCGATCGCGTGGATGTTGGTTGCAAAACATCCCGTGTTGGTCGGCACCACGTTTTTGATTTCCGTTTGCTTGGTGCCCGGATTGCCGGTCGGTTGGATCTACTGGATCGCCGCTGTCTGTGTACCGCTTGCCGCTGGTGGACTGGTCGGTTCAACGCTAATGGCGATCCGGCGAGACCAGGTCGCAAACGATATTTCGGCCAACCAACAGAACAAGCCTGGTTCGTCGGCACGGTTTCGACGCATCGACGTGACGCCGACCGTCGATGCCGAACAACGATACCGATCGGCGCCGACGACTGAGCGGCTGGTCGCATGGTTGTTGGCGTTGCTGGTTCCGATCGCCGGTTCGGCCACCGCGTACGGACAACCTTTGGCAAACCGTCCGATCGTGCTGGTACCGACGAAAACCGATGGCACGCTGGCTGGCGATAAGGTTTACATTTCACAAACGTTTTTCAACGAACTGTTTCGCGAAAAGTCGATCTCGGTCGCTCCGCCATTGATCACCTCGGCGGTCTATCGATTGCGATTGGACGGAATGACCGAATCGGGAATGCCGACGGCTGATTGGGAGATTCGATATTCGCTGGCCAACTTGGCCGAACGTTCGGAGATCTATTTGCCGTTCAAACCGTCCCAGGTCCGCAGCGTTCAGTGGTTGCCCGGTGGCGAAGCGAAACCGCTGCGATGGACCGCCGACGGCGATTCGCGAATCCGAGTTTCTTTGCCGCCGACTTCGTCGGCTGCGATGCTGGTGCGATTGTCGACCGAAGTTCAATCGCCCGAGCGGTTGCTCAGACGGATTCAGTTGGCGATCCCGGCGGTGACGGCGGCTTCGTTGGTCGTCGATTCGGGTACGGCGGTACAGCGGTTTGAAACCAGCGGCGCGATCGGCCAAACGACTTCACAACCCGAATCGGGACGGTTGTCATCAGACCTCGGTCCGACAGCAACGATCGACCTGACCGTCACCGTGCGCCAAGGTGCGCGGGGCATTCCGGCGATCGCTGCCCGGCGCTATTGGGTTCACGCTTCGGGCGATCGATGCCAAGTCGAATGCGAGGTCGACCCCGGAACCGAATCGCTGCGCCGCGGCACTGATCTGCCCATCGTGATTCTCGGCGGCCAACCGGCAATCCTCACTTCGCGAGACTGGTCGATCCATTCGTCGGAAATGATTTCGCCGCAGCGCCAACTGTTGACCTGTCGTTCGCTGCGTGATTCCGCTGGCCCGATTCGGTTGATGTGGAATCTTGACATACCGATCGCCGTGGATGAAGCGACCGCCGAGGCCGCCGCGTTTCAAATCCCCGACGTAATTTCCGCCGGCTCCGCTCCCACGCCCGACGCGGTGATGGCGATTCAAACCGGCGACGGTTATCGCGTGGTGCCCTTCGGACTGCAACCCGATGCCGCCTCCGGATCACCCGACGCGATCGATGCGTTCGTTTCGCAGTGGACCGGCTTTCGCCACACCGCTTCACAGGTCATCCGTTCGGCCAGTCCGCTGGTGCGATTTGCGGTCGTCCCCANNCGCGAATTGTCGATCAACGGCGCTGCGGTTTCGGTATCGCCACACTCGATCGCCGGGCGGTCCGAAGTCGCGATCCCCGAGCCGATCGGCGGCGAAAAACTGAACGTGCGAGTGGTCGCGCATCTGCGGTTGGGGACCGACGAAGCGTTTTCGCCACCCCGCATTCGCATCGTTCCGGTCCGCTCGATCACCGGCACCTATACCTTTACTCGCGACCAGGGATTGCGGGTCGAACAGATTCGCGCGACCGAGTTGCCCGAGCTAGACGCCCCGGCGCTGGACATCGCCGACCAATTGCTCAGCGGTTACTTCCCCTGCTGGACATGGCAATTGTCCGAGTCGGCGACGGGGCAATCGCCTTCAACGGAGCCAC
>DIUH01000434.1 GCA_002428205.1 Planctomycetaceae bacterium UBA6163
AATCACTTGATCGCGACTCCGGTGATCTATGATGGCCTGGTTTATGTCGGAGTCGGCGAAGACCCCGAGCATGGCGAAGGCGCCGGGCACCTGTGGTGCATCGATCCGACCAAGCGTGGCGATGTCAGCCCGACGCAGGTGTTTCACATCGACGATCCCAACACGCCACTGCCCCATCGTCGCTTACAAGCGATGATCGAAAAGGATGGCGAACTGGAACGCGATAATCCGAACTCGGCGGCCGTGTGGCATTACGTTGGCAATGATCCTGAAGAGTTCGAACAAACGATGCACCGCACTTGCGGTACGGTTGCGATCAAAGACGATTTGTTGTTCGTTGCTGACTTCAGTGGCCTGTTGCACTGTGTCGACGCCAAGACCGGCAACGGTTATTGGACCTACGACATGTTTGCCGCGTCGTGGGCCAGTCCTTTGATCGTCGGCAATCGCGTTTATATCGGCGACGAAGACGGCGACATCGCGATCTTTGAAGTTTCGAAAGAGATGAATCAGATTGGTGAAATCAATATGGGATCGGCGGTTTATACAACACCAATCGTCGCCAACGACACGCTATTCATCGCCAACCGAAACCGATTGTTCGCGATCCAACAGGGTGCCAAGAGCGAACCGGCAGAGTGATCGCTTAACATCGAGATGACCACGCAAACGGCTTGAGGATTATAAACCTCGAGCCGTTTTTTATTGCCCAATCTTTTTGACGCGACAAGCACGGTGTAAGCCACACGCCGTCGATTCGGGCGACTGAATCAATTCGGGTTCGTTGGAATTTCGATTTCGATCTCGCCGTTGATGGCGACTTCCTGACCGGGTCGAAGACGTTCGTTGCCACGGACGACGATCGTGTCATTCTCGGCTAATGAGCCTTCAACCAGTGGTTCAACCGCGATCAGGCTGTCGAGAGATGCGCCGATGTTGACACCAACGGCCACTGCTTTGCCGTCAACAATTTTCATAATCGTTGGTTGTGCGCCACCCAACTGCAATGCATCTTTGGGGACCATCAACGAGACCCGCTCGACACTGGTCGGCAGTTTAACTTGCGCGAGCATGCCGGGCAGGAGTGGGTGAATGCCCGATTCGGCTGGATTCGCGACGCGTACTTTGACAGGAAACGTTCGCGCCCTGGCATCGGCCAACGGCACGACTCGAACGACTTCGCCTGCAAAGACGCGTCCTGGTATTGCGTCGACGCGAACGACAACTTCCAAGCCTTGGCGCACGAAGCCGATATTCGTTTCCGGCACGTAGACGTCGATTTCGACCGGATCGATTTCGACCACTTCCGCGACCGCCATGCCCTGTTGAACCCACGCGCCGGCCTGAGTCATTTCGTTGATTACGAAACCATCAAACGGGGCACGTACGGTGTACTTGTCGAGTCGATCTTCCAGTCCGGCAATCACCTGTTCTTGCACAGCCACTCGCGCGGCGGCCTGTTTGATCCGTTCGGGACGCGGGCCTTCACGCACCAGAGCCAATTGGCTGTTCGCTTCGGCCAGCATGGCAGCGGCTTGCAGTGCTGCTGCGCGGGCTTCCTCGAACTCGTCTTGTGAGATTCCGGATCCGGCTTTGGACAATCGATCGGCGCGATTGAACTTCGTGCGGGCGTAGTCTTGCATCGCCGAAGCAGCATCGACGGTCGCTTCGGCCAGTCGCACTTCGTCTGGTCTGGCCCCGTTTCGCAGTTCTTCCAATTCGGCCAATCTCAAGTCGAGTTCGGCCTTGGCACCTTCGATCTCGATTTCAATCGTCGCGGTACGAATCAGCGCCAGCGTGTCGCGTGCTTGAATCGCTTGGCCCGCCTTAACCGGAAACTCAAGCACCCGGCCATCGACCGCACTGCCAACGACGGTGCGGCGGTTCGCGGTCACATTCCCAATGAACGCTTGCTTGCCCGCGACGTTAAATTGAACCACTTTGGTGACCACAACCGATGCTGGTCCCTGCTGGGCAATCGCCGACGATGCGGTCAATGTAACGACCAGCAGAACGCCCAGATTGGTGGCAAAGCGATTCAGTGGCGAGGCGTCTGGCAAATGGCGGGAGCGACATTGACGGTGGTCGGTGGGCATAATCTGTGGGGACCGGTTGAAGAGTGTTTTCTTGAATTTGCTTTTGGACAACTCCTCCTATTTTAGTCGACGCAGCGGCATGCGATCAGTTGTATCACGAGGATCTTAGCACTAGGGCGCCGCCAATTGGGGTACCGAGTCAGGGCCCGGCATGGGCTGGACGGCGCTCGGCGGCATGGCGGATTCGTCCGCATCCTGCGGCGCGAGGCGATTGGGTTTGTCGACCTTCGCCGGGTTGAAAACATACCGCACCAGGGCGAACACGATAATCGCCGTAAGGATAAACGCCATAATCAAAGAGAAGCAGAAACCCCAGGAATTGACCGAGGGAACAAACTCATCGGTAGCGTCTTGAGATGGCGGACGAGGCAGTTCAAGGATGTCAACGATTTCTAGCGGCATCGCTGTGACAAGTTCGTTTTGAGTGGCCAGCAAACGTTTGCGAAATTTTTCGGGCGGCCCAGCTTGAACGACACTTTCGCCGGCGATCGTATCGATAATCATCGGTGCAAGCATCGACCACAAGGAACGAAGCGTAGAAACCTTAAACCCGAGGTCGCTTGACACCAAAGCGACGATCGGATCGGCGTCAGGACCAAGCAGTTTGTCGATCAACAATCTGCCCCGCTTGCTGATTTCATCCGCCTTGCCGCTGGTGAGCATTGCGGGAAGTCGATCGATCATCGTGCCGTCGTACTGGCCATCGCGAATGATCTCTTGCAGATGGTCGAACCCCGATTGCTGGCGCGATGTTTTGACCATCGCCGCGAGGAAAACTGGAACGAAAGTCACAAAGCCTGCTTTAGCGGTTGTCGGATCGAGCCCGAGTTGGCCGCCAATTGCCGCAATTGTCGAATCACTGAATCGCGACTTTACTGTGTTAAACAGATTCAAATCCATCAGGCTGATCGCTAAGAAGACAAGGTGCGGGGGGCATATCAACTAAGGAGCGGTCGATAAATAAGTGTCCGGTACCTTTTCCCACGAAGCGAGTCCGAAGGGTGCTCTGCAGAAAAGGTACCGGACACTTATTTATCGCCGGCTTAATTTTTTGCGGCTACTCGAGTGTATCGAGTGTATCGGTTTTTTCACTTTCGACAGAGGGGGCAGAGTTCCCCTTTCGGATTGTTTTTTGAATACCGAATGAGCTCGATTTATGGGACCGTGTTCCGTGGGTGCGGTGTCTGGATTTACCCCGATGACCGTTTATGATTTTGCCAACGGCAGTGGATCGCCGGTAATGATTGATAAACACCGCTGTTTGTAGAGATCTAGCCAGGTTTCGCTCGTCGCCGAATTGATCACAATGGTGTCAGCGGCGAGCAAGTAGAAAAGGACAAATCATCGCTTTTGTGGCAAATGTTTTGGAACCAACAAAATCAAACACACCTATCGCAGTGGTCACAGGCGGTTCGGCAGGATTGGGGATTGAGATCGTTTCGGCTTTGGTCGTCGCCGGTTTTGACATCGTCATTATCGGCCGCAGCCAAGAACGTTTGGAATCGGCTGGCGAGCAATTGGATGCGATCCTGCGGTGGTCCGGTCGGCGGGTAAAGCTGGTTGTTGGTGATGTCAGCGATCAGGACTGTGTGAACCGTATATTCGCCGACCTGCAAGGCGAGTGGGGGCGGTTGGATGTTTTGGTCAATTGTGTCGGCATTAGCGACCGTGGTCGCGTTGAGGATTTGACCGGCCCAAGGGTACGTGAGTTGATTGATGCCAACGTGCTTTCAGCGCTGTATTGTTCACAGGCTGCGTTGCCGATGTTGCGAGCCAGCCAAGGTGTGGTTGTGAATATCGGATCGCTGTCATCCAAAGTCGGCGCCCGTTATTTGGGCGGGTATTCTTTGGCCAAGCACGCCCTGGCGGGATTGACCCAACAAATGCGACTGGAGTGGCGAGAATATGGTGTGCATGTCGCATTGATTAACCCAGGCCCGATCATGCGAGATGATGCTGGGCAGCGATATGCGGGCGCTGGCGGTGATCTTCCGGATTCGGCGAGGCTGCCCGCCGGCGGTGCGAAGTTAAAAGGAATGCCGCCCCAGAAAGTCGCTCAGGCAGTCGTCCGAGCCGTCCGGAAACGTTCGCCAGATATCATCTTGCCGGGATATCTCAGATTGCTGGTGGCGATCGGACACGCCTTGCCACGGCTTGGTGATTGGTTGCTTTTGAAGTTTACCAGTCCAAGACCTTAACGCGGATTGACAACTTACCCGCATCCTTGAATCTGCGTCGTAGAATCGTCGTCCATGATTGGCATTGTGTATGACTGTCACGGCGCGTGAATGATTTCAAGCGATGCCGAGGCTAGTGACGCATCTGGGAATCGCTCCGCAGCGATTCTTACAACCACTTCGTTGTGAGGCAGTAGAAGGCGACCAATTTCGATCGACGATTCCGACGGCGTGTCGATCGGTGATCCATTGAAGTGGATCGAAGCGGCAATCGGAAGTAAGTCGCTTTGCAGGCAGACCGAATCGTCGCTATTCAAACCCGTCGGTCGATTGAACGAGCGTCTGTAGGTGGCGAAGCGAGCGTTTGAAGAAATGATCGATGAATCGGGCAGCGATACAGCGATCTCATGCTGGTCATCGGTCATTGCCCCCGAATCGTCCATCCGTTTCCACGCAGCGTGTAAGCGGATGGTGTGATGCGAGGGCATGCGACGATGACCAGGTTATTCAATACGATTAAAAGATACCCGACGCCAGCACTTGGTCGACCGAGTCACGGTAGTTGCCATACTCGCGTTGAAGAGCATCTTCGGCCGAATCGATGAACGTTAGGCTGTTCACGTTTCGGAAGACCTGTACCACCGCGCGAGTGGAGTTGACAACAAAGTCACCATTTTCTTTGGACAACAGAGCGGTTCGTACCGTCCCATCTTCCATGATCAATGTCAACAGTGCCGTGGCACCCGAGCGACCGACGGCAATTTCGGCGAACAAAACGTTATCAAAACCCTGCGTCAGTTCAAAGACCTGTTGATCACCATTGGACGGGTTGACAATCATTGTCGCCAAACCGAACTCGGGACGACTGGAGTTATAAGGCGAGTTCGGGTCGGACAGCAGGTATTGCGATACGAGCAATGCTCCGGTGCCTTGGGCCAAACCTCTGCGTCCGAGTACCGTGAAGTCCAAGCCTGCGTAGTTCAAGCCACCGTCTTCACCGATTTCGATTGTGAAAGATCGGCCAGCGGATTGGGCTGGTAAATCTGACGCGTTGAAGCTGGCACCAAAGATCAGTGTATCTGGCGTCTCAAAAGTGACCTGATAGATTCCTGGCGGTACATCATCAAACAAGTAACGTCCGTCAGCGTTGGTCAGCACAACCTGATCGATCTGTTGGCCGAACGAGTTTTGATCCGGAGGGCTGGTCAATCGGACCATAACTCCACCCATCGCCGGTTCATTTGCATCCCGAACATTATTACGAATCGGCCGGCTGACGCTTTCAATATAGTCGATGAAGATCGACCCAGAAATTGTCGAAGGCACGAACTCGCGAACGTTTACCGTTACCGTGGCGGTCGACGTTTGACCGTCACTGGTCATCGTGTAGTTAAACGACGTCAGGCCAACAAAACCTGGTGTTGGCGTAAACGTCACGCTGTTGTTTGAGGGGTTAAAGACGACAGTCCCTGCGGTGGTGCCCGGGATGGCCGAGGCGGCGGTTACCACGGGCCGCAAGCCTGATGGATTCGGCCGCGCTGGAGTATCGTTCTGAGTCAGTTGAGCCGATGTGTAGGTCGTCGACGTGTCGGCGGTCGCGTTCACCGAATCGGCAACCGCCACTGGCGGAAGCTGTGTCGGATTGATCGTGATCGCGATCGTTCCGGTGTCCGAAACGCCGTCCACCGTTGCACGGTAGACGATCGAATCGGTGAAGACGGTTTGATTGAAGTCAAACGCTCGGGGAGTGTAGGTCAACGTGTTACCTGTAATCGTTGCCGTTCCGAGCGACGGCGGCGTCACAATCGTAAAGCTTGGTGGCAAGTTAACCGAAACGGTGGCCGACAATTGCAATGGCGTGCCCTGTGGCGCGACATTGGGCTGTGCCTCATTAACGGTTAGCGTGCGATCGGGTGCCGACACGGTCAATTCGGTGACGGTGATGGTATTGGTTTCAACAACACCCTCAACCGTTACGCGATAGTTAAACGAGATTTGGCCAATCGAACCGGTGGCTGGCGGCGTGTAGGTCAACAACCCGGTGCTGGAATTCACCACGGCGCTACCGACAGAGGGCTGCGAGGCCAGGGCATAAACCGGGTCCGCGTCACTGCCAGTGACTGTAACAAGAGTAGGCAGGGAAAGCGTTACCGCAGGGCCACCAGGGAATGAGACTAACGACCCCGGCAATGTTTGAATCGCGATCCCTTCGCTGATCGTGACCGTTGAAGTTGCCGACTTCCCAGCCACGGTTGCAGTGAAGCTGAAGGAAGTCGTGCCGAACTCAACTGCGGGTGGCGTGTAAGTGACGCTGTTACCAACAAGTACAGCCGTTCCTGCCAAGCCAGCGTCGTCGATCGTGAAGGTTGGCAAATCATCGGTACCGGTTATGGTCACCAGATTAGACAGGTTGATCTCCTGTGCGGGATCGCCTGGCAATGCGGTAACGTTCAATGGCCGAGCCGTGATCGAAGCAACCTCGGTGATCGTGATCACACCGGTGTCGGTCGCGCCTGCAAAGCCTGGAATAGCTGGCAAGCTGGCAGAATAGCTAAAGCTGTCAGTACCGAAACGAGTCGTCGGCGGGGTGTAGGTCAAAACACCGTTAACCAGCGAGACGGTTCCCTGGGTACCGGACGTATTGAGCGCGATCGTTGGTGTGGTCGAGGTGCCGGTGGTCGAAACCAACGCACCTGGGAACGGATTGATAACGATCGAGTCGCCACCTTGGATCGCTTCGAATTGGTCGTCCTCAGCGATGACCGTGATTTCTTGATTGACAGTGACCGATACGGTTGATTCGGCTGTTTTGACGTCATCGCCCAGACTGGTGACGCGGTAGCCGAATGACGTATTGCCCGATTGCGTTGTCGAAGGGGTAAAAGTCACGATCCCCCCAGCACCCAGAACGGCTGTGCCGAGCGTCGCAGTTGGTGGAATCAACTCGAAGGACACCTGCGTTCCGGCTGGCGTGACCGAGATCAGGTTATTCAAATTAATCGTTACCGGAAGGCCATTTTGGAACGCGCTCAGAGAGCCTGGATTGGCGGACAAAACAACCGGTTCGCGGGCAACATTGATCGTGATCGTACCGGTGTCGCTGACACCGTTAACCGTCACGGTGTAGTCCAAAGACGTCTGGCCAGAGGTCACAGTCGGTGGAGTGTAAACCAACGCGCCAGTCGACGGATTCACCTGGGCCGACCCGAACGAAGGGTTGGTGATGGAGAACGACCGCGGCAAGCCATCTCCGTTGCCTACCGTGACCAACGGATTCAATTGCAGGGTCACAGGCGTTCCGCTTTGGACCGCATCGAGCGAACCATCGGCAGCATCAACCGTAACCGGCAGCGCAGTCACGGTAACGGTGATCGTGCCCGTATCGGTCACACCGCCAATGGTTACTGAATAATCGAACGACGTGGTACCAAAACCGATCAGCGACGGCGTGAAGGTAGCGATACCGTTGGAGGCGACTGAAACGGTTCCGAGCGTTGGGTCAGGGTCAGAAGCCTTCGCGAATGTGCGATTTAATCCATCGCTTCCTGGAGCTGTTACGAGCGTTGTCAAGTCGAGTGTGACCGGAGCGCCATTTTGTACCGCGCCCAAAGCACCATCGCCTGCGGTGACCACCAACGGCGATACGTTAACAGTGATCGTGCCCGTGTCAGTGACACCGTTGACGGTCGCCGAATAAACGAACGACGTTTGCCCAGACTGAACTGCCGACGGAGTAAAGCTTGCCAGACCGGTAGTCGGATCAATCACCACGCCGCCAAAGCTAGGGCCGCTGCCCACCAACGCGTAGGTGATCGGGAAACTGCCGCCATTTTGAACCATCACCAGAGTCGACAAATCGAGAGTCGAAACTGGGCCGTTCTGTACCGCTGCCATCGAGCCATTACCAGCAGTGACCACCAGTTCCGACCCGCCCTCGACATTGACCGTGATCGTGCCCGTCGAAGATCTCGAGCCGGCGATTGCGGAATAAGTAAACGTAATCGGCCCAGCGACGGGCATACCGGGTGTCGGCGTGAAGGTGATGATCGAACCGTTGACCGATGCGGTTCCGCCGGAAGCAGGTTGGGATGTGATTTCGTAACGCAGCCTGTTATCAACCGCCGAAGTATCGGTAACCGCGTTCACAAACAAAACGCCTGTACCGTCGGTGGTTCCCAAGCCTGAAGTGATTGTAGAAGCGTCAATCGTGCCTGTCGCGCCCTGAGCGATCGCAATCGCGCCATCGCCAGCCACCAATGGATTGACTTCCAAATCAAGTAACAACAAATCGTCTGGAAGGCCCTCGGTCCGGCCATAGAAAAGATTGCGAGTGGATGACGTATTGGACGGATCAAGAAAAACCCGCAAGTTGCTGATCGGCTGAGTCAACTTGACGGGCAAACTGAAAGCATCGAACGGGTCAGGCAACGGCCCGAGATTCATGTTGGGCCAACCATCGACCAACAAAGGACCTACGGCGCCGACGTCGATAAATCCCGTTGCCGCATCGAATGTCCCAACCTGCGTTGCGGCGAAACCAAAAAAGGCCTCGTTTGAAGAGACCTCACGAGGCAGCCTTAGCGTACGACTATCAAAATTGATGTTAAACGGAACGGCTGCGTTGTTGATCTCATTGTTTGAATTCCTCGGCGCGATATCACGGGTTGTAACCGTTACCGCCGCATTCAACTGAGGAGTCACCAATAAGTTGGGAAGATCCAGGTCGGATAACGAAAAATCGTTGTACCGAATCATGAACACCAAAGGAGCCCCAGGGGCGCGAGCCTGCATCGTGACATTGACGTTGGAGAAACCCAAACGCTCAATCGCAGCAGTCATCTCGCGAACCGGGGCTTCTTCGTCAGCCCCGAAATCCTCGAAGGCAACCGTTTCAACCCCAGGACGACTCGGATCACCCGGGTACGAAAACTGAAGCGAACCCGATGTCGCTTGATCAATGCTTGGCGAAAACTCAACAAACTGAGTTTCGGTCAACACCGGCTGCAGCACACCTTGGCCCGCAGGATCAAACAAAATATCAGAGTAGATCGCGAATGCACCCAGTTTCGGATTGCCAATCCCCGATGGCCGCAAGTCGCGATACAGCAATTCCAAATTGAACACTTCACCAACGCCAACCGTCAATTCGCGAGTCGCCGCATTAAAAGCTGACGCGGAAAAAGCCGTGTCCCCAGCCGTTCGGGGATTGAGTTGCAGTTGCAACAACTCGCCCGCCGCCTCGCCGCTGGCAATCCGATTGAGCACCAACAGGGCATCAAGCGGGGTAACCTCGCCGGTACCGCTGACATCAACGAAGTGCCCCGTATCTTCGGATGACATCCCCGCCAGACTCGAATTACCGCCGTTGCGACTGAGGTGGGTAAGCACCAACAGGGCGTCCAGCGGAGTCACTCGCCAGTCGCCATTGACGTCCTCGGGAATCGCGTAATTGTGGTGCTCCGCCAAGTCACCAGCAAGAAGTTGTCGCTTTTCAAGCGTTTCACTCCGCAGCGCTCGACGTGGCATCCGAGTCCGGCTTTCGGTTGCCTTAGTCTTTGCTTTACGCCCGAAGAGATTGACTAGCTGTTTCATCGCCTGTCCCAGGAGTTGAGCCACCGAGGTGGGAGGTCTATTTCGTGGAATCGAATATTACTGAAAAGAGGCACGGCGACTAACCGCACCTGACATTTGCCGCCAAAGCCACCAGGCCATGACAACGCTTGAAAACTAAATGGACTACGGTTCCGTTCGGATCACTTCTCGAGTGGATCGCTGGTCTAAATCCGGAAAGGCCGCCTAGGTTCACTATATTACTTAGACGTCCTGCCTTATCAACGTGAAAGCTATCAGATTCTGAAAGGGCAAGATGAGGTCCGTCGGTTTGGATTGCCGTCGGGTCGGGAATGTTCCCGAAACTTTAGAAAAATTCGCTCGTTCGGAATAATCGCTTCTGCGGTGCTCATTATCAGACCAAATTTACCGCACCAACGCCCCCTTGATGGTTGATATCATTCTGCCCCAACAGCCCGGTGCGGTCCTCGTCGTCCTCCAGACCCGGCCACGCTGCGAACAGCGAGTCGATCGCACGATAACGCTGACCGCTGCCGCCCCCTGCCGGATGATCACTACCGGGTAGCACTTGTTCACCTTGGCCGTCGCGATTACGTCTAGAAATCTCATTCAACACCCAGAGCGCGTCCAACGGTGAAACTTCGCCGTCATCGTTGGCGTCGATAAACCATGTGAGTTGCGAGGGATCGCTGAGGATGCGGGAGCCGTTTCGGCCGATTTCTGTTAGGATCAACAAGGCGTCCAGCGGCTCGACTCGCGAATTACCATCAACGTCGAACTGGTCGTCGGAATTGGTCCAAGGGCTTCGAACGCGCTGAAAACCCGCAGCAATTTGGTTGACGACGCCATCTTGGACAGTGATTACGTCGCCGGAGCCCGAAAATGCATGAATCAGTCGCTCGGGGGTGAGAGTCAGTCGATAGTTGCCATCAGGGACGCCGGAAAATCCGAAGACGCCGTCAGCCGACGTGGTAACCGAGCTTTCCGCTCCGTAGCGCAAGTTATCCAGTCCGACCGTGCTGAACGCGTGCCCGAACGCACGAACACTAGCGATCCGTCCGGCACGATCGCTGACCTGCATCGTTTCGGTTTGGTTGGCGACTAAGGCGGCGGTGGTATAGCGAGTCAGCAGATTGCCCGCCGCATCATAGGCTTCCAGCCGACCAAAGCTTGGATTAGTGACGTGCCCGAGACCGATGGCGTCGAGTTGGACGTTACCAACAGGCTGGTCAAACGTAATCAACAGTTGCTTGTCTGGTGCCCAACGGTGTTGCCAGGTAATGGTTTGTCGGTTGTAGAAACCGAAGGCTCGGGAACCGGTTGAAGAAGGCATTGCCAGAGAACCGACGCGTCCATCGAGGACTTGTCCCAACGCGACCAAGGAAACGCCATCAATCGACGGCAGGGCGAT
>DIUH01000020.1 GCA_002428205.1 Planctomycetaceae bacterium UBA6163
CGGGCGATGGATGCACGGCACCGTTTGGCGTGCGTCAAACTTCCTTTGCGTGAGCTGTCCTGCGTTGGTGAATCGGCGCACCGGCCGATGACAATCCATTTGCTGTGCGCCAGTGGCGATTTGACGCAGGCATCTGGACGTGTGCGCACGACAATTTTTTGTATAACGTGGTGGTTGAAACAC
This sequence comes from Planctomycetaceae bacterium UBA6163, assembly GCA_002428205.1. Taxonomy (GTDB): domain Bacteria; phylum Planctomycetota; class Planctomycetia; order Pirellulales; family Pirellulaceae; genus UBA6163. The sequence goes on from DIUH01000020.1 coordinate 184, forward strand.
TGACGCCTCCTCGACTCCATGGTCCTTGGACCCCCTAAAAACGACATGGCAACCACCGAAGCGCTCCCAGAAACACACGATTCGCACGGTCACGACCACGATCATGACCATCCCGCGTTCCTGGCCCACCACTTCGACACCCCCGAACAGCAGTTCGATTCGGGTAAGTTGGGGATGTGGCTATTTCTGGTCACCGAAATCCTCTTCTTCAGCGGGCTGTTCGTCGCGTACGCGATTTTCCGCAGCCTCCGCCCCGAAGTTTTCGTCGGCTGCAGCGAGTTCTTGAACACCAAGCTCGGTGCGATCAACACCGGCGTGCTGTTGTTCAGCTCGTTCACCATGGCATGGGCTGTGCGATGCGCTCAGGTCGAGGAACACAAGCGGTTGACCGGTTTATTGGCGGCGACGCTGTCCTGTGCGATGGTCTTTTTGGGAGTCAAGGCGATCGAGTATTCGCACAAGTGGGAACTCGGCCTATTGCCCCCAGCGTTCTATTTCTACAACCCGGCTAATCCGCACCACGAAGGGATTTCGATGTACCTTGTGTACATGTCCATTCCATTTGCGATCGGTCTGGTCGGTTTGATTGTTTGGTTTCTGATGTCGGTGGCAAAAGGGAACGCCTTCGGTGTGGCCGTTTCCAAGCCGCTGATTGTGGTTTTCGCTTGTTTCTTCTTGGGCGTCGGCTTGGGGACGATTTTGGAATCGGGCTCCAGTCATGGTTCTGACCACGGCGGGGCTCACGCTGATGGCGATCATCATGATTCGCACCATGCGGCGGACGACCATCATGACGCAGATCACGCGGCCGACGCGGTCGCGACTCATCCTGTAACTGGTCAAGCACTTTCGGGAAGCGATTCGGCTATTCTACAGCGATTGGCCCAAGACGAAACGAATACCGGCATTCGTGGCGACCTGGTCGCTCGCGAGCGTCAGGGCGAACTTTCCAGTGGTGGAGTGGTGCCGCGTGGCAGCCGAACGTCCGGCGGCATGGTCGAAGCGATTCCCCAAGAAGTGAATACTCGCAGCCAAGCGGGCGTCTTTTTCGGTATCTATTACGTGATGACCGGTATCCACGCGATTCACATCCTGGCTGGGATCGGTGTGCTGATCTGGTTGCTGGTCCGCAGCGTTCGCCAAGACTTCAATCGCCAGTACTTTGGTCCCGTCGATTATGTCGGTCTCTACTGGCACATCGTCGACTTGATCTGGATCTACCTGTTCCCACTGCTTTACCTGATTCGCTAGGCAACCCATTGCGGTTCCTGCATTTTTTCAAACCAGTTTTTTTATTCGACCCTGACGATACGACCATGGCTGCTCACGCTCATTCCGCCGATTCGCCCCATCGCGAAGGTTACGATTTTGCCCACCCGCTGCCGGTCTGGGGACTGGCGTTGGTGTTTGTCATTTTGACGTTCTTAACCGTCGTCACCGTTGCCCAGGCCAACTTCGACCTGGGCAGATGGGACATCGCGTTCACGATGCTGATCGCGACGGTAAAAGCAACGCTGGTCATGCTGTTCTTCATGCACTTGGCCTTCGACAAGCCGTTCAACCTGATCATTTTCCTCTCGTCGTTCGTATTCGTCGCCTTGTTTGTGACGTTTACGCTGAGCGATGCGAATCAGAACGCTGGCAAACTGGAACCGGTTATCGACGAACCACCTTTGGTGATCACCGAGACCGCAGCGGTTTCGCCGTAGACATCCAGCCAGACAATCGGACACGTGATTCTGCCCTGACCCAACCGGCTAGCCCGGTTGAGCAAGCTGGGGCAAACTGGCAAACTATCGCGACATGGACGTCGTGGCGGCCCAAGCGAAGGGCGATGCTCGTGGAAGAGATATCTTGTTCGCTGGCGCAGGTCTGACGTCGTTTTGACTCAGCTTTTGTACTCAATCAGGTGAAACGGCGTGGCTAAACGTCCCTCAGGGAATTCGGCGGATCGTGGTTCAATTGGCAACCAAACGATCGAGGAAATGAGCGGCGATCGGTTGCTGGCCGCGCCGCTAAGGCTGGAAGCCCAAAGCCGTTATCTGAATTATTCGCTGTCGGTGATCACCAGCCGGGCGCTGCCCGACGTGCGCGACGGATTGAAACCGGTTCAGCGGCGGATTCTGTACACGATGAGCCAGCAGCGGCTGGACTTCACCGCCAAGCATCGCAAGTGTGCCAAGGTCGTCGGCGATGTGATGGGTAATTATCACCCTCACGGCGACTCGTCGATTTACGAAGCGCTGGTGCGGATGGCCCAACCGTTTTCGCTGCGGATGCCGCTGGTCGATGGCAGCGGCAACTTTGGCAGTGTCGACGGCGACAATGCGGCGGCGATGCGATACACCGAATGCCGAATGACAGCCGCGTCATCGCAGTTGCTGGACGACCTGTCGACCGAAACGGTCGCCTACAAGGCCACCTATGACGGCACCACTCGCGAACCGGTGGTCCTGCCCAGCCGAATCCCCAACCTGCTAGTCAATGGTGCGACAGGAATCGCCGTTGGCATGGCGACAAACATCCCGCCGCACAACTTGAAGGAGGTCTGCAACGCGCTGCTGAAGCTGTTGAAGGACCCCGAAATCAAGGATTATCAACTCGTCGCCAACGACGCCGTCCAAGGCCCCGACTTTCCCACCGGCGGACAAATCGTCAACACCAAGGACGAACTGCGGGAGATTTATCGCACGGGCCAAGGGACGATCAAACTGCGCGGCACCGCGACGGTCGTTCCTGCGGGGACCGGAAAGAAGGGCGAATCGGCCAGCAACGATATTCTGCAGATCCAATCGATCCCGTTCACGGTTAACAAGGCGGTGATGGTCGAACGGATGTCGGAACTGGTTTACAGCGGAAAACTGCCGCTGGTCGAAGAAGTGCGAGACCTTTCGACCGACGAGATTCGCGTCGATTTGGTGCTGAAGAAAGGGGCCGACCCGGCCAAGGTGCTGGCGTATCTGTACAAGAATACGCCGCTGCAGACCAACTTTAACGTCAACTTGACCTGCCTGGTGCCGACCGAAAATCCCGAAGTCGGCCAGCCGGCTCGGCTGGGGCTAAAAGAAATCCTCTGGCACTTCCTTCACTTCCGGCTCGACGTCATCACGCGTCGCCTGGCGAACGAACTGGCATCGCTGGAACGGCGGATTCATATCCTCGAAGGCTTTGCGATCATCTTTGATGCACTCGATGCGATCATCAAGATCATTCGCAACAGCGACGGCAAGGCGGATGCCGCAGACAAGATCATGAAACGGTTTCCGCCCGACAGAAACGGCAAAGGCGGATTGGATGCGGAACAGACCGATGCGATTCTGGAACTGCGGCTGTACCGGTTGGCGCGTTTGGAAATCAATCTGATTCGCGACGAATTGAAAGACAAACAAAAGCGGGCCCGCGAAATCCGGCGTCTGTTAGCCGAAGCGACCGAGGATACCAACGCATCCGGGCGCTGGCAGATCGTTCGGGGTGAGATCGAAAGTTTGATCACCACGTTTGGCAACGATCCGCTGGCCCGTCGCCGATCGGCCATCGAGACGGTTGAGGAAGAAGCGGAGTATTCCGAAGAAGACTTCATCGTCGCCGAAGATTGCAACGTCATGATCACGACCGATGGTTGGGTCAAACGCCAAAAGCAGATTACCGATCCGAGCAAGAGCCGGCTGCGTCAGGGCGACGCGGTGCTGACCTGCTTGGCCGGGTCGACCCGATCGACAATCGCTTTTTTCTCGTCGCTGGGAGTTTGCTACACCGCGCGGATGATTGACATTCCGGCGTCGACCGGTTTTGGCGAACCGATCCAAAAGCTGTTTAAGCTGAAGGACGGCGAGCGGATCGTGACCGCCATCTCGTGTGACCCACGGTCGCTAGGCGATGTTGCCGAAAACCCGAAGAAACCAGACCTGTGTCCACCGATTCACGGCATTGCAGCGACCAGCAACGGGTTTGCATTGCGATTCAGTCTCGCGCCGCTGGTCGAACCGTCAACCCGCAGCGGGCGCAAGTATGCCAAACCCAGCCCCGGTGCGTCGGTTGTCGGCGTCTATGCGATCGACGGCACCGAGACGATTCTGGCGGTCACCCAGGCATGTCGTGCGATCGTCTGTCCGGCCGAAGAAGTCAATTATTTATCGGGAGCGGGCAAAGGCGTAACGCTGATCCGCTTGGCCCCGGGCGACCATTTGCTCGGGTTCAAGCCATCGACCGGCGACCGCGATTTGATGGTGGTGATGACCAATCGCGGCGCGAAGAAGACGATCTCGACCGCGAAGTACAAAACGACAGGCCGCGGTGGTCGTGGGACTGAAATTCAAAAGAACGGTCGAATCGCCGAAATCGTCACCCTGCCACCGGGCGCACCACCACCGCTCGATTCGGACGATTAGTCGCTGACCGCTCCGCCGGTCAGTCAACAAGCTTCAAATAGTCGCTGACCGCTCCGCCGGTCAGTCAACGCCAAACGATGCGTGGCACGAATCAAAGTCGCCGCTAGGCGATCTTGACCTTGGGGCGCCGCGAATCGTAAACGTTTTGCTAGTGGGCGATCGATCGTCCGTGGCGATCGATGCTGGCGGCGCGGTGCAATCTGGTGACTGAGAAATGGACTGCAAAAAAACGCTCTTTTCTTGTCTGGCCACGGTTTCGTTGCTCGTCACCTGCGCCGGCTGCAATCCGCTGGCACCGCGTCCGATCTTGCACTCGGGTTATCGCGTTGCACCGGAATTAATCGCGGACGCCGGGCCAGTCATCGAACGGGGCAAGCCGCGGCCGATCATCGATTGCGTCGGCTGGGTGATCGGAATCCCGGGCCGAGTGTTGTTGTGGGACCCGCGGATCGACAACCACAAGATTTCGAAACACACCGAAGCCGTGGTCGCTCAGTACATCGCCGAAAACGACTTGCAGCACATCAAAGTGCGGCTGAATCAATATGCCCCGATCGACGATTGGCGGCGGTTGCGAAAGAACAAAACGGTCGGGTGGCCATACCGATACACATTGGGCGTGTTGTCGCTGGCTGGTGAAGCGATTTTGCCCGGTCGCGTCTTTGGCGGCGACCATTTCAATCCCTTCACATCGACGGTCCATCTCTACAGCGACGTGCCAGCGATCGGTTTGCACGAAGCCGCTCATGCCAAGGACTTTTCAAGGCGTGATTATCCTGGCACCTACGCGCTGGTTTACTTGTTGCCGATCGTGCCGCTGTGGCATGAAAAGATCGCGACGGGAGATGTTATCGATTATGCGCTGAGGACCGAGGACGAACATTTGATTCGCGAGAGCTATCGAGTGCTTTATCCGGCTTACGGAACTTATGTCGGCGGAGCAGCGAGTTGGGTGTTGCCTGATTATGCTGATCCGCTTTACTTCGGCGCTGTTTTGGCGGGCCACGCGGCGGCTCACCACCACAGTTACGAAGTTCCCGAGCGTTTGATTCAGTGGGAGACGCCGCACCAACCGCTCGACCAGCAACTCGACCAGCAACCGATCGCTCAACCGCCGCTGGACCAACCAATCTTCGATATGCCGCAACCGCTGGTTCAGCCGCAACCGCTGTTGGGCGAGCAATTGGGGTGGTGACAAGCGTGAATTGCAGGCCTGTCTTGTCACGCCGTAACGATGGCTCGGATGCGTAAGTTTCTGTTGCTCCCTAGTGAGCGTGAGGATTTCCGCCCAAAGCGGATTCCGCTGATTTGACGTGGCGAGAAAGCCGCGAACTTTGAACAATCGTTTGTGTCTACCCAGTCCGTGCAACCGTTACGGACAAAGCCTTTCCATACTTTCAGATCATGCCCCCGACCGCCACGATTGCGCACCCCACTCCCGCGACATCCTCGGATTCGATTGGCGATGCGTCGGCGGGCTTCGCCTCGTCGGACGTCTTGGACAGGCTGGACCAAACTTTTGATGCCAGCTTGGCTCAACTGGACACGATTAGCGTCCAGTCGAGCGATTTGGACGTTGTACCATCTAGCGAGTCATGCAGTTCGCAACCGCCGGTTTCGGCCTCTCGCCAGCTTCGTCCGGCGGTGACGCGCACGAACTTGCGGGCCAGCATGGCGGATGGAGCGACGTTCGGCGTGATGGTCGGAGTCGGCGAAAGTTACTTAGCCGCGTTCGCTCTTGCGGTTGGATTGGGCGAGATTTCGGCCGGCCTGGTGTCGAGCATTCCGCTGTTGGTTGGCGGTATTTTGCAGTTGGTTTCGCTCCGTGCGGTCGCTTGGTTTGGCAGCGAAAAACGCTGGATCTTGTTTTGTGCGACCCTGCAAGGATTGAGCTTCTTTCCGTTAGTTTGGGCTGCGGTATCGGGTTCGATCGCACTGGTTCCGCTGCTGGCGATCGCTTCGCTTTACTGGGCAGGCGGATTGGCGAGCGGTCCGCCTTGGAACACTTGGATGGAGTCGATCGTGCCGGCGCGGATCCGCCCCAGCTATTTCGCTCGCCGCACCCGCACTTCGCAGATTTGTACGTTGGTCGGTCTCGTCGCCGGTGGCACAATGTTGCAATGGGCCGACAACCGTGGCTACACGCTCTTGGGGTTCGCCGCGATTTTCGCGACCGCGGCGCTGTTTCGAATCTGGTCGGTTTCTTGGTTGGCTCGCCATCAAACGCCCGATTCGCACACCGCGGGAATGAACTTGCGTCGACCGATGCAGTCGCAACCGGAAGTCATAAATGAACCTGAAAACCGGCTGACGGTGGCTGCCCCCGTTCGGTCGAATAAAAGCAAATCGGCGGGAAAGATCAGCGAAGCGAACGTCGGGATTTCGGGCGTCCGGTTGCTCAGCTACCTCGTCGCGGTGCAGTTGATGGTGCAGATTTCCGGCCCCTATTTCGCCCCGTACATGCTGAAACAGTTGGAGTTTTCCTACTCGCAGTTCGTCACGATCCTGGCCGTCGGTTTTCTGTCAAAGATCATCGCGCTGTCGTTTTGGGGACGATTTACACGTCGTTACGGAGCGAAACGGTTGTTGTGGACTGGCGGTGTCGGGCTCGTACCGCTGGCGGCGCTGTGGATCATTTCCGACAACATGTACCAATTGGCGTTGGTGCAGGCTTTATCAGGCGTCATGTGGGCAGCGTACGAGCTCGGTTTCTTCCTGATGTTTTTCGAGACGTTGCCGATCGAAAAACGGACGCGGATGCTGACCTATTACAACCTGGCCAGCATGATCGCGTTGTGCAGCGGTGCGTTTATCGGTGCGGCAATCTTGCGATTTTTGGGCGGTGATCAAGCGGCTTACTGGGTGTTGTTCGGCGTCTCGTCGATCGGCCGGCTGCTGGCATTGGGGCTGCTATTTGGTGCCCAGCTTCGGACAATCACGCCAATTCACGTCTGTTTGCGGGTGCTAGGGGTGCGTTTGTCAACTTCAACCGTCGATTCGCCAATCCTCAGCACATTGGAAGACCGCCCCCGTGATCCGTCGGCATAGGTTTTGGTAAGATCGAAGTTCAAGTGCCCAAGCGATGGCGCGGGCAACCACTTCTCAACCATTGAACACCCAGCTTTCAGATGGACATGCGCAACACCGTCGCCCTCATTCTTGGTGGCGGCCGAGGGACTCGACTCTTTCCACTCACAAAAATCCGTGCAAAACCGGCGGTGCCGCTGGCCGGCAAGTACCGACTGATCGACATACCGATCAGCAACTGTATCAACAGCGGCGTGAATCGCATCTATGTTTTGACGCAGTTTTTGTCGGTTTCACTGCACCGCCACCTCCGCCAAACGTATCGATTCGACCATTTTTATGGTGGCTTCGTCGAACTGTTGGCTGCCCAGCAAACGGTTGACGAGGGTACCGATTGGTACCAAGGAACCGCCGACGCGGTCCGCAAAAATATCCGCTACATCGAACAACGCTGGGTCGATCACGTGCTGATCCTCTCGGGCGACCAACTTTACCGGATGAACTTCGAAGACATGATGCGGACGCATGTCGAGTCGGGCGCTGCAGTGACGATCGCCGGAATTCCGGTCCAGCGAAAAGATGCTTCGGCGCTGGGGATCATGAAGGTTGATGACTCGGGCCGCGTGATCGGATTCGTCGAAAAACCAAAGACCGAAGAACAATTGGCCGAAGTTCGTACCGATCCGGCTTGGATCGACGCTCATGGAATCCCGTCCGAAGGGCGCGATTGCTTGGCCAGCATGGGGTTGTACATCTTCAATCGTGATGTGATGGTCGACCTGCTGACCAACACCGATTACGAAGATTTCGGCAAAGAAGTCTTCCCCGCAGCGATCGCCAATCACAAAGTGCAGTTGCACCTGTTCGACGGCTACTGGGAAGACATCGGTACGATCCGAGCGTTCTACGAAGCGAACCTCAGCCTCGCTCGCAAATCGCCGCCGTTCGATTTTAGCGACAGTCGTGCACCGGTTTACAGCCGTGCACGTTTCTTGCCGCCGACCGTCGTTGAAGACGCCAAAATCACCGGTTCGCTGGTCGCCGACGGTTGCCAAATCGGCCGTGGTACCGTGATCGAAAACAGCGTGATCGGCCTGCGAACGGTGATCGGCGACAATGTGACGATCCGCAACACGGTGATTATGGGGGCGGACTATCGCGAGTCGAAAGAGGACCTGTCTCCGGGGCAAATGCCGATCGGAATTGGCGATGGCAGCGTGATCGAGGGGACTTTGCTGGACAAAAATTGCCGAATCGGCAAAAACGTTCGCATCACTAATGCCGGTAAAGTCGAAAACCAGGGCGAGGACGAACCGATGCAGGTTCGCGACGGCATTCCGATCGTGATCAAAGACGGGTTAATTCCCGACGGATTCACTTTCTGATCGCTCCTGGGCGTTTTTCCCGCATGAACTTTGCCTGGGTGTCGGTGCGATCCGGCGGGTTCATGCGGTAACTTCAGGCGTTGATTAGATTGACGATATCGTTTGCCAACGCGAGTTCTTCGTGGCTGACCTCCAGAACGCTTCGCCGTTGGTTAAAATGAAACGTCTGGCTAGCCGCTTCTCGACCCGGAATCGCTCGATGAAACCCCTCGCTTCTCTCCGTTGCTCGTTGATTTTGATCGCTTTCGCCATCACTGCGATGGCAGTCCGACCGGCGTACGCGGAACTATCGGCAGCGCAAAAAAAGACGGTCGTCGACATCGCCGCAAACATTCGCGACGCTGGAACACTGTACCAGTCGGGCGGTTTTGCCGAAGCGGGCAAAAAGATCGAATCCGCAATGGCGGCCATCGACAAACTGGTGTCCGAAGGTGGGCCGGAAGCCTTCGATGCTGTTCAGCCAGCCTTCCCACGAATCGTTAATGCCCACGCCCTGCTTGAATTGGAAGGCGTGACGCTGAAACCGTTCGTCAAACCCGAGCGGCCCGATGCGGCGAAACCGGCTGAAATGAAGGCCGAATCAAAACCAAAACCGGCGGCCGAACCACGGCCATCAACACGATCCCGGCGGCCGATGCCTGAACCGGAGGCTGCCGCTGGTCCGAGTTTCGCAACCCAAGTAGCGCCGATTCTGGTCCAGCGATGCGGTTCCTGCCACATCAATAATTCGCGTGGCGACTTCAACATGGCAACCTTTGCGATGCTGGCTAAAGGGCCGCCCGCCGGTACCGTCGTGTTTCCCGGCGATGTGGTCGCCAGCCGGTTAATCGAATCGATCGAAACCGGCGATATGCCTCGCGGTGGCGGCAAAGTCTCTCCCGCTGAACTGCAGTTGCTGAAAGATTGGGTTTTGGCCGGCGCGAAATACGATGCCCCGTCGCCGATGATTCCGCTGGCCGCCTTGGCCGCTAACGCACCGGCCGGTGCTGCACCCGCACCGATGGCTGCCGAGCCTCCCAAAGATCCCGCGATGCGTGCCGCAACGGGCAGCGAAACAGTCAGCTTTGCAAGAGATATCGCACCCATTCTGTTGGCCAATTGCAACGGCTGCCACATCGACGCGATGCAGGTGCGCGGCGGTTTGCGAATGGACTCATTCGCGGCGCTGATGCGGGGTGGCGACAGCGGCGAAATCGTGCTGCCCACGCGAGCGGCGGCCAGCTTGCTGGTCAAGAAAATCAAAGGCGAAGAAGGCGCTCGAATGCCCGCCGGCGGTCGACCACCGCTGAGCGAAGAACAAATCACATTGATCTCCAAGTGGATCGAAGAAAACGCCACGCTCGACGCCCCCGATAAGGACCAACCGCTCGCCGTGATGGCGTCACAAGCTTGGGCCAATGCCGCAACCCCACAACAATTGAGCGAGCGACGGGCGGAAATGGCTCGCAAAACCATGACGCTGATCGGATCAACCTCCAGCAAAGTGATCGAGCAACCGGTCGATCCGTTCTTCGTGATCGGCGACGTCGGCGAAGGGACCGCAAAGGCTGTTGCCGATGCGGCCAAACGTGCGATTGGCAAAATCAAACAGACCGTTGATGCATCAACCATTCGCGGAAATGTAACGATCTATGTGATGCCAAAACGTTATAACTACAGCGAGTTTGCCCAGATGGCCGAGCGCCGCAGCGTGCCATCGGATTGGCAAAGCCATTGGCGTTATGACGGTGTCGATGCATATATCGCAATGATCGCATCATCGTCTGACAGTGACGATATGTTAGAAGCGAAATTGGCCGGACCGCTGGCGAGCTTGGCCGTCGCAACGCGAGGTACCGATGTCCCGCGTTGGTTTGCCGAAGGCGTTGGCCGTGCCGTCACTGCAAAGCTTTATGCACGGCAATATCCCGCCGTCGAAACCTGGAACAGCGGCGTCGTTCCAGCCGCATCGGCGATGAAGGATGGCGCCCAACTGGTGAAGAATGGCTTAGCGCCTGAACAGGCCGATTTGGTCGGTTATGGCATTGCCGCTGCGATCCTCAAAGGCCAACGCCGCCAATACGACACACTGCTTCAAGGCCTTGAAAAGGCAAAGTTCGAACAAGCATTCACGGCCGCCTTGGGCGCATCGCCCGCGGCCTATGCCGATCGCTGGAAAGCCTACCCCGGCGCAGGTCTCGAAGGCCGCAAGCGATGATAGATGGATGGTAAATCTGAGTATCGCTAAACCGCTTTCGTCAGCAACCAAGCGATCAATGATAATGTGGCAATAATCAACGCGATTAATCCTTCGGTGACACGTTTGATTAAGACGGGACTCGATGCCATCGCTTAGGCTCCTTGTGAGTGTTAGTAACGGATCCTTCTGCATCATCACGCGATATCGAATCGCTCGGCACGGATTTGATGCAGCGGAATTCCAATCGCCAGCAAAGCTTCTTCAACACTGTCCATCATCGGTTCTGGGCCGCAAACAAAGATCGGATAATCACGCTCTTGGTCGCCAATCTGGCGCTGCAAAATCTCTTGGGTTATATATCCCGTCTCGCCCTGCCAGTTCGGGTCATCGCCCGCGTCTGAAAGGACGTGGACCACGCGAAGATTCATTTGCCTCTGCAGCGATTCAAGTTCATTGCGAAAGGCAATCTCATCCCACCGCGAGTTTCCGTAAATCACGATAAATGGCCGCTGGTCGCTTCGGTCTCGCGCACTGCGCAGGATGCTGATTGCCGGCGTGATACCGATTCCGCCCATAATGAATATCGCCCCAGGCGCTTCATCCTCCAAGCAAAACAGTCCGTAGGGCCCTTCGAGGAACGCATCGGAACCAGTCTCAGCGTCGGCAATTCGCTCGCTGAAATCGCCCAACTCCTTGGCAGTGAACTCTAGACGCCCGGGCGACAATTGATCGCTCGATGAAAAGGAGTAAGGATTCTGTTGTAGCGTAAACGGCGAATCACCCAGCGTTAACCAAGCGTATTGTCCGGCACGAAATGTCATTCCTGTGTGACCCACTGGTTCCAGGGCGATTGTTGCCGAATCGCCTCGCTCGTCTCGCACTTCCGCAACGCGGTAACGATAGCGGCGCATCTTCCAAGGGCGAACAATACGAACGTGGGCGTATGAAAAGATTGCTGAACCACCGACGGATACCAACAGCCCACGCTTCCACCAACCTTGAACATAATGCTCGACTTGCCATGCATGAGCGATTCCGACAAGGACCACTCCAGCCGACATCAACCCATGGCTTAATCGCCACCACTCGTAACTCAATCCGATCGATTTGCGCCACAGCGAAAGCACGACGATTAAAGTCATGGCGATCGATGCAAGCACCAGCGTGATCGCCCTAGGGGCGTTCTCCCTCGGGTCGAGAAATTTGACGTACTCGGGATCGGCAATAAAAAGAATCAGTGGATGCCCGACCAGAAATATCACCAGCAGGATCCCCGCGTAGCGATGAAACTGCAGCACGGCATCGGTACCAAACGGAGCTCCAACGCCGCTGAATCGACCCGTCAGCAAGAATTGCAACGCGATTGTCAGCAGTAGCGCAAACCCCAGCATGACGCCAAACTCAATCGAGAATGTCCGCGGCGGCGGGATGTCCCCGGCAAGGAAAAGCAGGGTGGTGAATATGACAATTCCGAAATAAGCCGAAAGCCAGATCGCTCCGTTGATTATCGCCAGATACATCTTGTGAACATGCTTGTTTCGGGGAACGCTGAAACCCTGCCAGACCGTGACACTTTCACACCGTCAACAGCAGAATGCGTGCCAAGATGTACCTGAGCGAATTTCCCGGCATTTGCGTACCACCAGAGAGGTCCCTGCCTCAAGCAAGCTCTATTAAGGCACTTTGTCCGACCAACCAAACTCAGTGACCAAACTGCC
>DIUH01000418.1:0-1910 GCA_002428205.1 Planctomycetaceae bacterium UBA6163
GGTTGCCGGTGGCGTCTGATGCGGAAGCGGGCGACAAAAATCGCCCCAGAGCAACGTCCGATAATGCCTCTTATGTTGTATTGGGATCCCGTTTTTCGGGGCTTTTTCGCCAAATCCCAATCCGACGCGTGAGCGAGGGCTGACGATGCTGGTCCCTCGCTCACGCGTCGGGTTGGGATGTTCGTCGCTCGCTGATACGTTGGGTTCAGAACGCCCCGCCGCCCGGACGTTCGGCCTGCTGGAACCGAGGCAAATAATTCGGCGCCGCGTCTTGCGGCGGCAACCAACCGCGTGGATCGATCGGCAACGGTGCGCCGCCGACAGTGCCTTGCGAGTCCCAGTAAGAATCTGGAATCGCATCTTCGGTTGCCGCCCGCAGCCATGGCAACGCGCTGCCGTCTCCGCCGTCTTTAAACTTCTTGTCGAATCGTTCCAAGTACGGCCCGACCACTTCGTGGATCTCTGGCGGGATCAGCGCCTCGCTGCGGTCGAGCACCGACGCGATGTAGTGTCCGCTTTTCGAGGCGACGATTTTCTCGCGAACCGTTTCGCCCAGCAGCGTCACGCCGAACAGCGTCAACAGGATGCAGTAAAGTCCACCTTTGGCCAGTCCGAAAAGCGCGCCGATCTGACGATCGAACTCCTTCAGCCGCATGCGGTCGATCGTATTGCTGACCATCCGAAACGCAACCCAGATCACCAGCGACGTGCCAATGAACAGAATCAACATCGCCAGAAATCGGTTCCAAGGCGGATCGGCCTGGATCGACTGACTGAGCTGTTCGCGGAAGTTGAACGCCACCACGTAACTGACGACGATCGACGCGATCGAAGCCAGTTGCCACGCAAAGCCTTTGATCGCGCCAAATAGTGCCGTCCCGACCAGGACGACCAACATCACAATGTCGTACGTTTCCACTCGTGCCGCCTCCGTGCAGCAGGGGGATCAATTAGAAAAACGAAGGCTCGACGCCAAAAGGTATGCAAGCAAGCTTCGCAGCGTTTTTGTCAGTCTAGCAAGTGGTCGCCGGGGGGCGAAGGTCAATTATTGCTGAAATCCGGGCTAGCGTCGCAAACACAAAACTTTGTACAGCCGACGGAAGTATTTCCTATGGAATCTAAGTGTCCCTATCTCACAACCATTCCGTGACGTTCCAAGCGTGGCTGACTTCAAGACGCACATAACCGGAAGCACGATTGTCGGAGCCGCTTATGGCTACTGGGGGACATTTCATCAAGGCATGTCGATCGAAAGCGGTTTGCTAGCGGCCGGCCTATGTTCGGTCGCCGGAATGCTTCCCGATCTTGATAGCAATTCCGGAGTGCCACTGCGCGAAACCAGCATGTTCGCATCGGCGGTGGTGCCGATGTTGATGATCAACCGTTTTCGCGACCTCGATCTATCGCCCGAAGCGATGGCGCTGGCGGCGATGTTGATTTATATCACCATTCGATTTTTCGTCGTAGAGATTTTTCGGCGTTATACGGTTCACCGCGGGATGTGGCACAGCATACCCGCAGCCGCATCGGTTGGTATCCTTGCTTATCTTGTCATGCCAACACCATCCGAAGGCGCGCGAGTCTTCAAGAGTGCTGCGGTTGTTTTAGGATTTATGGTACACCTGATTTTGGATGAGATCTGGTCGGTCGATTATCGTCACGGTCGATTTCGGCTGAAGAAATCTTTTGGTACGGCGCTTAAGTTTTGGGGAAACGACATATCAGGCAACGTTTCGGTTTATGTGAAACTGGCATTATTCGCATACATGGCCTGGGGCGACCAAGAAATCATTCAAAGATTGAAAGAGCGTGAGCGTTGGACTCAGCCTTATGTTGTCCAGCAGGTCGAATCCGCACCGTCATGGAAACAATGGTTTCCGATCCGGCGTTGAGCATCCCCACCGCCCTGC
>DIUH01000418.1:1966-2600 GCA_002428205.1 Planctomycetaceae bacterium UBA6163
ATCGTCACCGGGCCGTCATTATTAAGCGACACCTGCATGTCCGCCGCAAAGATACCCGACGCGGTTTTCAACCCTGACGCACTCACCCGCTCAATACAAAACTGAAACAGTGATTGAGCGATCGCCGGTTCGCCCGCGGCAATGAACGAAGGTCGCCGCCCTTTTCGGCAGTCGGCATAAAGTGTGAATTGGCTGATCATCAGCAGTTCGCCACCGATATCGGTCACACTAAGATTCATCTTGCCAGCTTCATCGGCAAAGATTCTCAAGCCAAGCATTTTTTCCACCATCCGCACGGCGATCGATTCCGTATCGCCCTGCCCTACCCCAACCAAGACGACCAAACCTTGCCCGATCGATCCGACAACGTTTCCTTCAACCGTCACCGACCCGTGAGTCACTCGCTGGATAACAAATCTCAAGGTTCATCCTTCAAAGGTTATTGGTCTCAGCCACTTGATACAGCGTTTACGGAATCTCACATAGCCTGGCACAATCGTGACCAAGCAGAACAGTCCGACTTGCCATTGCGGCGCGCCCGCCTTCAGCAATCGAGCGGTATCGAGCAACGGTTCAAGACTGAACCACGCTAGCGCGATGTAGGTCCCTCCAGCAATTAAGCAAAAATCGGCAA
>DIUH01000418.1:2658-12664 GCA_002428205.1 Planctomycetaceae bacterium UBA6163
AGTTCGGCGTGAACCAATTGCCCACCGCTGAGGATTCCCGAAACGACATGCCCCAGTTCGTGAGTCGTCACCATTACACACCAACTCGCGGCCAGCATTACGAAAAACGATAAATACGTCCGCCACATAGATTCGAAGCACTTTGCCGGGATGCGAGTCACGCAGATCAATCCGATTGGATATGATACCGGAAGAGCTGTCGGCGTCGGTACTGGCCGCCCTGCCCTTGCCTGAATGAAAAGCCAGCCCGATTTTGATTTTGTCTGTTCAGTTTTAATCGACGGTTGTCATGCCTTATCTATTCACCTGCACGCACTGCCAAACGAAAACGCTGGTCGACGATCGATACAGCGGCCAATCGGGACGTTGTGTGACCTGCGGCGCCGAAATCCGACTGCCCGATTTCGCACCACCGGAAACCCGCGCGGCCAGCGGTGCCCGTGGTGTATTGCCCGGCGGATCGACCGCGTGGCAGATGGGCAATTCCAGTCCGATGTTCCGACGATTGGTCGCTGCCGCCATCATGCTTGTTATTGTTGTTTGCGGAGCGGTTGCGATGGTGCGTTATGGTTCGCCCGCATTGACAACCATTCAAACTAATCGGATGCGGGTTCAAAGTGCACGCAACATTGAACGGATCGCATCAGCGCTGAACGCCTATGCATCGGACCACGGCACCTATCCACCACCGGTCATTCGGCGTCCCGATGGAACGCTGATGCACAGTTGGCGAGTCTTGCTGCTTCCGTATCTTGATGAGAAAGAATTGTTCAATGACTACGACATGAACCAGCCGTGGGACTCGCCTGGCAATATTGAAATGACCACCCGCATGCCATCGGTCTATCGAGCGTCCTCGAACCAGTTGTATGGAACGGACTCCGCATACTATTTGATAACCGGTCCTGGAACCCTGTTCCCCCCTGCCCCGGCCAGCGGTCCCGCGGGCGCATTTCGTCCGCTTTCGCCCAGTTCGGTATCCGATGATCCTGGACAAACGCTGTTGGTCGTTGAAGCAAGCGCTTTGACGAGCAACTACTACCCGAGCTGGCTGGAGCCGCGTGACCTTGATGTCACATTGATGCAAGGCGTGATCGGAACATCGGCTGGCCGAGAGATTGGCGGCGTCAATGTCGGCGGCGCAGTAGTCGCAACGGTCGACGGCCGCAGCCATTTCTTAAGCGATCAAACTTCTCCCTCGACCGTAATGTCGCTGATCACGATCTCCGGCGGCGAACCCCTGGCCGACGATGTCTTGGACAGATAAGCAGGTCGGCACGTGTCTTTCGGTATAATCAGCCGTTGGGCGTTAGCCCCGGTTCCTACCAACCGTCGCTAACGCGATGCGGCTAATTTTGTTTTGCCGAAGTTTTTGTGCCGACTTGCTCAGCGAAGGGCACAACTCAGTCGTATGAGGGCAACTTAGCCAAATCGTCAGTCCGGTAGGCATTAGATTCCGCGGCGCTAGCGGTTCTGTCCGGTTTTCAATTAGGTTTCAAAAAGAGCCTAGTCTCAAAAGCCTGCTAAGCCGGTGAAATGAACGTTCTTTTGTTTCTTGGCGTTCACCTAGGGGCGCAGTCAGGGCGACTTTCTGTGTCGTGTTGAGCCACTTTACCTTTAGGCCGATAGCCGTTCGCGAGTTCGGTGTACGCGAATTCACGCAGTTCAAAAAAAAGTTATCGGTTTTTTATTTGACATCGACTTTGGCGATAGGGTAGGCTCACAGCCGTAAGTCGACATATCGTCGCAGAGACAGGTATTGACACACGCCGCTGGTTGCTCGTTCGAGCTTCGGGGTGTGTGTGCTTATTCGCATAAAGTTGGCGAAGCGTTGTCTTGCGCGATGGGTTCGGGTTGCAAATCGGTGCCGACACTCTGTGTGGGTGTCCCGCCTTTTCGTCACTATTTTCTTTTCTTAAAAGGGTTCGCGATGTCTCAGTTCAGACGCAGAGGGTTTACCCTCGTTGAGTTGCTGGTCGTGATTGCAATCATCGGCGTGATGGTTGGTCTTTTGTTGCCAGCGGTGCAAGCCGCTCGTGAAGCCGCCCGGCGGATGTCATGTGGAAATAACATGAAGCAGCTCGGCTTGGCACTTCACAATTACCACGACACGTTTCGAAGGTTGCCGACAACCCAGCGGCATCAAGGTTGGGGATTTAGTTTCTATCTCGGAATGTTGCCTTATATCGAGCAAAATGCACTATTTGAGCAGATAACAACGGTCGGTGACCATCCAGCGTGGCTTGGGCATAACAGTCCTCAAGCGATCGCCAATCGTAACGTGATTCGCGGAACCACGATCACCACATTCCATTGTCCTTCCAATCCGATGGATATGAACCGCGATCCAGGTGGTGGCGCGATTACAACCTTTCCATCGTACGTCGGTATCGCTGGTGCGGTGGACGAAGACAAGCTAAGCGGAGCAACGCCGCCGCAAGCGGGTACGGCCGGTGACACGGATCAATTCCAGGAGCAGCGCAATCGTCCAGGTGCTAACTGTTGTGGTGGTAACAACAACAACGGCATTCTGTCGTCCGGTGGTACGTTTCCCGTCAATGACTTCCTTGGCATGGAAAAGCTGTTGGATGGAACTTCCAACACAATGGTGATCGGCGAAACCGCGACTTGGATGTTTGATAACGGTATCCAGGTCGACCCGCGTGGTGTGCACGGTTGGCAGATGGGTACCGATGGTGGCGGCCGAATTACGAATTGGAATGGGCCTAACTCCCGCCAGTTTAACGTCACTTCGGTACGTTATCCGATCAACACAAGGGTTTGGAACCTTCCCGGCGTCGGCAACAACAACGGTCCTAATACGCCGTTACGTTCCGCACACGCTGGTGGGATTCAGGCGACCTTTGGTGATGGAAGCGTCAAGTTTTTGACCGAGTCGATGCAGTTGCCAATCTTAAAGCTGCTTTGCACGCGAGACGATGGCCGTGTTGTCGGCGAGTACTAATCTGGCGATGGGTTGAATTAAGTGTCGTTTTCTAGTGCCGTCTTTTGGAGTTGATGTTGATCATAACCCGACGCGTAAGCGAGGGAATTCCTCGTCATTCTGCCCCTTGCTAACGCTGTGGGTTGTGATTTCTTGGTCTTCCCAATCAAGGTTATCTCTAAGTTGCGGCACGAGTGAGTTCGGCTTAAATATCGACCCGGTCGTGTGAGTGGATTCATGAATCCCGCCTGCGTGAATCATTTACGCAGGGGGGAGCATCGGATTAGTAAACCACAATGGAACCGGCGTCACGGGATGCCGGTTTTTTGTATCCTCACCCGTTTATTTCGAGGTTCTGTTTGACACGGTTTCCGATTGACAGGATGACCGAATCTTTTTCGAGGGTAGCCGATGTGCCGGCTTTCGCTTCTCGATCCCGCAGTGGCAGTATCCTTTTCAAGAAGTGTTTAGAAAAATCTATCGATTCACGCCACAGGATCGAAAAACGATACAAAAGCCTGAGTGGCCCCTTTTTGATCACAAGCCTTTTTCCTGTTGTTGATTAGTAAACAGGTCGTATTGCCTTAAACAACTTAATTTTGAGAGTCATTGAATGCTTAAGTCTGCTTACTCAGTCGGTTTGCTTCTGTCATTGTCTGTAGTTGCCGGATGCGGCGGATCGGGGCCAACAGGGACCGTAACCGGGAAAGTAACGAAGGATGGGAATCCGGTTGCTGCACAAGTTTCTTTCAAGGGCGAAACCGGTACTGCCAGCGGTGTCAGCGATGCCACCACCGGTGTCTATACACTGTCCACGGGAGATTCCAATGCGATTATCGCCGGCAAGTATCAAATCGCCGTTTCAGATATCGTGTCTTCAGAAGCAGACCCTGCCGCCGCCGATTATTCAAAGATGATGGAGAGCGGTGGTGCTGCGCCAGCGGCAAAAACTTCGGTAGTTCCTGCTAAGTACAATAATTTCGGAAGCAGCGGACTTGAGTGTACCGTCACCGAAGGTGCGAACACCGTTGACATTACGCTCGAGTAATTGAATCGAAGTTCTGTGCTGGTTAAGCGACGTTCGGTCGCTTAACCGGCATGAAGAACGGTTGGGAACAGCTGGCGGCGACGAAAGTGCCTAGGACGAGCACCGTTACGCTTAGCACGAGGGCTTCGCCAGAACCTGCTCTAAACCCATAAGCCGCTTTCGGGCCAGACGCTGTTTTTTTGGCTTTCGGATGGATTCTAAGCACGTCATTAGAAATGAATCGGCTTAGCATCGTGCGGAAAATAAATGTCGGTTAGAACCCACCTCCACCGCAAAGCCGGGAGAGGCGGAAGGACCCGACACTTACTTTCCGCACGATGCTTAACGGGCACGAAACTCTCCCGTGTGACGCGGGCGGGTGCCTTCACCGGATTTTACCCGGACTTGTTTGTGCAGCCCGCTGTAGCGTCAAGTTTTTTCAGTCACCGCGCGGTTCGACCACGTCGATGTAGCGTTGAAATTCGGTGACTTCACTGCGTTGGATTTTGCCGCTTGGCCAGTGAACTTCAATCGTTGCTCGCTTTGTGTTCGCTGGCAAACTCCACAGCAATCTTGAGTCGTTGTGTGATAGGTAACTGCCCCCACCGACGACGAATTGTGTGCGGCTTTCACCGTCGGCGACCATCACGACTTTTGCACCGACAGCTTTGCGATCACTCAGGACTCCGATCAGCCGAGTCCCCAGCCATTTACGGTCTCCGGTCGTCTCGTTTCGCAACAGATGAAAAGGTTCGTTCAAGTTGCAGAAGCCCAGATCCCAGCTTCCATCGTTATCGAAATCGCACTTAAAGAGTCCACGCCCAGAATGGCGTTTCCCTAGGTAAGTGGACGGTTCGAAAGATAGTTTCTCAAATGTGCCATTTCGGTTCTTAAGCACGACGGGCAACTGGGCAACTTCGCCGCTTCGGGGAAAGACTTCGACGTGGCCATTGGTGACAATGATTTCTTCGGTTCCGTCGTTATCTAAGTCATCCGTGATGGTGCCCCATCCGACATAGGACGAACCGAGCGTAAAAATGCCTGTGGCACCGCTGGTGTGTGTAAACGTGCCCTGCCCATCATTTCGATACAGCGCAAAAGAGTCATTTTCGAAATTGGTTACCCACAAATCGGCTTTGCTGTCGTGATTGAAATCAAGTACCGATACACCCATACTACCATTGGCGAAACCGCTATCATCTTGTGCGGTCCCCGAAATGATACCGATTTCCTTGAACCGACCTGTTGAATCGTTGAGATACAAGAAGTTGTCATCGGTATCGTTTGCGACATAGATGTCGAGTGCCCCGTCGTTGTTGATGTCGACTAGGACGACGCCAAGTCCTTTACCGTCATTTCTTAAGCCGCATTGGGACGAAGCGTCTACAAGCGTGCCATCGCCGTGATTGAGGTACAGCAGGTCGCCAAGGCCGCGAAACTTCTCAGGGCCACAGACGTCTTGCTGGGTTCCGGTTGGGCGACAAATTGGATGATTTGTTTTGCTCCAATCCAGGTATTGAACGATATAAAGATCCGCCAGTCCGTCGCCATTGAAATCACCCCATGCCGCACCCGTACTCCATTGGCAATCAGCGATCCCCACAGTTTGGGCGACTTGGATGAATGTCCCATCGCCTTGGTTTTGGAACAGTAAAAGTCCTTGATATCCGGTAATCAGGAAGTCGTCGAATCCATCCGCATTAAAATCCGATACCGCGATCCCATGTGAATAAAAGTCACCGCCGAGTGTGCCGGACGCCTTTGTGGCATCCTGGAATCGAGTCCCGTCTTGGCCGCGGAACAGTGCACCCGGCAAACCAGAAAGTTCAAGATTCTGTGAAATCGTGCCGCCGCCAACGAGATAAAAATCCGCTACCCCGTCGTGGTCGAAATCGAATGCCGCTCCTCCGCAACCGAGCGTTTGTGCAATCGAATAAGTCTCGGATTCCTGCCCATTGCGGCTGGTGAATCGAATGCCAACTTCGCCAGTTACGTCCAAGAACTCGATTGTCGACTCGGCGTCGGCAAGCGGTGCATGTGGCGGCGATTCTTGTCGTCTGATACAAGAACCGCCAAAAAGAATCATAAACAGGAGCGTCAAGGTTGTGTTTGGTCGGCGTCTCATGGTGACGTTCCCTGATTCAATCGCTCTAACACTTTCTGGTGATGAGCCGCCAGTCTAGAAAACTCTGTTTCGGTTAGGCTTTTTCGAGAATAGATTTCAAACAAACGTTGGTGTGTCGGTTCGTGATCGGGCGCGTCGATCAGAACGCCATCGAAGTATTCGATCGCTCTTTCTTCGCGACCGTTTCGCAGCAGTATCATCGCGACCTGATAACGCGCATCGAAATCTTCTGGCATTGCATTGATTCGACGCAGGAAGGGCGCGATATCAGCTAACTCTTTTCGTTTCTGATCCACGCGTTCCAGAACGGTGGCAGCCTCGGAGTCTCTTCCGAGACGCTGAAGTGTCAACCCTAACTGGCGTTCAGCGTCGAAGTGATCCGGGGACAAATCGCTAGCCTTGCGGAAATAGGTCTCGGCCTGTTCGAAGTTGCTTTCGTCAAAGTACAGCCTGCCCAATTCAAACTCGGCTTCACCCGGTTCGGGCACCGCGGATAATCGCAGGAACGAATCCATAAGGTCTTCCTGGCGTATAGCGATAGCATCTTCAAGCAATTCGAATGCAACGTCGCGATTTCCCAATAATCGGTGGCTGGCGGCAAGCAGCGGCTTTATCGCTGGCGCGGTGTTCGGGGCAACCTCAAGGCATGACTGGAGGACTTCGGCGGCTTCGGTTGGCTGTTTTTGCATCAGCAAAAATCGCCCGTAGGAATAAAGCAATGCCGGATAGTTGGGATTCTTTTCCATTGCCAGATCGTAGTGCTGCTGGGCCAGTTCCGGCGTGAGTTCGGTTTCGGCGATTTGAGCCCATTGCAGGTGTGGTCGAGGGTCGCTGGGGCAGTCGGCGATCCAGACATTCAATACGACTTTTGCTTCATTCGTGCGCCCCTTCTGCTGCAGCGCTGTCGAATACGCATCGGCAAGGTCCGCGACGTCATTGCCCGGGTCGACCATCCATTGCTCAATTTCACCGATAACGCGATCGATGCGGCCGGTTTGTGCCAGAGCAAGTGTCCTTTCGCGATCGATCGCTTTAGAATCGCCACCACTGGCGATCGCATCGCGAAGCTGTTTCTCCATTTCATCAAGGTCATTGGACCGGCGCGCGACTCTGGCCCTTAATAGACTGATTTCCGACCGATCACCGTTCAACGACTCGGCGATGTCCAGCCAATAAGCCGCCTTATGATCGTTTCTCAGTGCGAGTTCGTGCCGTGAGAGAAAAATCGGCACGGCACCGAGAGTGCCTGATGCCCAAGCGGCGACCGCTAGTAACACCGCGCTCGTCAAGAGCGTCGCAAGCGGTTTACGCCAACTGCGTCCCGGTTTGGTGGCCATCGTCGATTCGATCTGGGGCGAATGGCTTGCTGTGCGTCGCTTCAGCGGTTGTCGCCTCTTCATGATTAATGCACCACGCGTTGGCCGCGGTTGTCGGGCGGAGCGTCATGATCGTTATCCAACGCCCTGCCCTGTCGTTGCTACTGATTCGCCGACGGTTTTGGGACGCGTCGGCGAGTGAGTCTATATTACGCGATCAATAAGTCCGAGGGCGAATCGATCCTTGTACACGCGATGGCAGTCCATTGATTCGCAAGAACCCTTCGGCATCGTCTTGATTATAGCTGCCCCCGCCTTCCATCGTGGCAATCTCAGCATCGTACAGGCTGTAAGGGCTTGAACGCTTGGCCACCGAAATATTGCCTTTGTAAAGGCTGAGCGTGACTTCGCCAGTAACCGACTTTTGGGTTTCCCGATTGAATGCCATCAGCGCATCCATTTTCGGTGTGTACCAAAATCCATAATAAACCATTTCCGCCACTTCCGGTGCCAATCGGTCACGCAGGTGAGCCAGGTCGCGGTCCAGTGTTAATTGTTCAACATTCATATGCGCGTCGTACAGGATGGTCATGCCGGGTGATTCATATACCCCACGGCTTTTCATTCCGACAAAACGGTTTTCCACCATGTCGATTCGGCCGATACCGTTACGGCCACCGATTTTGTTCAGCGATTGAACCATCTCTAGCGCCGAGACTCTCTTGCCATCAAGTGTTACTGGCACGCCAGATTCGAAACCGATGGTGACCAATTCGGATTTATCGGGTGCCTCTTGCGGGCTAACTCCCATTCCGAAATCGACCAGTTCGACACCATTGACATCCAGTTCTTCTAACTTACCAGCTTCATAACTGATGTGCAGAACATTTTCGTCGCTGCTGTATGGCTTCGATGCGCTTGCTTTAACCGGGATGTCGTTCTTTTCGCAGTAGGCGATCAATTCGGTTCGCCCTGGAAACGCGTCGCGAAAATGTTTCATCCGCCAAGGGGCGATCATTTCGATTTTCGGGTCGAGCGCTTCGGCGGCCAATTGGAAACGGCATTGGTCGTTCCCCTTACCGGTGGCGCCGTGTGCGTAGGCGGTCGCGCCGACTTCGCGAGCGACTTGCAGACAGACTTTGCTGATCAATGGGCGTGCGATCGATGTGCCCAGCAGGTAGATCCCTTCGTATTTCGCCCGCCATGCCAAGACTGGGAATGCGAAATCACGGCAGAGTTCTTCGCGAACATCGACAATTCGTGACGATGCCGCCCCGCATTTCTTGGCCTTTTCGTGAATCGCCTGGGGGTCTTCGCAGGGTTGCCCCAGATCAACGTAAACCGCGTGGACTTCGTAGCCTTGTTCTTGCAACCACACAACGATGACCGATGTGTCGAGGCCGCCGGAGTAAGCTAAAACGCAACTTTTTTTCATGGAATGGATTCGTAGTGGAAAGTGATGTTAGCGATCAGCAGGCAATAAGTGTCCGGTACCTTTTCTGCAAAGCACCCTTCGGGCCGCTACGCGCGAAAAGGTTGCGGACACTTAACGCCCGACCGATCGTCAATGGAAAATGGAATGCTGTGACCGCCGCGATTGTTTTCTGCGGATTACTGGCGAACAGGGCATAGCGGCGAAGTTTCGCGAAAAGAGTATATTCATTCCAAGCGACGATTGGGAACACAGCGAACGGCGCGAATCCATAAAATCGTTGCCCAGACCCAATTGTGGTTCAATTTTCCCAAATCCATTCTTTTTATCATCGTGTGATATGCCCTCCCCTGCCCTGCAAAGCATTCTGCAAGCCGTCGCCGACCAAAAGATGACCGTCCAGCAGGCGCTCGACCAGGCCGAAGCCAACGGTGTTGGTACGGCGGGCGACGCGCTGGCCAAAATGGCTGGGGCAACGGTGGATCTTGGTCGTCCGGCACGTTGCCGGTTTGGCGAAGTGATTTACGGTGAAGGGAAATCTGCCGACCTGATTCAAGCGATCGCAACCCAATTGTTGAAGTCGGGCCAGTCGGTTTTAGTCACGCGAATCGCACCAGCGGCTGCGGCACAGTTGACCGCCGCGTTCGAGTACCACCGTTACGAACCGGATGCACGAACGCTGCGATTGGACAATCGGCCGGTTTTGCCAACCGCCTTGGTCGATCGGTCCCCTGCCCTGCCCCATGACAATCAACGCCATGACAATCAGTTCCCCTGCGACAGTGATTTCCATGTCGCCGTGGTCACCGCCGGCAGTACCGACAAGTTTGTGGCGGCCGAAGCGATTGAGACGTTAGGCTGGATGGGAGTCGCGGTCGATGTGATCGAGGACGTTGGCGTGGCCGGTCCCCAGCGCATCATCGCGGTGGTGCCTCGACTGCGAGCGGCGTGTGCAGTCATCGTTTGTGCGGGTATGGAAGGGGCATTGCCCAGTGTTGTCGGCGGTCACGTCGGTTGTCCGGTGATCGCGGTACCGACCAGCGTTGGTTACGGATCGGCGCTCGGCGGCATCACGCCGATGCTCGGGATGTTGACATCGTGCGCGTCGAACGTAACCGTCGTCGGTATCGATGCCGGGTTCAAAGGCGGCTATGTCGCGGGG
>DIUH01000418.1:12698-44016 GCA_002428205.1 Planctomycetaceae bacterium UBA6163
CTGCTGTTGCCGCGACGATCACCCGATAGTCACAAGGGTGATTATGGGCGTCTTTTGCTGATCGGTGGGTCACGTGGCATGAGCGGATCAATTGCATTGTCGGCGATGGCTGCGCTGCGGGCCGGATCGGGGCTCGTGTCAGCGCTGGTTCCCGATTGTTGTCTGGAAACGGTCGCCGGGTTCGATCCGTGCGTGATGACGATCGCCGCACCCGCAACGCCCAAAGGCCAATTCGCGATTGATGCTTATCAAGCCGCTGATGATTTCGTTTCAAAATCTGATGCGGTTGCCATTGGGCCAGGAATGGGGACGGGGCCTGGCAGCATCCGTTTGGTGCGCCGGCTTGCCATGGATGCGACCGTACCACGAGTCTTTGATGCTGATTCATTAAATATAATTGGCAGAACAACAGATATGTGTCTTCGCGGTCCCGCCGTCTTGACTCCTCACCCCGGCGAAATGCAGCGGCTTTCGGGTGTGTCGGCTAAAGACCGTGCGGGACAGATCGAAGCGGCATGCGAGTATGCGAAATCAACCCAGAGTGTCGTACTGCTGAAAGGTTCGCAAACCTTGGTCACCGATGGCCAATCGCGCTGGTGCAATTCGACAGGAAATCCTGGGATGGCCAGTGGCGGAAGTGGCGATTGTTTGACAGGAATCATCGCGTCGCTACTGGGCCAAAAATACTCGCCGTGGGACGCCGCTCGCCTGGGAGCCTACATTCATGGCCTCGCCGGCGACTTGGCGGCCGAGACGATCGGCCAAGCCGGTATCGTCGCCACGGACTTGGTAAAGTATCTGCCTTTTGCAATTCAGCGAGTGACGTTATGCGATTCAATGCACTGATCAATCTGATATGCATATCTATATTGATCGCTGGTTGTTCAGGCGGCGGCGATAAGGATTCGCCATCGCGGTCGGCAGACACATCACAAAGCTCTGCTTTCAACCTAGAAACCGCGTTTCAATTGCACGAAGCCGGTGACAAGCCCGCGGCGTTGAAGATCATTCGTGAAGTCTTAGTTGCTGATCCACACAACAAACACGCGTTGGCCATCGCAATCGATATTCATGCGTCACAAGGCGATCATTGCCAAGCGGCGGAAATGGCGGAAGAGCTTTCAGAAATTGACCAAGAAAACGCCAGCAAGCTTCTCGTGCGTGCATTTGATTGGAATTTAAGATGCGGAAACTTTGCTGCCGCAGAGTTGAATCTGATCAGTGCGATTGATGCCAAGCCCACCGATCCGGCCCCTCGGCGCCTGTTGGCCCAAATTCTCAATGCCCAAGGTCGCCGCCAACGCGCTTCAGAGCAAGTGCGCCAGTTGTTGCGAATGCGTGCGGCCAACCATCATGAAGTTTTGAGCTTGGTTGACCAATCCGGCCCATTCATGCTCGCCTCGTTTGATCAATTTGCCAGCACAAAGCAACCGAATCTATTCACGCTGGGCGACGCGCGTATGCGATACGTTGGCTTTAATGAATCGCCGGATAAAATCCTCGATATACTAAAGCCGTTATTGGATTCATTTCCCAACGACGCTTCGCTTTACGCATTTTATGCCAGAGTCCTGGCCGATACCGGCAAGGTCCAGCAGTGGCAAGAATTGACGGATCGGTTTCCAGCGGACATCGACAGGCAGAGTGAATATTGGAAGTCGCTAGGCGATATCCTAGCGATTCAACAAAAGCATGACGAAGCGATTCGTGCATTTGGCGAAGCGATCCGAATTGACCCTACTGACCGCCAGGCGTTGAGGATGTTGGTGCAGTCGCTTGATGTGTTGGGCAGGGTGAACGAGGCGGAAAAACCCCGAAAAACACTGGAAGATCTTGACCAGATCTTTCGCCTAGCCAAAGACGCTGATGCGGACCAGGCGATGGCGATTTCGAATAAGTTGCAAGAATTGCTGCGTCCCTGGGAAGCCGAGGCTTGGCGGATTCATTCGGCAAAGCTGGGTGATTGGGGCGATGTCGCAATATCCGAATCGAACCAGCGCGTCGCAGCGATCGCGGCGTGGGAGCAGAAGTCGCAACCGGAAAGGATCCGTGATGCGGCGTTGCAGAAAATGTTCGGTTTTGACATCAGGCAATGGCCAATGCCCGATTTTCAGCTCGCAAAGAAATCGACCTCGAGTAACCTGGCGCCGGACGCAAGCTTGATTAATAAATTTCGTTTTGATGATATCGCCAAGTCAGTCGGAATCGATACGACTTTCAATAGCGGGCTCGATCCGAACAGTGGTTCATTTTATGCGCATCAAGTTAACGGCGGTGGAATGGCGGCGCTCGATTATGATCTCGACGGTCGGTGTGACCTTTACATCGCACAAGCTGGCGGCCCTCCCAACGATGCGACCGCTTCAACGGCTAACCAACTGTATCGTTTGAACGCTGACGGTATGTATGTTGATGTGACACAAGCGACCCACACCGGTGACCGTGGTTACGGCCAAGGTATATGTGTCGGTGATGTCAACCAAGACGGTTTCCCAGACATCATCGTAGCGAATATTGGCGAGAATGTTGTCTACATCAATCAAGGCGATGGGACATTTGCCGACGGCACCGATCGCTTGCTGGGTAACGGCGCCCGATGGACATCCAGTATCGGACTTGCCGATCTAAACGGCGATCATTTGCCCGAATTGATTGAAATCAATTACATCGATGATCCCGAAGCTTTTCGTGTTCGATGCGATGCGGATTATTTGCCATGTCAACCACAGCGTTTCGATACCGCGCTGGATCGAATTCACTTGGCAAATGCTGACGGCACCTTCGGTACATGGGCTCAGTTTGATTCCAAAAACCTTAATCCCAAGTTAGGGTTTGGTTTAGTGATCGCAAACTTTGATCGACAATTTGGAAATGACTTCTTCGTCTCAAACGACGGCGATTTGAATCATTTTTGGGCCAGTAAGGATGCAATCCCATCCGGACCCGGGCGGTTTGAGTTGGTGGAATCAGCCGGCATACGGGGTTGCAGTGTCGGTCGTGGCGGCAACAGCCAAGCGTGCATGGGGATCGCGTTCGGCGATTTCAATCGTGATTCAACACTCGACCTGCACGTCACCAATTTTCATAAAGAATCTGTCAACCTTTTCATGCAAAGTAAGGCGGGATATTTTTCAGACGATGCGGTTAAGTTTGGGCTGTATGAATCATCGTTCGGTGTACTCGGTTTCGGCACGCAGTCGGCCGATTTTGACAATGATGGATGGCCGGATATTGCCGTATTGAACGGTCATGTGTTCGACGCACGTGACCCCAACATTCCTTATCGAATGCGACCTCAATTGTTTGCCGGCGGCCGAGCGGGATTCAAGCTTTATCAATCGGATGACGCAGGTGTTTACTGGCAGACGGAACAGTTGGGGCGAACTTTGGTGATGCTGGATTGGAACCGAGATGGGCGGATTGATCTGTTGGCCAATCATCTCGATTTGCCTGTCGCCCTGCTGCAGAATCAGTCACCCATTACGAACTGGGTTCAGTTCGAGTTGGTGGGGGTGTTGAGTGAACGCGATGCGATAGGTGCGGAGATAAAAGTTACCGCTGGCGATGAAGTTTGGACCCACTGGCAAGTCGGCGGCGATGGCTACATGTGCACCAACGAATCGATCGTTCATTTCGGTTTGGGAGACGCAGCGGAAATCGACCAAGTCCTTGTCACGTGGCCAAGTGGTAATCAACAGACGATTCGCAATGTTGCAATCAATCGTCGTTGGTTGGTGATTGAAGCCGAGGATGAATTAACGCCGCGCTAGAGAGTTAGCGTCTGGGGTGTACCGAGTCATCGCCTTCGATAATCAAAAGTGTGTGGTTGATTGTCGGACTATCAATCCGTTGGATTGTACCTGACGGCCAGTCAATTTCGATGGAATCGATGGCATTGCACTTGCCAATGCCGAAATCGAGCACCCTTTCGTTGGCCGCCAGAAATCCACCGCCACCGACCGACCATGCCGTCCAGACTTCGTCGCCGGATCTCAGCACGACTTTTGCACCGACCGCATCGCGTTCGCTTGATACCCCAACCAGTTGAAGTCTCAAGTAGTTTCCACCCTCGGAGCGATTCTCCAGTAATGAGATCGCGGAGTCTAAAGAGTTGGCAACCATGTCGGGCTTGCCATCGAGGTTCCAGTCGACAACTGCGAGTGTGCGTCCGAGTGCGGGGTGGTCCCAGAAGTTTTTTTCGTCGACCGGCGACTGTGAAGTCGGCCGAATTGACTCTGCTGGGATCAAAGAAAAACCATCAGGCGTTCCCTTAAAAAGTTGTGGTTTCATTTCCAGCGGGACGCCACGACTTCGGTGGTCGGTAAGGTGGCCGTTCAACACGACAATGTCTAGCCATCCGTCGCGATCAAGATCTGTTGCTTGGGTTCCCCAACCGACGGTGCGGGTACTGGCATCGTGGATGCCATGACTGCGATGGCCATTGATAAATATGCCTTTGGGTTGTTGCAGATAGAGATCCGACGGTTGATTCCAAAAATTGGTAACGTGCAAGTCGATGCGGCCGTTGCGATCGAAGTCGCCGCTGGCAATCCCCATGCACCCTTGGCGTTCGCCTAAGGCGCCAGCGGCACAGCCAAGGATTGTCGCGATTTCGTTCAGCCGATATTCGGTTTCTGCATTGCCATTTTGCAAGCTTGCTGGCACCGGATCGCTGATCCACAAATGGTTATATCCAGTGTCATTGGCAATGAAAACATCGTTCCCGTGCCGGTCGTCAAAGTTTGTAATGATCGCACCAAATCCATAATTAGGCTTTTCATGAATTCGGATTCCTCCAGTCCATTCTTCTAGCTCGCCTTGTCCCGTCAATCTCAGCATTCGGTCTGCTGCCGGACGAAACACGCTCGGGTTACAAACATCCCGCTGCGGCGTGCACGCGATCGTCATCGCGGTCGGATCGTCGACGTAATTGACCTCGACAATGTTCGGCAGTCCGTCGCCGTCGAGATCGCCGCAGGCAAGCGATGTGGTCCATGCACCATTGTCGGTATAGGGAATTATACGGCGATCAAATGTCCCATCGCCATTGTTAATATAGATCACGTTCGGACCAATGTTGGCGACCAAGATATCCGGGAATCCGTCCTGGTTGATATCTGCAACCGCGATCCCCTGGCCGTAACCAAGATCACCAACGTTTGCCATCTGCGTCGTTTCCGTGAAGCTTTCTGCCGATAAATTGCGAAACAATTGGTTAGGTTTTGATCCTGACGCATCGAAGGCGTCTCCGCCGGCTTGCGAAAGGTAAAGATCGGGCCAGCCGTCAAGGTCATAATCGATTACCCCGATTCCACCACCGGTCATCTGGTGCAGCAGTCGCGAATCATCCGATGGATCGTCGCCGTTATCATAGGTGAAGTTGATTCCAAGGTCTGATGCGACATCTCGCATTTGAATCTTGCCGCCAGACTCCCCTGCCCTGCCCCGATTCGTTGCCGTTGGAACTGATTGACCAAGTTCTTCTAGGCTTGGTAACGGCCAGTCGGAAGGGTCAATCCCACAAGTTTGGAAGAATGCAGAGGCGACATCCGGCGATGAAGGGCTGGGCGTTGGCGGCAATGCTTGCGTTTGGCCATTAGCCGTCGCTGGTTTCGACTTACGCGCGATCGAACGCCAGGCTGTGGCTTCGGAATCACGGCCGAGCGAATCGAGTCGGTCTGCCATTCGATCAAGCTCGTCTGCGGTGCCTGGAACGCCGCCTATCTTTTGAATAATCTGGGCCACCTCATCCAGCATTCTAAATCGCTCGTTGGCGACTTTCGCGGAAACCGTTTCACCGACAGCGTTTAAGGATCTGGCGAGCGATAGATAAGAAAATCGGTCAGTCGCATCACGGCTGACGGCCTCGCTAAAACATCGGATCGCCGCTTGGTGCATGCCAAGTCGTTGAGCCCAGGTGCCCATCACGGCCCAATACTCAGGTTCCTTCTCGATGCCATCAGGAAGCGACGACATCCAATGATTTAATCCGCGGTCATCGGCAAGATCGTTGTAGACTCGTCCGCGAAAGGCAGCAATGGCTGTAGATTGCGGAAAAGAACTTGCCAGTTGGTCGACCAGTTCTTCAGCGCGTTTTAATTCACCGTCGGCGCGATAGCGTCGGGCCAGCGAAAGCCAAGACAACTTGGGACGGTCACCTAGGATCGGCTTTTGCGTCGATTCATCGATAAACGGATCGCCATAAGTGTTCATCGCGAACAGTTCTTTTTCGCTGATGTCACCTTTATCGGCCAGCGCTTTTAAGTGATCGGCAGCGTCGATTCTTAGCCCCATCATATTAAGGACTTGAGCCGACCGCCTGTGGAGCCGACTGCTAGGGCCTTGTACTTTCATCAAACGATCTAGTCGATCGCGGGCTGATTCATAGTCGTCAATCTCGAGCGCCCAATCGACAGTCAACCAGAGCGCCGCTGCGAGCGTATTAGCGTCTTGGTCATCAATCGCATCAGCCGCTTGGATCGCTTCGGCAATTCTGTCCTGGGCAGCCAAGATTCGCGCGTGCAACAGATTGATGGCGGCATGGTTCGGGTTTGCGATCAGAAGCGGTCTTAGTTCCACTTGCGCACCGCCGATGTTTCCCGCTGAGATCTTTTGGTCGATCCTGGCGATGTGTGCATCGACCGAATTGTTGGATGCATCGATTGTCGATTTTTGGTTTTGCTTGCTTCGTCGAACAAGTTCTTCTACCGAAGGTTCGGCGACGTTTTTGCCACAGCCCGCCAGAACGATTAATAGCACAATCGAAATGACAACGGTGGCAAAGCGATGAGGTGCCGATTGCGGGTATTGAAAATGTTTCATCGCGAAACCTGTTGGAAAACTTCCGCATCGCCCTCGACTAACAAGTATTCCTGTCCAGCAGTCAACTGATCTATTTTCTGCACCAAACCGCTTGGCCACTTGATCACGATATCGCGTGCAATCTTGGCATCACCCATGCCGACGGCAATCAATCGCTGGTTGCTGGCCAAGTATCCGTCGCCTGCGGTTAATTGTGTTGCATATTTTCGACCGTCGATGGTCATGGTAATCGATGTGCCAATTGCGTCACGAGATCCTTGGGTGGCCTTGAGTTCGATACTGATTCGACCGCCCGTCTGTTGGGACCGGTTTACCAACAGGGCTACAGGTGCATAGAGATGCGTGATGACGACATCGCCCAGGCCATCGCGATTGAAGTCGCCCGTGGCGACCGCGCGTCCTAAATGCTCTTTCGTAAAGTACTCGCCGATTTGGGCACGATCAGGCTCGGTCCATTTTCCATCGTCATTGAGACGAAAGAGTTGTGGGGGCATTCGATAGGAGATGTCTTCGCTTTGGGTGTCGTCGACGTGTCCGTTTGCGATGATCAGTTCGGGTCTGCCGTGATTGTCAAAGTCATACCACTGGGTGCCAAAGCCTAGCATTTTGATTGAGGGTACTGCCAGTCCCGAAATTGCGGAACGGTCGGCCCAGAAGCCTGGTCGGACTTGTTCATAATACGTGTTATGATCATCCGAAAAGTGTGTTACAAATAAATCGATCAATCCGTCGTTATTGGGATCGCCAACCGCGATGCCCATCGATGCTTGGGAGAGTGATTTTGAATTGAGTGCTAGGCCGCGAATGAGTCCCAAGTCGACCAGCCGAAATGAATCGGTAGATGAAGTTGCCGACCACAAGTGGTTGGCTGTCATGTCGTTGGCAACAAACAAGTCTAAACCGATGTTTTCGTCGAATTGTCCAACGACAATCCCTAAGCCTCGACCAGGCGATGATTGATTCATCCACTCATCGCTGGCATCGACAAATGTGCCATCACCAACACCACGCCACACACGATCCGGTTCGGCCTCGAAATACAGCGGTGGACAGGTTCCGGTCAAGCCGCGTCCGTCTTTACAGGTTCGTTCAAGCGGCATCTTTCCGCCGCAGTAGTGCGTTTCGAATAGGTCCGAGACGCCGTCACCATCGAAGTCCGCAATCACGACTGACGTCGACCATCCGGTTGCAACGATTCCGGCTTCACGGGTTACGTCCTGAAACGTGCCGTCGCCATTATTGCGATAGAGTCGGTTTTGGCCGTAATTGGCGTCGAAGATGTCTGGAAAGCCGTCTTCGTTGTAATCGCCGATCGCAATTCCATGTGAGAATCCTTGGTCCTTATAACCCGACGCTTCTGTGATATCGACGAATTGCCCTTCATGATTGCGAAACAAACGATTGGGAGCAGAGTCAGTTTGTATCGGCTTGCCGTCCAACATCGCCAATGCCAGATCTGGCCAGCCATCGAGATCCAGGTCAATCACACCGACTCCACCGCCGAGGGTGTGGAAAATTGAGTGTCCTTGGGTTTGGGCTGATGGTTGCACTTCGCAGGTGTGAACCAGTCCTCGGTTGATCGCTTGGTCTTCAAAGTGAATCGTTCCGCGATTTACGACGTCGCCTGTCGCGGGCTGAGATTGGGCTACTGACCATTGCGGTGTTGGAAGGTTGCTTAAGTTGATTCGTGTGGTGAGCGTTGAATCGGCTAATTGCCAAGGCGTTGATGTTGTAAGTCGATTACGAATTGCCAGGTATCGGTTTGCGATATCAGCAACACGCTCGTTGGGCAGTGAAACAGCCAAGCGTCCCCAAGCTTCCGCTTCCCATATCCGTCCCAATCCGGCCATCGCTTCGGCGACACCTAAAGCGGCAGATTGAGAAGATTCCTTTCGTTCGAAATGGATTTTCATCGCATCTCGTAATGTTGATCGCAGGGAGATTTCGCCAGCCAGGAACGCCGACTCCTCTTTGCGGCCGAGTTGATCCAGGCTTTGCATCAAACCGGCCAGCGTTTCCAATTGCCCATCAGGCGCTAGGCGTAAGGATTCCCAAAACGCCCGCGCCGCTTCGTCATGCCGGCCTTCTCGCTGTGCCCATTGGGCGGCGAGTAACCAATATGCTGGCCACTGGTCCGATTGGGATGGAATCGATTCGATCCACTTAGCAAGTCTGTTGGAATCTCCCAATTCCCATAGCGCTCGACCATAAAGCGTGTAAGCCGGTACGAAAGTCGGGTGCCGCGCGACGACCCCTTCTAGTCGTGCGGCGACGTCTTCCCATCGCAACTGTGTAGCGTCCAGCATCGCTAACCCGAACTCTGTTCTGCCGTCTTTCTGGCTATTGGCGGCTGATAAATCGACCCACTTTTGGCACATCTCACCATCAGGCTGGACTTGATCGGGGTCGGCCATAACGATCAACAAATCTGGGTCGCCCTGCCCTCGTTGCATCAACCATTGCAATGGCGGGAGGGCCAGACGAGGTGTGCCCAGCATGGTCGCCAAGCCCGCAACATCGAACCGGGCTTGGGGGTGGTCAGGGTACCGGTCGATCATCAGTCGCAATGAATCGAGCGCATCAAACGGACGTCCGGCGGCAATCTGTTGTTCGACGACTTTGTCCAGCAGGTCGCGGCCGGGTGAATCGGACGCCTCGATCGCGTCGCGATAAACATCCGACGCCAGCATCGGTTTTTGTTGTGCAGCAAAAACATCGCCCAGCAGTTCAAGGGCTGCAGCGTCAGTTGGGTTGCTGACCAGTCGATTTCGGATCGTCGCTTCTGCTGCGGAGAAATCACGCCTTGCGATCGCTTGATTGACCGTCGCCTTCCAGTCGAGCTTTTCGTCCGTGTTGCCTGACCGGTGGATGGTTTCTGTCGCCGGTGGAGCCGTGTCATTCTTCTGGCACCCAACCGCGATCAGCATAGCGAGAGCACCTATCGCCAGTCTGTTGGCGGCCAGGGTCAGATTCGATCGCGACTGATTTATTCGGCCATAGTAAGGCATCAGCAATTCAATGCGTTGTCGGCGGTGCCTGGAATGTTGGCTCAAGTGAAGAAGTTTGAATGTTTGGCGGTTCAAACGCCAGTGGCAATCAATCACCGCCTGGAGAGCCTCGCCCTGCAGGTGGAGTGGCCGAACGAGGTTCGGCTTGACGATCTGGGATGTGCTAGGAATACTCTTGATTATGATAGCCCGTCTGCCTTTAGCCTGGCAACTCAGGTCAGGTCTTTGACGCTAACTATACTGTCCAAACTTTCCGCCTTTTCGAGATTTTTTCGCATGCGCCGGTTCAATTTCTTGCTGATTTTCGTAGCGTTATTTTTGGCTTTGCCAGGCTGTGGTGGGGGTGATCAGGAGGCGAAATTTGAGGGTGCCCCTCCGATGTCTCAGGAAGAAACGCAGAGTGCGGAGGATTACGAAAAGCAAATGCAGGAGGACTTTAAGAAGAACTACGGTAACAACTAGCCCTTAGTTTCCGATTTTGGGGCGGCGGGTTTTTCCGAACTCGCACCCAACTGGAAGCCAGCACGCTGTCGTCACTTACTGCCGATCATCCGGAATTTTCCGAGGTTACGGCAAATGAACACGGTTTCTATCTGGCTTCTCATGATGGTTATCTGCGGGGGCCGGGATCCCCGCGGTGCCACCGTAAGCGTCCCGATGGTGAATCAAAGTGCCCTTGTCGCGGTATGACGATACACCCGCTCGTGCGGAACCGCTGGCGTGTTGCTGGTTGGCAATAGCTCATTTTTTGTGTTCGCGTGTGCATGTTCCGTCTGGCGAGTTTGGGTGGTTTTTCCTTTACAGGCTTAGAAACTCGCTTTGACGACAAAAGAGAGTGTGGTTAGACTACCATTGGGTCGACTGTATACCCAGGCTGGGAAGGNNCTGGTCGTGATTGCGATCATCGGTGTGATGGTCGGGTTGCTGCTGCCAGCCGTTCAGGCGGCCCGTGAAGCCGCTCGTCGCATGAGTTGTGGCAACAATATGAAGCAAATCGGTTTGGCGCTTCACAATTATCACAGCACTTACGATCGTCTGGTCATGAATAGTGGCGGGACGTTCGAAAACGCACTTGGCGGTGATTTCCACAACCGGTTCAATTTGAGCTGGATGGTTGGGATCCTGCCGTTTATGGAACAGCAGGCGTTGTGGGACCAGATTTCCAGCCCGTTCCCGCTGAATCGCGACGGTTCGGTGCGAGCCCAACCGTTCCCCGCGATGGGACCTGTGCCCTGGAGCGAAAACTACCAACCATGGTTGACTCAGGTGCCTAGTTACCTTTGCCCGAGTGACCCTTCGGATCGCAACCCAACGCAGGTTGCATTCACAAACTACTCAGCCTGTGCGGGCGATGCATTCTTTGAGCAGCACCACTCCGGTATTCAGAACAACGGGGTTGTCAGCAACGACGGTACTTGGGGTAACGGCGCCGGTGCACGTTGGGCACGGGGTGCATTCCGAGTACGTATGTTTACCCGGTTCCGTGACTTCACAGATGGTTTGTCCAACACGATCGCTGCGGGTGAAAACCTGATCGGGCGTCAATTGCGAGAAACGCGTGCGGAAGTTCTTAATGGGCTTGGTAACGTTGCGGATTTGCCACCAAACAGTCCGACATTCGTCGGTCAGATCGACCCAGCCCGCCGTGGGTTTTGGTTGCCGACCGCCAATCTTGATGGCGGTGCCAACCATGGTCGCGGACGTCGTTGGCCCGATGGCCGATTGCAGTTCTCGGTTTTTAACACGATCACTCCGCCTAACAGCTACAGTGCTCAGCGTGGTCACGGCGACTTCGGCTTCTTTACCGCGGCAAGCCGTCACCCAGGTGGAGTCCACGTTTTGATGGCCGACAGTGCGATCAAGTTCGTTACCGATTCGATCGAGGCTGGTAACCAAGGACACATTCCTTACGGCCGACCTGGCGCCGCTGGCGCAGGTCAACCGAGTCCTTACGGTATTTGGGGTGCGCTTGGTACGAAGGCCGGCGGTGAGCCTGTAAACGCCGACTTCTAGTAGTCGCTGCAGACATTCTGGCAAGATCACTTTTGACGGACGTGGCCCATTGAAAAGGTCACGTCCGTTTTTTTATTTCTATCGAAGGCAAGCCGTCGCAAATGCCGCACTGCTGCTCACGCGTTATGGTCGATACCAAAACGATCGATAGCTTTGTCGCCGGTTGAGATGGTTTGAATTGATCGCTTCGGCTCGATCGATCGCATCGGCTTGAGCACTTGTCGGCGGGTATTCGGTCATCGCGCGAAACGGCAACGGCTCGCTGCTTTGGCCTGTGATGGTGTTGAGGTCCGCATCTTTGTCCCAGCCGACACAGTGCAGAATGAAGTCTCGTTTCCATCCCTGTGGAACTTCGGCATCAGGCACGGTGAACGTCAGTTGCATTTCATCACCACTGCCCATAACCACCATCGCATCGTCCCACGCCCCCAGTAGCGATCGGCAGTCGCCTTCTTGAGTAAAACGCCCACTCAGCGGCGGCCACTTCGGTGCCGTCGATACGGTTGAGTAATCATAAGTTTCGGGCGACTGAACCGAATCCCGATACTTACGCGAAAAACCTCGATAACCGAGCGTCGCGCCGGTGAGCCGCAGTTCATGGACCGAAACTTCGGGAACGTTTCGCCGAACAATCAATTCCGCCGCGTCCCAATAAATCTGGGCCGACGTGTGGACACGCAGACGCGGGTCATCCTGAAGGATCGCATCGGAAACATCAACGACGATCGTCTTTGTCTTACCGCCCGGGAATCCCATATAACCAATCGCTTTGCGCCATCCGCTGGGCTCAGTCGCATCGGGAACCCAAACCGACGGAAACTCGATCGGTCCAAGATTGGGATTTTGATCAATTTGAATGTTCAAAGAGGTGTCGGTCGGCAGGATCCAACCTGTCATTACCAGGAAGACCGACGCGTCGTCGCCACTGGCGGTTTTGCGGTCCGGCAGCGGGCCAAAGTCCAGATCGACCCAGTGTGGCGGACACAATCCTTGCCGCAGCCTGCGATCAAACCCCTGAACGTATTGGCCGTCAATTGACTTCAGGTCCGCAGTCACATCACGGCCCTGGGTATCCAAGCCGCGACGAAGTGTCAGGCGATCGTCTGGTGAAAATGCATGAATGACGGGCGTCGCGATTTCACCGGGACCAACTTTCTCATTTGTCCAAATATCGACATCAGCCGGATGGTCGACCGCAACTAAGGATACATGATCGAAATACGCGATCTCCCACAACTCCTCCGTGATTCGCAATTCATACTGATTGTTTCGTGGCTTTACAAACCGGCCGTCGACTTTCAAGTATTCCCACGGACGATCCTTGGCCACGATTCCATCGGCGACTTGCAATCCCAGCGGTGCGGCCCATAAACAATCGGTGACAAAAGCAAATTGTTGGCCATCCCACGCATATAAATAAGGACAAGAACCTTTCAGGGTTTGTTCTTCTTCGATAATGGTATCGATCGGTGGTTGGGGGATCGTTTGCGTCAATCCGTTGGGGAAAATGACTCTTAAAGACGATGCAGAATCATAGCCATCGATCCCGAAATGAGTCGATGGACTGGTAATGATCTGTGCTCGATAGTGTGGGCCAAACCGCAGTTCTACGACGGAACCGATCGCATAATGATTGACCCGTCCACTGTTGGCATTATTATCATCAATGCCGCGTAGTCGAACGGTTGTGAAATGACCAACCGGCGTCGTTTTATTACGAAAGATGTGGCATTGGCCATCGACGATCGACAAGACGTCCAATTTGCCGTCTAGGTTGAAATCGACTGCGGATTGAAACTTGCCGATCAGACCGCCAGGCGGGGCCATTTCAAGTTCTGCGGCGCTTCCTAGAAGCCGGTTGGCAGTGGCTACACCGCTTCGCGTGCTGAGTAATTCGTACCAACTATCGTTGTCAAAATCCGCAAGTACATAAACGCCGTCTTCGCACTTCCATCCTTCCACGCGGTCAACGGTCCAAGCACCCGCATCGGGTGTATGAGAAAAAATGATTTGTATCCGTCCATGAGAACTGGCAATGATATCCCATGACACATTTCCATCGATGTCCTTGACCTCGATACGCTTGGCCCCGAATAACTCAGGCGCTTCGCTGATGTGACGAAACCGAAACTGAAGATGCAACAAATTTTCGATTATCCCGATTCGTCCGGTACTTGCATCGGCGGTGACGATGTCCAGGTCGAGGTCACGGTCGATGTCTGCAATCGCCATCGCCGACACACCATTGAGTGTGGCCAGTGATTCATTTGAATCGACTTCAAAGAAAGTGCGATTGCCACGGTTGATGAAAATCCGGATTCCGCGATCGGCTGTCGCAAAGACTAAATCAAGGTCTCCATCGCCTTCTAGGTCGCCCACAATGGCCGCATTCACCATTCGAACATCTTCTAGCCCCGTTTCGGACTCGATGATGTTCAGCCGATCTTCGTTTGCGGTGTTGTCGCGTCCGTCGATGGCGATGATTCGGACTCCATCGGTTCCATAGGCTACCAAGGTCAACATGGTTGTGTGACGCGTTGGTGGTAACGGATCGTCGCCTTCACGTCCTGGCGAAGCTTGGATGCGATTTTTGTCGCTGGCGTCGACCATAAACAGATCTGCGGAAAGCAACCCACTGCACGGCATGCCAAGATTAATCTGATTGATCAGTGTCCATTGGTCCTCAGCCGTTTCTTTCCACAGCGATAATAGGCCTTCTTCCGTGACGGAAACGATTTCCGGTTTCAAGTCGATATCGATATCGACCGCGATTGCCGCTTTCGTATCCTTGTCGGCTTGGATCGCGACCCCTTCAAAGCTCAGCGGCGACTGGCCGGGTGCGACCGGTTCGTCCTTTGCGACTTCATAAGAGAGCCGTCGGACAATGTCGAAGTCGAGGCGATCGAGTGGATGGGGTGTTGCCAGTCGACGGTCTGTTTTGACCAGATCGGTACTATTAAGAACATTGAACCACATGTTCATTTGGTTGTCGGCCGCCTGCCAATCGCCGCTTTGAATCGAATCGATGATGCCCTGTGTCAATTCATCGGGCGTCTTGCCGATCGCTTGAGTCGTTGCGCTCAGCGACGGATGAATCGCACGTGACAGCGTTTGCGTCCGCTCGATCGCTTCGGTCGCTTCAGGTAATTGGGCGGCGATGCCTAGGCGTGCCGCTCGCAGGGCAAGATAAAGGTTCTCGTCGCGGTAGCTGGCCAACGAAAGAGCAGACTTAACGCCACGGTTCAGCATTTCCGTCGGGATGCCGCTTGTCGGCGACTCGGATTCGTCCATCACTCGAAACAAAAGTCCGCCTAAAATCGCTGATCGCGGATCGACCTTCAGATTACCGTCGATCGCGTCGCACAAACGGTCAAAGATCTCTTGCCGCAGCGATTTCGCAAGCGTTGTCGGCAGTAGCGATGCTTCTTGCAAATCGATGCGAGTTGCAAGCCAAAGTTCTGTGACCGCATCACCGCCAGCGTTCTTATAATCAATGGCCGCTCGTCGAGCCTGCTCGATCGCGGTCGGAAGAGCGGCGCGAGCGGACTGTTTTTGGTCAACACTGAGCGAAGGGTTGCTGGTCGCTTCGGTTAAAGAATCGACATGCAAGGCTCGATTGAGCGCACGATTCAGCGCGACCGATTGGTCGTCGGGCAACTGTTGGAATAGCCTTTCCCAGTCGGCATCCGCCGTGCCGGTCTCGAGCGTCTCAGTCGCTGTAAGCGCCGATCGTGTCAAATCCAATTGAACCGCAAACGTTTCAGCATCTGGTATTGCCGGACGTCCGAATTGATCTCGGATTGAAATTGCGACGATCACAGCGGCAATCGCAAACACGGTGCCGACTATCCATCTGGTCTTTCTTCCGTGGCTCATTATTACAACCGTGGCTCACCCGTTTTGGTCGTTCGGTCGAATCGATACACCTGCTTTTGCTTAGGATCAGCCACCCAAACCGATTGGTCATCGATCGCGATACCGACCGGTCCGACAAGTGGATCACCTTGATGCCAAACTTCGGTTTTACCGTCGGCAGTAAATGTCCAAATCGCCTTTCCGTATCCATCGGTTACAAATCCCTGGTCGCCTGCCCAGGCCAGTCCGTTGGGATACTGATAAGGTCGGCCTTTCACAATCGCTTCGGACTTACCGTTGGCGACATCGATCTTATGAATCGCTTCGGCGTCGGGCGTAACGGCCCACAGCATTCCGGAGGCGTCGAACGACAGGCCACGCGCGTTGACTGGCACGACCAATTCCGATTTTCCGCCTTCGATCGGCAGTTTCAACAGCGAACGTTTTTCGGCGTCGCCGATATAAATCGTCTTACCGTCGGGTGACACCGCGATCGCCATCGCAATGCCGACGGTGCCTTGCGTCAGCGGCTTGGGGTCCGCGCCGGCGGATGGGATATGATAAACTTCGCGAGTCGCCGAATCACCCACCAAGATTCCGCCCGCCGGATGGATGGCGACACAGCGTGGCCGATTGAGCGGCTTTCTCAGCAAACGTGTTCCGCGGACAAACAACTGGCGTCCTTCGCCATCAACTCTCCAAACGCCCGGCAAGTCGAGGTCGACCACATAGAAGGCGTCTCCATCGACAGCGACGGCAAGCGGGTACTTTGGCGAATCGTTTTCGGCCGCGGGCGATTGGCCCAGCAGCGTTGTCGAAGTCGCCAGAACGATAACGGTGCAGAGAAGTTTAATCGGCATTCGATGTTGCTCGTTGAGCAGGAAATGATGACAAGTCGACTCGCAATTGCCTGCGGTCATAACGATCAAGGATAGCCGCCCCCATTCTAAACGAAAACCTCGCTCGGCACCGAGCCCACGGTTGGTGGTCGGTGTTCAAAATGGCTATGGCTGTTGGCGGACCTCGATCAAACGGTTCACTTCGACGGCATCGACCGTTTGCTCGCTGCGATCGGGCCAGACCACCTTGATGGAATCGACGCCGTCTGTTCCTAGCCCGAATGTCAGTGGCAGTTCGACCTGCGAAAGGTAGCTGCGGGTCGGGCTGACAAACTTAGAAATGGTACGTCCGGACTTCAGTGTCACATCGACTCTGCCGCCGATCGCATCTCGGTTGCAAGTCGTACCGTTGCCAACCAATCGCACGCGAATCCACGAGTTCCCCAGTTGCTGGTCATTGCGCAGCAGGCGAGGCGCGGCACCGCTTGCGGTTATCAAGACATCCAAGTCACCGTCGCCGTCGATGTCGGCATAGGTTGCACCGCGGCCGACCATCGGTACTGCCAAGTCTTTACCGGTCGACTCGATCGGCAGGGCCATAAACTCGGTCGCCGATTCGGGGCCGGCGTTCCAAAACAGTTGAGGTGATTGCTCATAGGTTTGGCTCGACTGGACCTTCGCGATATCTTCCTCAAGGTGCCCATTGGCATGGAAGATATCATCCCAGCCATCCAAATCGGCATCAAAAAAGAAGACGCCGAAAGTAAGGAACAGCCGAGTGCTGGGGCCGAGGCCATTGGCTACGGCTTGGTCAGTAAAAACCATCGCGCCTGGTGACGAGACATAAAACGCTGTCATCTCGTTCGCGAAATTACCGATCGCGACACACGCACAGCGATCATCCTGACGAGCACAAGCAACGTCGATCCCCATTGCCCCCCGTGCGTTACCTTCGGAGTCGAACGCAACGCCGGCCAGAGCGGCCATTTCGCGAAACGTGCCGTCTCCCATATTGCGAAACAGATTGTTTTGGACCGTGTCATTGGCGACGATGACGTCGAGATATCCATCACGATCGAAATCATGAAAGGCCAGGCCTAGCGATTTTGCCAGGGCGTTGCCGGTCGTCGGCGCGACAACCCTTATGCCAGATTCCTCAGACACTTCGGTAAACTTTAAGTCACCATCGTTGCGATAAAGTCTTGGGAACGATCCGGCGAATGCTTGTGGCCGACCATAAGCACGTTGTCCGCCGGTCAAACGAAAGTTTTGTGCAAGATCATATTCACGCGACCACTGCACGTAATTGCAAACCCACAAATCGAGATCGCCATCGTTATCAAAATCAAACCAACCACAACTGGTGCTCCAGTCACCGGCACCACCACTGACGCCCGCTTGCTGCGTCACATCGACAAACGATTCGCCCGTGTTGCGAAACAGCCGATTGGGCCCTGGGCCGGATGTGGTTTCTGAAACTCCAGAAATGTAAATATCAGGTTTGCCATCGTTGTCAAAATCACCAATCGCGCAACCTTGGCCGTACATCACGATATCTAATCCTGCATCGGAAGTAACGTCAGTAAACTTGCCGGTTCCGTCGTTCTTGTAGAGTCGCAGTGACGATTGCGCGGTGACATTATCGTTGGCCTTGGTCGATGATTCCGAATCGTGATCCCATCGTTTCGATCCGACGAACAGAATATCGGGAAAGCCGTCACCGTTATAATCGAAGAAAGCAGACCCGCCGCCCATCGTTTCGGGCAACAGTTTTTCG
Source organism: Planctomycetaceae bacterium UBA6163 (assembly GCA_002428205.1). GTDB lineage: Bacteria > Planctomycetota > Planctomycetia > Pirellulales > Pirellulaceae > UBA6163. Next base: position 31,013 of record DIUH01000418.1, read on the forward strand.
CCCGTGGCACCGTTGGTGTGAACAAAGTCGATCCCGGACGCTGCGGTGACGTCAGTCCATGGGATTGAGGGCAATTCTTGGGCGACTTCGAATCGAACCTCTGGCAAGTCGATCGCCTTGATCTCAGTGATTTCGGTATCTTGTCGCGTCAATTTAAAGTAGGCCACGGGGCCCGCGATCGCGATTGCGATCACTGTAATTGCGATCAATGAATACCGAATGGCGGTGCCGATTACGGCATCATCGCGTTCCTCTTCAACTTCCTCGTGACTCACGTCAAACTCTTTCTGCTGTATCAAAATCTTATGGAATCCGCCGATCGATCCGCCGGCGCTGACGGTGTGGATTGCGGGCAATGCGATTGGCGGATGCTAATCTTCTGGCGACGGCAAATCGCGATCCAGCGGATAGATCACAAGCGCTTCGGCCGCGTGATCTGCTGCCGGGTACTTCATTCTTGCCTTACCAATCACCTCGCCTTGAATCGAATCGTCGCCTTTGTACTTCAAGTGCATACGACCGTGGTGTTCGGCCTGTTCTTCGTCGCCCAATTGTCGATAAATTCTCTCAAGGTTGTAATGGGCCGTTGCATTTTCTGAATCGATGGCCAGCGTTTCTTGAAAAGTGTCGACCGCTTGTCGCAACCACGAATCACGGCGGGCCTTTTGGGACTCGCTGCGGAATTGCTGGGCACGTTGGAATTGGACTTGGCCAAGTTCGTTTCGAACCGTGTAATCGCGACTGAAGTCAAAACCTCGCTCGGGCACTTTTGTAGTCAACACCGTTTTGAAATTACCGATCGCTTCGTCTAGTCGCCCCTGTTGTGCGTTGACGGCACCGGACAACCATGACATTGTCCAAGGGGGGGCAGGCGGATCGTTATAGGTTGCCGCGCGTTTGATCGCGTCGACCGCTTCGTCCAGGCGGCCCTCGTTTTGATAGACCCGCGCTAGGTTCAATGGCCCATCGAATCGCCCAAGCTTTTCAACTTCCTTGAACGCCCCCTCGGCTTGTTTAAGCTCGGCTTTACCTTCCAACAAAAGGCCGATCCCATAATCATTCCAGCGTTGCCAGGTCGGAATATCGTCTCGCGAGGGGTTGTCGCCGACCGCTCGCTCGACACCTTCGACCGGCAACGTGATTCGATCGGTCGCCATGGTCACGATCGGCAGCGGATTGCGATACGGTTGGCCCGGAGTGTGACCGCGAAGCGGGTGGTCTTCTGGGCCATGGTCGGCGGCGACGATCGCCATGTATTCCTGATCAAACTTGCGATATTGCAGTTTGACTTCGATGGTGACATGGTCCTTCAAATCTTGTGGCAAATCCAACGCATAATGAATCACCTGCCCTGCCCCGGGCGGAATTTGGTGATTGTAGAGCGGAACGCGAATGTCTTGGGCGTTGCGCCGATTGATTCGAGACCCGGTTTCATCAAGCATAAAGACGTTCACGAAATGGGCCCAGCGATCGACTTCGCCGGTTTCATCAATCCGTCCGCTGCGCCCGATCACCCGATCACCGCTGGTCACCGTGACATCAACCCAGACTTCGTTCGAATCGGTTGTGCCTTGGGTGAAAGGGTGTCCCAGGGTGAGCGTGCGGATCACGGTTTCTAATAAGTACGATTTGCCCGGCACCAGGGTGGGAACGGCGGGGCGCAGCGGCGCATGCAGTTTGCCGTCGATCGTTCCTTCTTCCTTGAGGCCGAACAGGTCGATGCGAGCTGACTTTTGCAGCAATTCGGTGTGCGCCTTGATCGCTTCGGGACGGTCCTTTAACCATGCGATTCCGGTATTTGCGCCAGGAAACAAATGGTCGTGGACCTTTAGTTTTCCAGAGTCATCCAAATACTTCGCGCCGAAGTCGGTCGACTCCTTAGCCGGCATGTGACAGCGATTGCAATCGTTGTGAGCAACATCGGGATAATAAAAGCTTTTCGCGCCGTGCCCAGATACGCCTGATAACAACCAGGTGTCGTAATGGTTTTGGCCGCGCAAAAATTCCTTATAACCGGTCACCTCGCTCGGCAGGCTGACCTTATGGCAGGTGGAACAAAATTCGGCCGTTGAATGATGCGGCTTGAGAAACGTCTTTTTGTGAAACTCAGGTTTGGCTTTGACGAGCTGGTGATTGATCCATTGTAGAAAACGATTGTCGCTGTGCGCAAACGGATAGTGTGACGGTTCTTCGATCGTGTAATCGGCGTTGCCACGGTTGCTGTTGACATTGGTGATCGCATGGCAGGATGTGCAAGTGATTCCGGCATGCGCGGTCGGGTGTCCGATGTCATCAAAGTCCGGATCGTCGAAAGCACCGCTGAAGAATGGCACCGGGTCGTGGCATCCGGCGCACCAGCGTGACGAGTGAACCGAACCGTCGCGTTTCATTGCCGTGTTTCTGGTTTCACGCACGGCTGTCAAATAGACAGGATTGTTGAATGAACTGAAGTGATGGGCACTCTGTTCCCATGCCTTGTGGACATCGGCGTGGCAAGCCAGGCAATAATCATCCATCATCAACGTTTTCGCGTCGATGAAGTTTCCCGTGGATGTTCGTGCGAGCGAAGGTTCGAAATATTTGACGCCTTCTTTGGGGCCGGCGACATTCCACTGCCGCGGGTCTTGTGTATGCAGTGCCGCGATCGTGACCACGGCGGCGGCAACCGCACCGGCATAGGTGACACCATATTTCCATTTAATCCTTGGCCCGGCCAAGCGGTGAAGCACATACAGCCAAACGGCGGCCAGTGGGCTGGTGACGTGAATCCAATAGACCAGCGAACGGCCGCTCGGATTCTTCAATTCGAAGCCGCCGACTCGAAACAAAAGCAGGCCGGTAAATAGAATTGCGATCGATGCAACCAGCAGCGCATAGCCTACTCTTACGGCCCGCCGATTACGTCGAAACCGTGTGTTGCTGACATGCACAGCAGCGAACACGATAAACGGAACAATCACCAACAGACCTAGCGTCAGGTGGGCTAGGAACATCAGTTGGTAGAAATAATTCTGATAGGTCTGCTCGGATGCCCATTCCAAGGCGGTGATGGTTGCTAAGTAAGCGGAATTTGCGATCAGGATCGCGAGGATGAAAAGGACGACATACAGCAACCGCCTCAGTTTCGGGCCGATCGCCTTAACGACTTTCCGAGGCGGGGGCGATGGCGATGTGGTTGATTGATTCATGGCAGACGATGATATAAAAAATGGCAGTAAGAATTGTCTGGTTCGTTGAATTAACCGCAAGTTACTCGGTCGTCTAAGGATCGTGCGGGAAATAAGTGTCCGGTACCTTTTGCGAGGAACTCGCCCTTCGGGTGCTTCGCACAAAAGGTACCGGACACTTATTTCCCGCTCATTGCTAACGGCATGGTCCTCTACTCTGTCGCCGCGACGGTTGCGACGATCGTCAACCGATTAAGCATCGCCGCGATGCCGGTGTGATAAACGATTTCTGCAATTTCTTGGGCATTGAAATGCGGTTCAAGACCCTCGATGTCCCCATCGGTCATGCTCTGCGGTTGGGAAGTAAGTTTTCTTGTGAATCTTAAAGCCGCTGCAGTAGAGTCAGCCGTGCTCTCGCCTTCAAGGTTTGCGTGGAAATCGTAGGCGGCGTGTGGGGAAATGCCGAAGGCGGCCAATTGTTTGAGCGTCAGTCGCTGCATCAGCCAAGATTGATCTTCATAGGCTGCAACGAAGGCAATTTTTGATTTCAAGGCGTGGTTAAGCCTGCCGACATCCCTCGCATTTTTCACCTGCTCCGCCCAGGCGTGACCGGCCACCGGGATATTCGCGAGAAGTTGTTCCACGGATTGACCAATACCATCGTCGACGCTTTCGAATTGGCCGTCAGCTGTTTCCTGGGTTAATCGCTGGTGCCACTGTTCAAAATTGAAAGCGGAAGTTCGGTCGCCAGTTGCTGGTATCGCGACTACGCTTGGGAGGTCCAGTTGAGTTTGGCCGATCTGTGTGGTGAATGTGCGGTGTGCTTCCTGAGGAATGCCAAGCGAGTCGGTCCACCGATTGGTGGCATTGTAACGACCGACCAGAAAGGCGATCTGTAAGATTTCGCCGCTGGTGTAATGAGATTCCATCAAATCAATGTCAGCCCGAGTGATCAGATGAGGTTGGTGAGTCAATTTGGCAGTAAACAACAGTGCGGCTTGATGCTTAGGCGTGAAGTGGGACCAGTCGGTATCTAGCGCCAGTAGATCAGCTTCGGCGACGCCAATCTTCAGCAGTTTGTCTTCTTGGTGTCCAAGGCAATAGTGACAGTTGTTGATTCGCGAGACGATCCAAAACAGTTCAGTTGAAAAACGATATGAAAGCTCGGTAGGGTTTGATGGATTTGCCGTCGGATTGGCTCGTCGGCTCAATTCTTCCGGTAAATAAAGTTTCCTCATGCGGGCATTATTCACCAGGTCTGGCGCCGTGGCTTGCGAATCGGCAAGCGGCAACCGGGCGGTACGTGACTTCAATTGATCGAGTGCCTCAAGCATTGCTTTGCGTGACTGGGGGATCGGTTTGGGATTATCCGGTTCGCTGGCCCAATTGGTCGCTTGTAGATTGAATAAAAGAAATGCGAGAAACAGGCAGCGATAAATAGTGATCATGAGATGTACCGGGCATATGAAAATGGTTGAATGATTTTTCGCCCAACGGGCGGAACGGTTGGTAGGGCGACTTTTGCCGGACAGAACCTAATTGTCTTCGCGTGCGATCGTCACAGCCGGTGTGGTCGTAACCAGGTAATTAATCGAATGCGTCGACTCTTTTCCTTTTGTGTCAACTAGCCGAAGTTTCATGCGCAGGCGGATGTTGGTGCCGTGCGTTTCGGCCGGTTTTTCGACTGAAAACGCATTCAGTTGATAACCGCGGAACCAATAATCATCCGCAACGTAGACCGGTGGTCGTGCGTCGCGAAGGTCGTCAATCGTGCTTCCGGCTTGCCACTGTTTGAAGGTGTCGGTGATGACTTGGGTGGCTGCATTTGCGTCGGACGCCTTCACCGCAGATGCGCGGTCACACCCTGTTGCTTGCAGTATCGAGGTGTTGGCCACGAGAATCATCATCACTTGCACAGCCCGCATGCTTTTAACGGAACGTAAGGGAATCATTCAAATCCTCCTACGGAATCGTTTCCGGCGCGGGTGCCGAGCGCCCGCCAGATCGCCAAGTCGATGCTGTCGGTAACGAATGCGATTGATCCGTCGCACCTGGCGACTAGCACGCCGGCCGGATGAGCGCTTTTCGCAGTTGTCGCAATTCGCCCCGGCGGGAACATGCAAGACCGCTTATTCGGAGGCGAAACATGAAAGTAGATTGTGTTGGAGTGGTATCCATAAATCCAAGGTGCTCCGACATCGCTGACCCTTTGGAATTGCAAGTCGTTGGGGTCGATCGTTTCACATTGTCGAAAGGCTTCGTCGGCGTTTGCGGGAATCGTTCTTGGCCAAAAAGTATCTGATTTGCTGGCGATCGCGTTGCTGAAATCACCCTGGTTGTGTTCGCTGAACGCTACGGTGTTGGATAGTCCATCGAGAATGTCTCGAAAGCCTAGGAAGCTGTTGAGGAAGAAAACGCCGTTTGGTCCGGGGATTGTAAAATTCGGGTCCGACGGATCTTGGGTTGGTAGGCCCCACAGAATTCCCGAACCTTGATTGCTGCGATAGGTTGTTCCGCCCCAGCCGAGCGGATTGTCGGATTGTGGATCAGAGGGGCAAACGAAGGTTGCGACTTTGAAAGTTCTAGCGGTGAGGTTTTGGGCCGCATTCCAAGCGGATGCAAAATCGATCTGTTCTGCCGCGTTGTTCTGTTCCAAATAGGGCGTCAGTGCTGCGTGAGCCGAAAGTCCGCGGGACGTTCGGCCGGCGGGAAGCCGTTTGTACACAGATTCATAGTTATGAATCGACAGGCCAATTTGTTTTAGGTTATTGCCGCACTGCATGCGACGGGCTGATTCTCGGGCCGCTTGCACGGCAGGCAATAGCAACCCGACTAACACGCCAATGATGGCGATTACAACTAACAGTTCAACAAGCGTGAACGCCGGTCGGGTTTGTGGTTTGGCAATCAAACAGTGCATGAATGGATCTCGAAGTCTGGATGTCATTTTCGGCGATTGATGAGAGAGCCTCGCGACTACTGATCGGCCAGGTTTGATTGACACGTTAGACGGCGTGCCGAATCAGATGCTGAGGCTGAAATGCGCAAGGCTTTATTCGAGGACCACAACAGGAAATCGTGAGCGAGCTCATCAAACCTGTAGGTGTCCAGACAACGATGCGAAAAGCTCGCAACGGCCGCTAGACGATCATTTGCTGGCCGAGTGGTTCGGGCTGTTTACGCATATCATCCGATCGCTGCTGAGTGTGTCCACAAAAAAATAGACATGCAGCAATACGTCAGATATGCAAGGCGAACCCGGCGCACGTCGGGCAATCTCTGTCCAGCAGATCGTCTAAGCGTGTTAGCAGCCACGCTCGGGAGGCGGGAGATCGACCGCGATCGATGGGCCTTCGGGACGAAGTCCATCAGCGGGAAAGAGCCAGCCGATCGAGTCGCGGTCGGAATCCGATGACGCGAACGCGTCGACGACAACTGGTTGCTTGATGTAGACAGCCCGCGTGGGGCTGTTTGCCGGTGGATGAGGCGGAGCCGAATGGCAGCGTCCGTTTGCGCATGGTGAACTCGGCGACGGCGGCGGCGATTGACCTGTGTCCGACGTTTGCTGGTCCGACGAAGATCCGCCGCCGTAATGGTTGTGCTGTTGGTTGGCGTGATCACCGGTCGCGGACGAATGGACCGGTCCGTGCAACAGATAGTCTCCGCAACTCGCGTTAGCCTTTTCTGCCGTTAAACCAACAGAAAGAAGGACAATTGAGGCAAACAACCACCCAACGACGATCGATCGTCGACAGTAGCGGTTGATGTTTGCCGAAGCGACCATCGGGTTACTTTTCGAAAAGGTGGCTGAAGAGCGGGCGATTTTGCAATTTCGCACTGCAAAACGCTGCCTTCTATAAAAGTAAGCAGATGCGGGGTGAATCGTCAAGCAAGAAATTTTCGAGAAAGTCAAAGCGGGTGCCCTGCGAGCGGTCAATAGCGGAGCAAAGAAGTAGTGCATAAATCGGCAACAGTGTCCACGTTTTGCTTGACAGTCCTAAAATCCCCCCGATAAAGTGACGCACTTCACCAAGCGTTCACGCCACCTGTTCTCTGCTTAACCAGGCGATTGCTCTGCAACACGCGGCGTTTCACTTTTCTTTGCTTTCACTTGCTTGCCGGAGTCTGGGTATGTCGCACGCAGTCTTTCAATTTCGTGTTTGTGTTTGGTCATCGATGGTAGTTGCCGTCGCGGTAGTTTGCTCGTTCGCGTTCGCGTCGGGAAGTGTTTCTGCACAAGAAGGTCCCTTGACGCCTGAGCAGCAGCAGATGATGGAGCGGTTCGCATCGATCCAGTGGACCGAGGGGCCAACGACGGAGCGAGTCGGCACGATGGCCGAGATTCAGGTTCCGGCGGGTTATCAGTTTACGAGTGCTAGTGGTGCCCAGACATTGCTGGAGTTGTATGGCAATCCACGTGATCCGGGTATCCTGGGGGCGATTGTTCCAATGGCCGAAGGTGCCAGTTGGACATTGATCTTTAAGTTTGATGATATCGGTTATGTGAAAGATGCGGATAAGGAGTCGATCGACGCCGAAGAGATCCTGAGCTCCTTTCAAGCCGGTTTGCCAGGCATGAACGAGGCCCGGCGTGCTGTCGGTGCCGCCCAGTGCAGCGGCATTTCTTGGATGGAAAGGCCATTCTATGATCCTCAGACTAATAACCTGACCTGGGCATTGCGACTCGGTTTCAATGACGGTGATAGTGTTAACTATGACATCCGAATTCTCGGCCGTCGTGGTGTGATGGAAGCAACCTTGTTGGATAGCCCAGAGACTTATGCGAAGTCGATTCCCGATGTTAAGCAAGTCTTGACCGGTTTCGCTTTTACCTCAGGCGAAAAATACTCGGAGTGGCAACAGGGTGATAAAATTGCCGCTTATGGACTGACCGGTTTGGTCGCCGGTGGCGGACTTGCCATGGCCGCGAAAACCGGTCTGTTGGGTAAGTTGGGTGTACTGCTGGCCAAAGGCGGCAAGGCGATCATCTTGGCTGTGGTCGTGATTTTCGGTGCGGGTATGTCAATCGTAAAACGGCTGCTCGGTGGTGGCGGCGAGACGGCATCGTGATCGATAGTCAGGTTGATCGAAGCGAAACGGTTCATCGCAAAGTGTGATTCTTAATCGATGCCTGCACTGTCCGATGTGGCCTGGATCTACATCATCCTAACGGGGTTGTACTTATTTGAATCGCTGGCCTGGGTCAGCAGCGGTGCGGTCGCGATCCGATCTTACTTCGGACGCTTTCGCTGTCCGACTCGCACTCATCGGCTGCTGGGAAACGATGCGGGATACTTGCCGACTTTTGGCATCGCCCCATTTGATGCGACTTTGATTGCGGAGTCCTGTCCGATCAGTGTGGCGCGAGAAGGCGTTTATGGTTATGTCGCCGGATCGTTGGTCGGTGTCGATGCCGGAGTCGATAGCGGGCCGGCGTCGTGGTTGTATTGTCCGTGGGATCGCATCGGCGAAATAAAGGTCGTCGATCGCGAGTTACGACTTGATGGCAAAATGCTGTGCCGGCTTTCGACTGCCGGTGCGGCCCGATCGCTGGCAGGGTCGCTGAGTGAGATCGCCGGCCAGCCTCAGCAGGAACGCGAGGTGGCGATTTCGCGGTTTGTTGCTCTACAGTTTGATACGCAGCCGATTCAGGATCGCATCGATGCTTGGCGGGCGGCGACGCGGCGATTGAGGTTCGTTTCGCTGTTGTTGTTTTGCTGGATTTTTCCGGTCGGTATCGCCCGGTATCAAGGTTGGTTGCCCGGTTTCAGCGACGTTGAAACCATCGCCGTTTATCTGGCGATCGTTCTGTTGTTGTGGTGGCTGTGTTCGGGACTAATGTTTTATGGGCACCGGCGTTTGTACCCGGGTGATCGGCCGCAGCGTTGGAAACTGTTTTTGACGTCATTGGTTTCGCCGGCTGCGGCGATGCGATCGCCCGACCATTTGGCAAGGCGGTTGGTTGGGATTTCGCATCCGGTCGCTGTGGCGGCGGCGTTTTGTGCCGACGACGAAGTTTGTCAGTGGACGGGCCGATTGGCTCGCGATCTGTTGTTCCCCAAGCCACCGCAGGGTGTGCCCGCGGAATCGTCCTATGGAACCGATGAGGTCGCGATCGGGATTGTGCGCCAGTATCGCGAAGCGTCGCTAGCGGCGCTGTGGGCGTTTGCAAAGGAGCGTGGTTTCGATCTCGAGCCGTTATTGTCACAGCCGCAGCGCGACGATCCCCAAGCGGTCAGCTATTGCCCACGATGCCACCAGGAGTTCTCGTTGGTCGCCAGTCGGTGTGGCCAGTGTGGCGATTTGCCGACGATTGAGTATCGCCAGGTCGATTGGGGATGAACGTGTGGAGTGAACCTTTGGAATGAACGTGGCGGTTGTCCACTCGACCCGAAGCCGGATCGGGGGATAATCTTCATCCTTGAATCGTCCCCTGCCCTGCCCCGAATTGACGCGACCGTGATTCCGTTATCCACCGCCGATGCGCCCGACGCTCGCTTATTGGGCGGGGCGATCAGTATCGGCAATTTCGATGGAGTGCACCGTGGCCATGCCGCATTGATCCGTCGGTTGCGGGCGATGGCCGATCGGATCGGCGGCCCTGCGGTCGCGGTTACGTTTGACCCGTCGCCGGCATCGCTGCTGCGGCCTGGGCAGATGCCGCCGCAATTAACCACGATCGCACGTCGCGAAGAACTGCTGCGACGCTGTGGCGTCGATGGTGTGGTTGTGATTCGCACCACCAGAGAGCTGCTGCAACAGTCGCCCGAAGTTTTTTTCCAGTCTTTGGTGATCGGATCGCTGCGGGCACGCGGGATGGTCGAAGGCCCGAACTTTTTCTTTGGCCGCGATCGGGCGGGAAATCCGACGATGCTGCGTCGGTTGTGCGACCAGTCGGCGATTCAGTGCGAGATCGCCCAACCAGAGACGGTCGATGACCGGATGGTCAGCAGTACCCGCGTGCGGCAGTTGTTGATCGACGGCGATGTGGCTCAGGCGAGCGAGATTTTAACCGCACCTTATCGATTATCGGGAACGGTGATTCCGGGTGCCGGACGTGGGCGTTTGCTCGGTTTTCCGACCGCGAACCTCGGCGAAATCGCGACGCTGGTGCCCGGTGCAGGCGTTTATGCTTGCTGGGCCATTGTCGACGGCAAGCCGATCGGCGCGGCGGTTAACATCGGTCCCAATCCGACGTTTGGCGAATCGCAGCACAAGGTTGAAGTCCATTTGTTGGACTTTTTGGGCGATCTTTATAACCGATCGATTGCGATCGACTTTGTATCGCGAGTTCGGCCGGTCAAGCAGTTCAGTTCTGGCGAATCGCTGCAGCAACAGGTGGCGGCGGACCTCACGGAGATTCGTCGATTCCTTGCCGCCTGCCCGTGGTCGTGATCGCTGTGGGATTGGCTATACTTGCCGCATGAAGTCCCCTGCCCTACCCCGCATACAGATAAGTTCGAGCGATCAATGAGCGTAGATTGGAAAGCTTTCGTCAGTCAAATCAGTCACTACGAGAGCTTCGTTCTGACCAGCCACATTCGGCCCGATTGTGATGCCCTGGGCAGTGAACTTGGCATGGCGGAAGTGTTGCGGGCGATCGGCAAAAAGGTTCGCATCATCAACGCCCACCGAACTCCACCGGCCTTGGAGTTTATCGATCCCGCCGGAACGATCGAAGTCTTGGGTGACGATGTCCAGCCCGAACAGATCACCACCGACTGCATCATGGTGCTCGATACCAGCGCTTGGCCTCAATTGGGCGACATGGGCGATGTGATTCGCCGGTCGCGAGCCGACAAGATGGTGTTGGATCACCATGTCGGCGAAGACGATCTGGGGGCCCGGATGTACAAGGATTATGTGGCCGAAGCGACGGGGCATTTGGTGGTACAAGCTGCCGATGCGTTGGGCGTGGCGTTGACCCGCAAGATGGCCGTGCCGCTGTTTGCCGCCATCGCCACCGATACCGGTTGGTTCAGGTTCGGCAGTGTTACGCCAGCGACCTATCACGTGGTTGCCCGGTTGTTGGAAGCCGGCGCCGTGCCGGCGGAAATCTACGGCGACTTGTATGAACGCGATACGATCGGCAGGTTGCGGCTCCGCGGATTGATTCTGTCACGCACTCAGATCGAAATCGAGGGCGCGTTGGCTCACACCTACGTCCTGAAAGAAGATTTCGAGAAAACCGGTGCCAACCCCAGCGATACCGAAGACGCGATCAACTTGACGTTGACCGTCGACGGCACCAAGGCGGCAGTGATTTTTGTCGAGCAATTGCGTGGCGGATTCAAGCTCAGTTTCCGCAGCCGTTGTGCGATGGATTGCAACGAAGTGGCGAGGCGGTTCGGTGGCGGTGGGCACAAGGCCGCCGCAGGAGCGTTTCAAGAAGGAACGCTCGAACAGGTCCAGAAACGTGTGCTTGACGCCGTGCGGGCCGAAGTTGCCGCTGCGGTCGCGGTTTGAGCGCGGAGGCCTGGCGGTTTCGGCACCCGGCAGAAACCCAATCAGCCGTAATCAGTATCGTGCGCTCTCGGATTGGGCTGCACAGCGAGTAAGATAGTGGCTTCGATTTGCCCACACCGTTCGCCGCGGCCCGCTCGCTCGGGGCCCCTCACTGCAATCCCTGATCATCCCCCTTCGGACCACGACCAGACTCATGCAATCCACCCGCGACGCCATCCTGCAATCGCTGCGCGAGATCACGCTGATTGACCCGCACACGCACATCAATCCGCACAATCCGGCCTCGCAAACGCTGGCCGATTTGCTCGGTTATCACTACTACACCGAACTGGCGCACGCCTCTGGGATGCCCAAGTCCCAGATCGAGTCGCCCGGGATGTCGCCGCGCGAATTGGTCAGCCGCCTAGTCGGCGGCCTGGAACACCTGACGAATACCGCCCAGTATTCGTGGTTGATCGAAATCTGCAAACAGCTTTACGGGTTCGAACACGACACCATCACGCCCGACAATTGGGAATCGCTTTATGATCGCGCCGAGTCGATGATGCAGTCGGCCGATTGGGCTTCGACGGTGTTGGAAAAAGCGAACGTGTCGGCGGTCTTTTTGACGAATGACTTCGACGATCCGTTGGAGCGGTTTGATACCAACGTTTATATCCCCTGTCTGCGGACCGACGATCTGGTGTTCCACCTGGCCAAACCAGAGGTTCGCGAGCGTTTGGTCGGCGCGTCGGGAATCGGCTTGAGCGGATCGCTTCAGTCGTTGCGTGATGCGCTGGAACAACGTTTCAAACACTTCGTGGCCAACGGAGCACGTGCTTGTGCGATTTCGTTGCCACCGAGTTTTTCGCCAGCACCGGTTTCCGATGGCCGAGCCGCGACGGCGCTGGATGCCGTTCTGCGCCACGGCCTCGGTGTCGACCCGGCTCACCGAGCGGCGTTGTCGCGACGGGTCTTTTGGACGATCGCCGAACTGTGCGACCAGTATGGATTGCCTTTCGATTTGATGATCGGCGTCAACCGCGAGGTCTATCGCGAAGGCGTTCATCAGGGACGCGATCTGTATGACAGTCGCGTGTCGTTGATCCAATATGCCGAATTGTTTAATGCGTTTCCTGAAGTCAAGTTCCCGATCTCGGTCTTGGCCAGCGTCACGAACCAGGAATTGGTCAGTTACGCTTGGATTTTCCCCAACGTGATCACCAGCGGGCATTGGTGGTACAGCAACACGCCGTCGTTCATTCGCCGTGACGCTGCGGCAAGGTTGGAGGCGGTTCCCCGAAATAAGCAGATCGCTTACTACAGTGACGCGTATAAGTTGGAGTTCATCGCGCCAAAGTTCGACATGTATCGCCAAACGTTGGCGGATAT
>DIUH01000418.1:44045-50421 GCA_002428205.1 Planctomycetaceae bacterium UBA6163
AACGCAGTTATGGTCCCAACCGGAATCGGCCGCCGGTGCTGCGGTTGTCGCGGGTGCTGCGGGCGTCGTCGCCGGATTAGCCGCTGAGGCGAATGAAACGCTGGAAGAAACGTTGTCGGTTGACGAGTGGTCATCGGGTGACGTTGCGATTGACGAACCAATCAGCGAAACGATCGATTTGGGTGGCGAGCTTGAGGGTGCCGAGTCGACCCCGGAGTTTTCTGAACCCGAGATCGCGATGCAGCCCAATCCGGTGACCGGCGAACCGACTTGGAACGTCGATCAAGACGACTTGGGGCAAAGCGATGGCGACGCGAACGCGGAGACTTATGAGATCGAAAGTTTGGATCAAATCGATGAACCGCGTTTCGGTTCGCCGGTGCCAGATGATTTGCTGGAAACGCTAGAGTTAGAAGGTTCATCCGATTCGTTTGGTGACAATTCGATAGATCAAAGCGATCTTGATGCCAGCGCAGAAACTTATGAGATCGAGAGCTTGGACTTGCCCGAAGAACCCGGTTTCGATTCGCCCGTTCAAAGCGATTTACTGGAAACGCTGGAGTTGGAAAGTTCATCCGATTCGTTTGGTGATGATTCGCTTTCGAGCGATCCTTTCAAAGACGATTTGCCACCACTTGAATTCGACGACCAGGAAAACGGCGACGACCAACTCGATATGTTGGAAACTTTGGAAACTTTGGAACTGGAGCCGGTCGACGCAGGAGACAGTTTTGCGGTCTCAGACGATATGGAAACTCATAATGATCTATCCGATATCGACCAGACGGTCGTGATGGATGCTGAAGTCTCAGAAACGGTCGAGTTTGATTCGCTTGAGGACCAACCAGATGAGTATGGGACATGGAGTGAGCTTGATCCGGATCAGCCAAAAGAGAATTGATTGGCCCCTGCTCGTAGTCCCGCCTTTAGGCGGCCAAGAAAAATCCTGTCAATCCACCGGCCGCCTAAGGGCGGTACTGCGAACCATATAAAAGCCGCCGAAAGGCGGTACTACAAATCTACTTCAACAAGAAACCGTCTAGCGTCCATCCCGTCTCGGTCGCCTTTGAGTAACCGCCGGCTGGACGCAAGTACTTTTCGATCGTCTCGAATGCTGGCAATTTATCGTTGCTCAGATCGATGTCATCTTCGCCCTTGGAGATGAAAATACGGCGAAACAGCGTAGCCATCAACGAATCGCTGTCTCGCAATTTGCCTTCTTGCATCAGCCCATATTTGGCGCGAAACGTAAGATTCGTTTTGGCAACACGAACGTAAGCACGTTCTTTAGCCCCCAGCTTTTCCAGCTTGTTTAAAACATTTTTGACTTCGGCGTCGTCGCCAAAGGCGTCTGCGTTACCGGGTTTTGCGAATCGCCCGAGCGTTTCCAGCAGCAGTTCGGGGTGAGATGAAAAGATCAGGTAACCCGCTTGTTTGGCCGCTTTCACAGCACCCGGTGCCTCAATCACAGTAATCGCCCACTGGTTCAACAGCGGCGGTTGGCGATCGGGGTCTTCGTCGTCGCCCAGGCCGAGGTCGTCGAACAATTCGGCCTCAAAATCATTCGGCTCGTTGGTTCGTAGCACACGATAAACATCGACACCGGGGATCGGTCCGGGAATCAGCGATGCATCAGATTCGACTTCCATGGTGCGGCGAACGGCTTTGCGAAGCGCCGCTGTGTCGGTAATTTCGATCGCAACCAATACCCGTTCGCTGCGTTGATCGGCCGGCATGACGTTGTCGGTCAGGATATAAATCCGCTTGCCCAAGTTCGGAATCACATCCTTGGCGATATCGATCCTCGGGCCGTCCTCATCATCACGAATCCCTTCCAGAATATCACGGAAGATCACTTCACCAAACGCGTCGTCGACCAGCGATTCGATGTGCCAAAACGCATCGGTCATGTTCCAGTTCAATTGGCTGAAGCTAGCGATCTTGCCGCCGACCCATGTGGGAATCGATTCGGCGGGTAGGTTGATCGGCTGGATGACGCGGGCCGCTAATCGGAACCGTTCGGCTTGGCCGGCGGTCGTTGGTGCCCAAATGAAACCTTTGTGCAGCAGGTCAAACTCCGCGCCACCGACGCTAACTTGCCCTCCAGCGGCTCGCACCGAATCGAAACCCTGCCGCTGCAGCAAGTTAAGGATCTCGACTTGGCTGCCACGATCGATTTTCGCAGCGTCTTTGACAATCCGCCCCATCGCAAGCGGACGTGCGAACCACTGTACGCCAGCGACCGATGGTTGGTCCGCGATTTGAGATTCGACCTGTTTTTGCACTCCCAGGAAATCTTCTGCCACGTCGAGTTTTGCAACTTTATTAGTGCCTGCGACCGATTCTAACATCGACGTGACGACCGAATCGCGATCGGCCGCAATCAGGCGAGTGTCGTTGTAAGTCAACACCACTTGGTCGATTTTGATTTGACCCGGTACGGGCTTCAATGTGTAAACCCGGATCGATTCGCTGCCGAAACTGGTCGTGTCCAGCTTCGCACCGTTGGCTTTCATGTCCGCATCGATTTTCGTCACGACTTCATCGGCACGAGCCCGATTGCCACGAATGTCGGCAATCAATGCTAACGCAAACGGACGCCTCTTATCATCAAACGGCAGCCATGCCACGACGACTTCGCCCGAAGCCATTTCTAAGACTTCCTTGGGGCGCACGCCGATATTGAAACCGAGCGTGCTGGTCCGTTCTTCCGACAGTTTTTTCTGAGCATCGACAAACGGCTTCATCGCCGGATCGTTCACCAGGGCCGACAACGTGGTTTGCTTCCACGCGTCGCACAGCGCCGGAACGCTAGGGATCCGCACGATTCCAGCCGCGGTATCAGGCACCAGGGTGATCGCCGGCTTGTAATCGTCAGCCGTAGCGGATTTCGGGCTCAGTGGGCCGCTTGCGCCAATCGCCGCAGAAACAAAAATCGCGACCAGAAGGCAAATTGGTCGGGGCCAAAGAGTTCGGTTAACTCGATTCGAGGCAAATTTGTGAGCAGTCATGCGTTGAAAAGCACCGTATGCGTGAGCGTGGGGCAATCGATAGTGACGCCGAAAATCGGTTAAGCGGACCGAGCAATCGCCTTAAAACGTAGGACCTGGGCCGCCTGTTCCGCTCCAGCCAGCCACTCTATCCTATCGAAACCGCATGATCGCCGAAATGCCGCCCCCAAAAAGCTCGGCTCATTCCACCCACTCAACCCGCCACAGCACCGCACAAGCGTAATGAACCAGCCGCCGCAATCGACTTATGAAAACCCCCTGATCACCCGATACGCGTCACGCGAAATGGCTACCCTGTGGGGTAACGAACGCCGATTTCGCACCTGGCGCAGCCTCTGGGTAGCACTGGCCGAGAACGAAAAGCGACTGGGATTGGACATTTCCGACCAACAGATCGACGAACTGCGCACCCACCAGAACAACCTGAATCTGGACGTCGCAGCCGCCTACGAACGAAAGCTTCGCCACGACGTCATGGCGCATGTCCACGCTTACGGCGATCAATGCCCCTCGGCCAAGGCGATTATCCACCTGGGGGCGACCAGCTGCTTTATCACCGACAACGCCGACCTGATCCTGATGCGCGACGCGCTGAAATTGGTCGCGTCGAGATTGGCCGCGGTGATCGATCGTTTGGCAACCTTTGCCCAAACCCATCGTGCCCTACCCTGCCTCGGATTCACCCACCTGCAACCGGCCCAGCCGACAACGGTCGGCAAGCGCTGCTGCCTTTGGATTTACGACCTGGTGCTCGATCTGGAAGCCGTGGAGCACCGTTTGGCGACGCTCAAGGCACGTTCGACCAAGGGAACGACCGGCACCCAGGCCAGCTTTCTGCAGCTCTTTGGCGGTGACCACGCCAAGGTTCGCCAACTGGAGCGGGACGTGGCCAAGGCGATCGGTTTCGACGACGTCTATCCCGTCACCGGCCAAACCTACCCGCGAAAAGTCGACAGCCAGATCGTTGACGCCCTCAGCGGGATCGCTCAGGGGCTTCACAAGACCGCGACCGATTTACGACTGCTGGCCAATCGAAAAGAGGTCGAAGAACCGTTCGAGGCCGATCAAATCGGCAGCTCCGCGATGGCCTATAAACGCAATCCGATGCGCAGCGAGCGAATCTGTGCCCTGACGCGGTTCGTGATGAGCCTGCAGTCCAGCACCGCCGCGACCACCGCGACGCAGTGGCTTGAACGTACGCTGGACGATAGTGCCAATCGCCGCTTGGTGATCCCGCAAGCTTTTTTGGCGGTCGATGCGTCGCTGGTGTTGATGCAAAATATCGCCGAAGCGATGGTGGTTTACCCGAAAACGATCGCCAAGAACTTGGCCGCCGAATTGCCCTTCATGGCGACCGAGGCGATCCTGATGGCGGCAGTGACTGCTGGCGGCGACCGCCAAGAATTGCACGAATCGATTCGCCAGCACAGCCAAGCGGCGGCCACGCGAGTCAAATCCGAAGCAGCCGAAAACGACCTGCTGGATCGATTGCGAAGCGATCCGCAATACGCCCATCTCGACATCGACGCGTTGACCGACCCCGCGTTGTTCGTCGGCCGCGCCCCCGAGCAGGTCGACGATTTTCTGGCCGAACAAGTCGCCCCGATCCGCCAGCGTTATGCAGGCGAGTCGATTACGGCTGAAGTGTTTGTGTAGAAAGCGTTCAGCGCCACCATCGCATTCGGTAACTACACTAGGGGCACTTGCGTCGGCGGTCCGACCCCCGAGTCGACAACTGAACCGCCCTGCCCTCACCCAAGTATAAACCAAACCCCAAAAATCACCGGATGCAATCGTCCTCGGTAATCTCCATCGCCGGTTCGCCTCTGCCCCCCTGCCATCTAAGGAATGCGTTTGATGTTCAAGACGTTCGCCGCCAAGGTCTGTCGATCGGCTGCTGCGCTAAGTTTGTTGACCTTCGGCAGTGCGTCGGTTTGCCATCTGGGCACCGTGGCGGCTGCGGATTCCGCGCCCAAATCGGCCGAAGAACTTTTAAAGCTGCCGCCGCGACCGCCCCGCCCTGCCCTGTCGGCCAGCACCTTGCCGCTGGACTTCATTCAAGGCGAACGCATCGCGTTGATCGGCAACTCAACCGCCGAACGGATGAACCTGTTCGGACACTTCGAAACGCGGCTCATGTTCCGCTTCCCCGAAAAAGCATTGGTCTTTCGCAATTTCGCTCGCCCAGCCGACGAAGTTTCGATTCGCCAACGCGGTTCAGACTACTACAAGCTGGATGACCCGCTGCTGGCCTTCGGACCCGATACCTTCTTCTGCTTCTTTGGCTTTAACGAATCGTTCGCCGGTCCCGCCGGAATCGAAAAGTTTAAGTCCGACTACGAGCGGATGATCGACGAGTTCACCAAGAAGTATCCGCGTGATGATGCCGGCAGCCCCGCTCGCTTTGTGCTCGTTTCACCCATCGCTTTCGAAACCGCCGGCGACGGGCTGTTGCCCAGTGGTGATAGCCAGCGAGAAAACCTCAAACTTTACAGTGAAGCGGTTCGCCAGGTTGCCGCAAAACGCAACCTCGCGTTCGTCGATATCCTCACCGCGACCCAAAAAGCATTCGATGCCCAGCCTGGCCTGCAACTGACCATCAACGGTTGCCACGTTAACGAAGATGGCGATCGCTTGATCGCTGAATTGTTAGACGAAGCACTATTCGGACTCGGCGGCAACGTACAAAACTCCGATCTATACGAACGCGTTCGCCAAGCGATCAATGATAAGTCTTGGGTCCACCTGCAAGATTATCGCATGTTGAATGGCTGGTATGTTTATGGTGGTCGGCGGACTTGGGATACGGAAACCTTTCCCCGCGAATATGTCAAGATTCGCAACATGGCCGCTGTTCGCGACCAATATGTTTGGGACCTAGTCCAAGGCAAGCCGGTCGCCGCGACGCCCGATGATTCCAGTACCGGCGAATTGTTCTCCCCGGCCACTCGATTTGGCGAACCACGTCAAGCTTACAGCGAGAACGCCGAAGGCGGACCAACGATTCTGCCGCCCGACGATTTGATCAAGACTTGTACCGTCCCAGAAGGTTTCGAAATCAAACTCTTCGCGGATGAAACACAATTTCCCGAAATCGCCAAGCCGGTCCAAATGTCGTTTGACAACAAAGGACGTTTGTGGGTTTCTACAATGCCAAGCTACCCACAGTGGAAACCTGGCGACGCTCGGCCCAGCGATAAATTGGTGATCCTGGAAGATACCGATGGCGATGGGAAAGCGGATAAGAGCACCGTCTTCTATGACAAATTGCACTGCCCCACCGGATTCGAATTCTTTGACGGCGGCGTCTTGGTCGTCGATCAACCCCGTTTGATCTGGCTGAAAGACAGCGACGGCGATGACGT
>DIUH01000167.1:0-452 GCA_002428205.1 Planctomycetaceae bacterium UBA6163
TCATTGTTGGTGACCGGTCCGGTGCCCGATCAAGATCAATACACGATCGATGTGGCGCTGCCCGAACTGCCGCTGACCGGCATTCGCCTCGAAACGTTGACCGATGAATCGTTGGGCAAGCAGGGTCCTGGGCGAGCACCCAACGGTAACTTTGTGATCAGTCGCATTCGTTTGTTCGCCAGCGGCGACCGTGAGTTTGCCGAACCGGTGGAGCTGGCAATCGCGACCGCCGAAGCTGACTTTTCGCAGCAGAAGTTCTCCGCCGCAGGGGCGCTGAGCGATGAAGCGAAATCGGGCTGGGCGATCTCGCCGCAAATGGGCAAGCCACATCAATGGACCGGATTGATCGCACAGCCGATGGACGCGAAGGCGTATCGTTTCTTGCGTGTGGTGATCGAGCAAAGCTATGGTGGCGAGCACACGCTGGGGCGGTTTCGCATCGCCACCAGGAC
>DIUH01000167.1:549-15250 GCA_002428205.1 Planctomycetaceae bacterium UBA6163
AAGCTGAAAGCCAAACCGCCTGCTAGTCCGCTGATGTCGGTGCGGGTGATCGGCCCGGCTAAGCGGACGACACGGTTGCTGCACCGAGGCGACTTTCTTCAGCCTGCCGAAGAGGTGACCAGCGATGCGCTGGCGATTATCTCCGGCACGCACCCGTTGCGGTCACGGCATGCGGACCAGCCGGCCGACCGGCTCGACCTGGCCCGCTGGTTGGTCGATCCGCGTCATCCGCTGACCAGCCGTGTGAGCGTCAATCACGTTTGGGCGCATCTGTTCGGACGCGGGATCGTGCCGACGGTGAATGATTTTGGTGTCCGTGGCGAATTGCCGACGCATCCCGAATTGCTCGACTGGTTGGCGTGGCAGTTTTCGCATGACATGCAGTGGAGTCGCAAGCGGTTGATCAAGACGATTCTGATGAGTGCGACGTACCGCCAAGCGTCGCATCACCGCGAGGAACTGACGCGGGTCGATCCGACCAATCGGCTGTTTGCCCGACAGAACCGGTTGCGGGTTCCGGCCGAAGTGATCCGCGATCTGCATTTGGGCGTCAGCGGTTTGTTGAGCCAGAAGGTCGGCGGGCCGAGCGTCTTTCCGCCGTTACCGCCGGGTGTTGCGGAACTGAGTTACGCGAACAACTTCAAGTGGGCGACCAGCGGCGGTGAGGATGCGTATCGTCGCGGCATGTACACGTTCTTCAAACGCACCTCGCCGCACCCGACGCTGATCAGTTTCGATTGCCCCGATTCCAATACGACGCTGCTGCAGCGTGAATCGAGCAACACGCCGCTGCAGGCACTGGTGACGCTTAATAACAGTGTCTTCACCGAAGCGGCCCAGGCGCTTGCGCGTCGAGTCTTCATGGAATCCAGCGGCGACGATCGCCAGCGTTTAACTTATGCGCTGCGATTGTGCATCGCCCGCAAGCCGCAAGATACGGAACTCGATCGCTTTGAACAGTTGCTGGTCGCGGCGCGGCTTTACTACCAATCGCACCCCGACGACGCCCGTCTGCTCGCCTCGCATCATCGCTGGGACGAGGTGACGACCGAAGAGAACGCGGCCTGGATCGCGACGCTGCGGATGGTGATGAACCTAGACGAGTTCATTGTTCGTGATTAAGAACCGCAGCAGATGAAGGCGACGGCCCATGGAGTCGCACGTTCCCCTGTTTCGCTGATACAACCGACTTTTTGGTTTAGTGGAGAGAGCACATGACACCGTTTCAAAGCAGCGCAAGCGAGCGACAAGCGGCGCACGTACGCCGTGAGTTCCTAACGACCACCGCCAGCGGGCTGGGGATGGCGGCGCTCGGTTCGATGCTCACCCAAGACGGGATGCTGAGCCGTGCGGCGGCCGAACCGATCAATGCCGCTGAGGAATCCGGCACGATCGCCAATCCGCTGGCCCCCAAGCCACCGCATTTTGATGGCCCGGCGAAGGCTTGCATTTTTATCTTCATGGCGGGAGCTCCGTCGCATATCGATCTGTTCGATGACAAACCGGTGCTGAAGGAGCGACACGGACAACCGCTGCCCGATTCGATGCTGGAAAAAGTCCGCTTTGCGTTCATCAAGAAAGAAAACGCGTTGCTGCAAGGCTCGCCCTACACGTTCCAAAAGCACGGCGAGTGTGGGATGCAGTTGAGCGAACTGCTGCCGCACCTCGGTGGCGTCGCCGACGATCTGTTGCTGGTCCGTTCGCTGCACACCGAACAGTTCAACCATCACCCCGGTCAACTGATGATGCAGTGCGGACGGGGAACGTTCGGGTTGCCTACTATGGGTTCTTGGTTGACTTATGGCTTGGGCAGCGAATCGCAAAACCTGCCCGGTTACGTCGTGTTGACCAGCGGACGCGGTTCATCGGGCGGGGCCACGCTTTGGCAATCCGGGTTTATGCCGTCAACTTTTGCCGGTGTCCCGTTTCGCAATCAAGGCGAACCGGTATTGAACTTGGCCAACCCGTCGGGCTTGCCGCTTGAGTTGCAACGACAAAGTCTGGACGTCTTGCGAGCCGCCAACGAACAGCGTTACGCGGAAGTTCGCGACCCCGAAATCGCCGCCCGCATCGCCTCGTATGAACTCGCCTACCGGATGCAAACCGCAGCACCGGAATTGATCGATTTGAACACCGAATCGCAGGCAACCTTAGACGCTTACGGGCTCAACCGCGCCGAACCAAAAGACTTTGACGGACGCGGCAAACAAGGCGATACCTACCACAGCTTTGCGAAGAATTGTTTGCTCGCTCGGCGGATGGTCGAACGTGGCGTGCGATTCATCAACATCGTTTACGCTTCATGGGACCACCACAGCAATATACCTAAGGAATTACCTTATAACTCCGGTTGCGTCGACCAGCCGATCGCGGCGCTGATCCGCGACCTGAAGGAACGTGGCATGCTCGATTCGACGATGGTGGTCTGGGGTACCGAGTTCGGACGCACGCCGCTTGGGGAAAATCGTGGCGGCAAACGTGAGGTCGGGACTGGCCGCGATCACCATCCGTATTCCTTCAGCATGCTGATGGCCGGCGGTGGACTAAAAGGCGGCATGACTTACGGGGCGACGGACGAAATCGGTTGGCATGTCACCGAAAATCCGGTTCACGTTAATGACCTACACGCCACGATGCTGCACCAGTTCGGGCTGGACCATTTGAAATTGACCTATCGATTTCAAGGTCGCGACTTCCGCCTGACCGACGTTGGTGGCAAGATCATAAAAGACTGGATCGCGTGATCCGATTAAACGTAATCCGACTATAATCGTCCCCCTCGGCCATCGTGCCCCATCATCCTTTCTGCTCACCCTTCTACCTCGTTTTCGATCTCACCTATGTTTGGCCATCGCCTCCGACCGATTTCGCACGGCACCGCTGCGTATCTTTTCTTAATTGCTATCGTTTTGGCTGTTTGCGTTACACCAGGGGCAATCTTTGCCGACGATAAAGCAGCACAGCCCGCCGCAAAGCAAGCCGCTGCTAAGGCCGCCAATGCCAAGCAGGCCAAGCCGCGCAGGCCGGCCCAGGTCGGACCGGCGATCAAAGGGAACACCGCTACGCCGATCGAGCTGATCAAAGCCGCCGACGGCTTCCGGGTCGAATTGCTGTACTCGGTACCGGGTCAAGAACAGGGCTCTTGGGTCAATCTCTGCACCGACAACAAGGGACGCCTGTTGGTCAGCGATCAATTCGGCGGGCTGTACCGCATCACGCCGCCGGCAATCGGTCAAACGATCCAGCCGGATGATGTCGAACCGGTCCCGGCGNNGGCATCTATCGTGTCACCGACAGCAACGGTGACGATCAACTCGATCATGTCGAGATGTTGCACGAAGTAAAGTCGAAAGGCGATCACGGCGTTCACGCCTTGGTGCCGACGCCTGATGGCAAAGATTTCTATCTGATCACCGGCAACAACACGACTCCGCCAATGCTCGCCGCCAACTCGCCGGTGCCACAAATCTGGGGCGAAGATCACCTGCTGGCCAGCATGCCCGACGGCCGTGGCCACAACCGCGGCGTCTTGGCACCGGGCGGCATCGTCTACCGAGTCGACCCCCAAGGCACACAGTTCAAGGCGTTCGCGTCAGGCTTTCGAAACATCTTCGACGCGTCGGTCAACATCGACGGCGAATTGTTCACCTACGACGCCGACATGGAATACGATTTCAACACGCCGTGGTATCGACCGACGCGGATTTGCCATGTGACCAGTGGCGCGGAATACGGTTGGCGAAACGGGGCCGGCAAACGGATGCCGTTCTACGAAGACAACCTGCCGCCGGTGCTGGACATCGGCCCGGGATCACCCACCGGCACCACGTTCGGTTACGGCGCCAAGTTCCCGGCGAAATATCAAAAAGCTTTCTTCGCGTTGGATTGGAGCTGGGGCAAGCTTTACGCCGTGCACTTAGAACCCGACGGCTCGTCTTATAAGGCGACCAAAGAAGAGTTCGTCACCGGAGCGCCGCTGCCGATCACCGACGCGATCATCCATCAAGGCGACGGGGCGATGTACTTTGCGATCGGCGGCCGTCGTGTGCAGTCGGGGTTGTATCGTGTGACCTACGTCGGCGACGAATCGACCGAACCGATCTCGATGGCTCCGACGCCCAATCCCGCCCGTGAAACCCGCCACCGACTCGAAGCATTTCATGGCGTCGAAGACCCGGCGGCCATCGAAGCCGCTTGGCCTTACCTTTCCGATTCCGATCGCTTCATCCGGTTCGCCGCGCGAACGGCGATCGAACATCAACCGGTCGAAACCTGGGCCGACAAGGCACTCAGCGAACAAGACCCCGCGAAGAAAGCCGCCGCGTTGTTGGCCTTGGCACGTGTCGCCGGCGTCTGCCCGCTTCACCGCGGCCCCGATCATGTCGTTGACCAGGTGATGCAGGATCGGCTGCTCGCGGCGATCCTAGCGATCGATGTCGATACGCTCGATCGCCAGACACGATTGATCTTATTGCGCACCGTGCAAGTTGTGCTGACTCGGTTCGGCCAGCCGAGCGAGTCGGCCAATCAAAAACTGATCGCTCAGTTTGACGGGCTGTTTCCCGCATCGACGCCGGAAGAAAACTGGTTGCTGGTCGAGACCCTCGCCTTCCTGCAATCGCCCACCGTCGCGGCCAAGGCGATCACGCTGATCAATTCGGTGCCGACACAAGAAGAACAGATGCAATACGCCCGTTCGATCCGCTTTTTGAAAGCCGGTTGGACACCCGAACTTCATCAAGCCTACTTCGAATGGTTCCTCAAGGCCGCCAACTACGCCGGCGGTGCCAGCTTTGAAAAGTTCATCGAGTTCATCCGCAATGATGCCGTCGCGTCATTGTCGGACCAGCAGCGTGATGCGATGGCCGAACTGCTCGACCGCAAACCGGTCAAGAAATCGGTGCTGGAAAACTTGGGCGAGGTGTTTGCCGGACGTCCGTCAAAGGAGTGGACTTTGGAAGAGCTTTCCGCCGCGACCGTTTCGGGTTTGAAGGACCGCGACTTTGATAACGGCCGAAAGATGTTCGCCGCAACGGGCTGTTACGCCTGCCACCGGTTTGGCGACCAAGGCGGCATGACCGGCCCGGACCTGACCTCCGCCGGACGCCGCTATTCGCCCCACGACTTGCTCGATCAAGTCATTCATCCCAGCAAGGTGATCAACGAACAATTCTCGTCGGTCTATGTGCTGACCGATTCCGGGCAAGTGCACACCGGCGTGGTCGTGAACCTCAACGGCGATTCGATGACGCTGAACACCGATTTGACCAACCCCAACCAACGGGTCAACATCGATCGCAAGGAAATCGAAGTGATGGAAGTTTCAAAAGTTTCCGCGATGCCAGCAGGGCTTTTCGACCGGATGACAGAAGCGGAAATCCTCGATTTGGTCGCCTATTTACTTAGCGGTGGCAATCCGGATCATCCATATTTCCGCTAGTGAACCGTATACCAAATGATGTTCAGGCTGAGGACTTCCCTTTGCGATAACCGAGATTCGTGTTTCAAGAAGGTGTCCGCGGCCGGATTTTGGGTTCAGGCGATTTAGTTTTGCTTGGAGACTTTGCGAGATCGCCCTTGGTTGTATCTTCTCAGTCGCTCAATCGCTAAAGGGCAGCACGGTTTGGCGTTAGTCGAAACCGGTGGAGAGAAAGCGACAGGGCTGCCTCATTTGTCCCACAATTTTCGACAGCCAGTTCGACGCTAAGAACGGCGAGTCGATTTCATCGGTCTTTTGGCCTCGCCGGAGAGGGTCAGCTCCCTTTTCGGATAGGCTCCTAGTCGGTACCCATCAGCCAGATTTTGAATTACATTTCGAAAGATGGCGATATCCTGATGGTTCAGGCGATGTCAATTGACGCTAGAAGTAAGATCAGTCGCCCAGCTCTTTAGAAAAAAATGTAAACATGGATGAGATCGTCTACTACGACCGTTATCGTGGCGAAACATGCGTTGAAAAAGTTTATGGGGATAAGGCTCTGCGGTGGACTTATGGGACGCTGGGTGGGCGGATTTCTTTGAATGTTTTGGTCAAGCGAGCTCTTTTCTCACGCTGGTATGGATGGAAGATGGACCGTCCGGGCACCCGGAAGAAAATCGCCCCGTTTATCGAAAACTATGATCTCGATGCGACCGAATTCTTGCGTGACGTGGATGATTTTGCCAACTTCAACGAGTTCTTTTTTCGTGAATTGAAACCATTGGCGAGGCCGATCGATTCGGACGCTTCCTCGGTCGTGTTCCCCGCAGACGGTCGCCACTTGTGTGTGCCAGACCTGTCGCGCAGCGATGGGCTGTTTGTCAAAGGTGAAATGTTGGACCTTGCCACGTTGCTCGGAAACAACGATCTGGCTGACCGATACGCCCACGGGAGTCTGCTGCTTTCGCGACTGTGCCCGATCGATTACCACCGCTTTCATTTCCCCGTGGCCGGAGTGCCGAGCGAGACCAGGCTGATCGATGGCCCGCTCTATTCCGTGAACCCCATCGCGCTTCGTCAAAATATCCAGATTCTGGCGACCAATAAGCGAACGTTAACTGAATTGAAAACGGAGTCACTTGGAACGGTCTTGCTGATGGAAATTGGGGCAACCTGTGTGGGAAGCATTTGTCAAACGTTCCGTGAAGGCGCGTGGGTCGAGAAGGGTAGTGAAAAGGGATATTTCCGTTTTGGAGGTTCCTCGACGATCACGATTTTTGAACCCGGCCGCATCCGGTTCGACCAAGACCTTATCGAGAACTCACAGCAGAACCGCGAACTGTATGCCAGGATCGGCGATCACATGGGATCGTCGGTGTAGCATGCATCGGGGAAAAAATGAGACAGGTAATAATTATGTGATATTGCCTCCCGTCTCATTGCTTTTCTCGATTTATTCGTAGTCACTCACTTTCCTTTCGGCAAACTGATCGGACATCTCGAGCAAAGCGGAAGTCCCTTTGCTTCGGCCTCAGCCAACGTCATCTTGGTCATGGTTGCAAGAACCTCGGGGTCCGTGGATAGGCGTCGACAGCCTTCACAGTGAACACGATTCTTGCCTGTCGCGTGGTAAACCGTAATGTCGCTAGACGTCTTCGGTTCGCCAAGTTCGAACCCAGACTTGGGCAAGGGCAGCGAGTCGGCGAACACCGAACCGCCATTGTCCTTGATCGACTGGATACAGGCCGCTCGCATCTCCAGAAGCTTGTCCTTGAATCGCTCCTTGACTGCCAGGTTATCCAACTCTTCGGGATCATTATCTAGATCGTAAAGTTCTTCGATCCGGTCTGGGTGTGCATACCGCGTGTACTTGTAGTTCTGCACCAGGACCATGAAGTACCAAGGGGAATTCTTACCGTACATGCATGAGGCCCAATCGCTGGCCTGCAAACGTTTGGCCATTTCCATGGGCTCATAACGGTTGTGCACGTAGGTCATCATGGTTGGAACTTTGCTCCACAGTTTGAGCACCGGTTCGGAGTCCGGGTTCATGACGAGGGGCGTAATGTCCCTGCCAGGCATGAACAAACGCGGTTCGGCTTCGGCCCAGGTATGAAAACTGCGTATGACGTCCGTGCCATTGATCGGGGCCTTGCATACTTTGCCAACTGGAAATCGCTTAGGACACGAGATGATAAAGGGCGATCGGATCGCCGTTTCATAGGGGTCGATCTTGCCCTTCAGCCCATGGTGTCCCCAAACATAGCCCTGGTCCGAGGTGAAGACGATGATCGTATTGTCTAACTGTCCCGTCTCCTCAAGCACCTTCACGATCCGGCCGACGCCCTCGTCGATAGCCGCAACCGCTTCTGTCTGCTGCTTGACCCAGAAATCAAGCGGCTTGCCACTGATGTAAGGTTTTCCATCCTCGCCCTGCTTCCATTTACTGTCTTGAAAATGGGACGGCTTGCCGGGGCGCGGTCCCCAAATATCCACCGGAATTTCGGTCTCGGGTTCGTCTTCCAACATGCCGCGGTGGCGATCGGCTGGAGTGTAAGGTCCATGGACACCGCCGTAGCACAGCCAATAGAACCAGGGCTTATCCGGTTGCGTCGCTCGTTCCCTGATGAACTGCTCGGTGAAGTCGGTGTAACGGTCGGTGCTGTAGCCGCCAAGTGGAACCTGTGGTGCACCGTTGATCATGACCTGTTGGTCATAGTAGTAACCGCCGGCTGCATCATATTGACCATGATCCCAGACTACGGACCAATCCCAGGCGGTGCCATGCTGGTGAGCCTCCGCTCCTTTGCCGTAATGCCATTTCCCGATCATGCCCGTGTAGTAGCCTTTGTCCCGGATCGTCGGGAACCAGTACGTGTTCCCTTCGATATCGCTTCCGTCATAGTTCGACTCCACGGCAAACTGAAGCCTTCCGGTCAGCATCGTGGCCCGAGAGGGAACACATTTGGCGCCCATATAGGCCTGGTCAAAACGGACTCCGCGTTTGGCGAGTTGATCGATGTTAGGTGTATTGGCGAATTCATACGCCCTGGGGTAACAGCTGACCGTCCGGTAACTCTGGTCGTCAGTAAAAATGTAAAGGATATTGGGAGGCGACCCGTCAGCTGCGGCCACGGTGAATCCACGGGCAAACACCAAGAGTAAAAGTAAGGCGAGTTTGAATGAGGTCATTTGATAGGTCCTTGTTGACGTTCGCTTCGGCAGAACGCAGCCGATTTGATGCACGACAATTATGGTGATCATTCTTGGATGGCTCCTAGATATCTGGCTGGCGTCCGTTTGTTGTGAGTGCGTCCAGCCGATCGCATTGTGAGGCATAACCCGTGCTTTTGGTCGACGTTGTCTGGCCATTGTTAGTCCTGAAAGGAACGCCTGCGGTTGCCATACGTTCTGCTTGCCTAGATGAAAAGACTCGTATAAGTGCGATTCTACCGACGTGCCTACTCGCTCAAGACATCGGCAATTGTCTGAAAGAATTTAGGTGACCACTCACCGCTGCGGGGACCGCTCTGCTTGCGGACTTGCACGACGACGAGTTCCCGGTCTGGGTCGACGAAGAAAATGCAGCCTGAGAAAGAACCGTGCCCGAACGAGTTCTTTGAGAACAACAGGTCTTCGTCGCGTTTCGAATCACGCGGCGCACCAGGTTTGCGATGCCGTTGCCAATGGATGCCGATCCCTTCGTCGGCCGTGTAGCCGGGATCGGCGACTTGCAGCGGTTGTGGCAAAATCCGCTGGAACGTTTCCGGCCGGACGAACTGCCGATCTCCGTAGCTGCCTTGGTTGACCATCCACTGCGCCAAGATCCCCAGTTCCATCGCCGTAAACTCGCCGGACGAACTGGCGTTGCCCATCCGCACATCGCCGAACCCGAGCGGACGGAACAGATGCTGGTCGTAAATCCTCGCGGCACTCTTTCCCGTCACGATCTCCATCGCCTTGGCGACCAACTCGTAGCCCAACCCGCAATAAGAATACTTCACCCCCGGTTCGTTCACATCGATACCATTGAGCACGATGTTTTCTAAGTGTGCCGTATGCATGTCACCCAGTTCGCCGTGGCCTGATAAACCACTGGTATGCGTGAAGCATTGCCGAAACGTTGGCGTGTTCGATTCGTGATTTCGGTAGTCTGGAAAAACAGTGGCCAGCGAATCGTCCAAATCGATAAGTCCCTGGTCGAGAAACTGGCTGAACAAAATCGCCGTGACCGTCTTGGTGATCGAAGCGACCCAGCAACGATAGTCGTGATCGACCGGTTGGCCTGCGGCGTCATTACCAAAAGCCTCGTGAATGACGATCACACCGCGACGGGCGACCAGCGTCACAAACGGCTCGCCCGAATCTTCAGCCCAGTCATGGCACAAAGCGTTAATTCTGGCTTTTGCGTCGGAGACCACGCCAGCTTCATCGTGTGAACCCTCGCGCAATATGAACGCAGGCGGTTCCAGTCGCCGAGGTGGACGCAAAGAACGCACCTTGTCTTCCAGCCCTTGCAGCTTCAGCTTCAGCGCCAAATTGAAGTCCTCATTTCGCACGGCGGTTGATTCGATGTGCCTTGCCGCACGTCCCAGCGATTCGATCTCGGTCAGTCCAGCAATCAAAATCGCGCCTTGTTCGTTACCCATCACGGTCCGCACGAGCGCATCGTTTGCCAATCGCACAATTTCGCTTTCGTGTTCACGAACCACTGCGGGCATATTGGGGTTCGACAAACTGGGGATAACGACCTTCAGATCTGGAATGTTCGAAACAGGAATTGGTTCCGGCAACGCATAGAACGTCCTCAGCCGCCGCAGCGGTGTTCCGTTCGGAGCAGCCCCTTCGATCCACGCCAGCCAACGACCCGATGCGTCGGGCTCCGGTAACTCTTCCAATTCCGAGTTGAACCATCGAACCTTTAACGGCTCGTTGCAACCAAGTCGCCGCACCGTTTCGACGTCACGCCAAAGGACACGAGGTGTTTCGCCCGGTTTAAAGATCCAACTCCCAGCTTTCGCCAGCATCAGTTCTTGCAACTGAAACTCCCGCCGTTCTGCCTTTATGGCTTCGGAGACACGCTGCGGAATTGCGGTTTTGTCAGGAGTCTCACCGCCCGCCGCTCTCCCGTTCTGTCCAAAGCAAAACGCAGTCAACACCGTGTTCAGACTCAGGATGACCAATAACGAAGTGATTTTTGCGAAGCGTGGAAACGGCTTCATTCTCAAAAGCTCTGCCAAACAAGATTCTCTCACGGAACCTCCACCACTTTCGTTGCTGATGACGACCACCACGATTGCCCATTGCCTTATTCATACGATTGTAACACAGATTACGCCCGTGCTATTCGTCTGCGATTCATAGCCGATCGAGCACGCATCACTTGGNNNCTTATTGAACCCCGTTGGGGGGCGGGCGCAATGTGCGGTTTTCGCCAGGGGTTAATCAGCCCACCCCGGGTTCACTAACGCCTAGGCCCTAACACATAAAGAAAGTGTAGAGGCCCCGCCAACCGGTTTCTTTCACGGGCAATCATTCCAGCCATTTTACACGGCACTCGATGTTCTCAACGAGGGCTAGTTTTTCCTGCAAATCGCAAGCGATTGATTCGATCACGGATGCCGGCATTTCTCCTTCCACCGTAACCGTCAAATGCTGCGTATCGTCGGTGTACCGAACACAAACATCGTCGACCAAAATACGGTTCGTTCTCCAATCACCTTCTTCGTCTGCGTTTCGCTCGACCGTCGAATGATTAACTGGTGGATTGTAGAGTCTGTTGAATGCGTCCATGTTTGGTACGCCACCGATTTCTTCTGCGAGGTCGTCCTCGCGATTAAGATTAGCGCGAGGGTATTCCAGAGCAAATTTTCGCATAGCGTACTGCCATAAGTGCAAATGCTGGCCATCGGAACGTGACACCTGAAACCGCACCCACTTTCGCGTCGTGAGCCGAGTCCAAGCAAAGTTTGAAAGCGAAAGGGACCAATCGTCGATGTTTTCCAGCAATCCGTCGTTTGTCATTACCTCACCGCCACGAACAACGATCGAATTGGAATCTTCAGCAAGCCTCGCCTCATGGTTACTGATCCAACCGGGCGCGCTTCCTGAAGTTGCAATTTCCTTAAACAGAAGGCTTGTCGTGTCGAGCGCATAGATTTGCGTCTTCCCAACATCGCGTTCGTTGGCATAGCCAACGTTTCCGATCAACAAAATTGCTTGATCGCTATTGATCGCTGTCGCGGAATGGAAATCTGTCGGCCGAAACGATGACTCGGGGTAGCCGATGATCTGGACGTCACCATCAGGATGCTCGATGATCACATCGTTGTAAATGAAAAAATCAGGGTCGTAGTAATCTTCATGCTCACCGGCAATCCAAAAAACTCGACCATCAGTAAGCTCGGTGCGAGATTGTCCCAGGCGGCATCCCGCCCAACGCGGTTCGCTGGGATAATCTCCGCGGCCAAAGACTTTACTGAACGGAGGCTTGAACCTCTCGTTGGCATGATAGGGATCCACGCGTCCGCGAAAAAGCCAAACCCAAACCGGATTGGTCATATCTTCGGCAACAGATGATCCTCGGACAGCCTTTTGCCATCTACGAAATAGCTTGCGAGTTACTTCGGGGCCGGGTTCGCGACGTTCCTCGGGGATGTCTTCTTGGTAGTTCATGCAATTCCTTAATCTGTGTTCGACAATCTGCAAGGACACTTGTAGTCCGTTTGAAGTTCGCGTTTGATCGGGACCATACTGGCTCCGCTTCCACCGCTGCTTATTCTTGAAACTCACTCGCTCTCGCTATGGTGCAGGCGGTCGATCGGTACCGAACAGCAAGGCCGACTGCATCGAGGCGGCGACGGCGGTGCCGACTTGGCAGTCGAGCCAGTGGTTGTCGCCAGAATTGATAAACAAAATCGGTGGAGTGGCCCCAGTTAGCATCGATCAAGCAACGGCCGGGACATCGTGGGTTGCGATCCGATGGCGTCTCCCAAAAACGTGCAGAAAGCATCGTCAAGACCGGTATAAAATCTTTTTCAGCAGACACAAGAAAAAGGACCTGAAGGAACTAGTGCTTGGGCTGGTCTGGTGAGCGCCAGTCGTTGAAATGGAACGCATGAACGATTGCCGAATGAATCAAATTGGATCGCATTCGCATCGAGCGGACAACGACGTACGATCCAACTGTCGATTGCAAGATCACAGACGAGATGCTTGAAATCGATCAGCCTTCTCCGCGATCCGCGGATGATAGTGCTGACTTGCTTCCGCCAGACGAAGAGCTCAAGCTGATCCAAAGCGACGGGGAAGCTGTGTCGGTCACAACAGGTGGAAAACAGCTTAGCGGTAAGGAATTGCGTTACTTTAGCGGGCAGTTCAGCCTCCATGGAAAGGCCTTTTGGGGGAATCGAAGCGGCATCCCTCCCCGGTCTATCTATGCAAAACGGCCGACGCGCGTCTCATTAACCAGCAAGAAAATTCGTGACCAACGATCACTTAATAAAGGAAACGAGCGTTACAAAGCTCAAATCGGAAAAATAGGAATTTAGACATGGGAACGAAAGATTCTCGCAGCAGATTGGTTCAGTCGATTCGTTTGTAAGTACCAAAGAAAAATTGCTGGGGCTTACCGGTTGGTGTGGTGTGCAAGTACTCGCTGCACTCTATCGGTTCGAACGACGACCCGAGTTCTGCTTGCATCGTGGCTGCATCGTATTGGCAGATCGTCAGTCCGCTGCACTTTTCGGGACCACCTTTGGCGAACGTGCCAACGATGAAATGACCACCGATCGGAAGAGATCGCTTCAGCAACTCCATATAGTGCTTTCGGTCGTCTGGATCGGTGATGAAATGAAACACCGCTCGGTCGTGCCAGATGTCGAACTCGCCCAGCGACTCCGCCTGGGCAATGTCGGCAACCATCCATTTCACTCGCGATGCTCGTTCTCCTAGTCGAGTCCTGGTCGCTTCGATGGCGGCGCTGGAGATATCCAACACAGCCACCTGCTTGAATCCCGAGTCGAGCAGACGGTCGACGAGAAACGATTGTCCGCCACCCACATCGATGACTCGGCCCCGCTTTTCGCCGGCAGCCTCGAGGATCAAGTCCAGCGATTGTTTCGGATCAGGCTCGTACCAACTGACTTCGGTTGAGCTCTTCGTTTGGTAGACGTTTTCCCAGTGCGTTATCCGGTCCATAAAAAATCCCTGCTTGTGTGAGTCATCAAAGGCAGTAGAATTGTATTCGGATATGCGAATACAACAACCCGGAGGGAAGCCTTCATCCCAAGCCCTGCCGCCCGCAGATTCACTGAACTAATCGAAGACGCATCATGAGCCAACCCACCTTTCTCAACAAGCTTTATCGGGGATTGCGTGCTCTCAAATACCCGTTGGTCCTAGGGATTGTCGCTGGCATTGTCTGGTACATCCGCAGTCAGCCGATGCCCGTCGCGAGCCACACCGTCAGCAAAGGGCCCGTCGTTCGGAGTGTGATGGGAACCGGCACTCTTGAGGCACGCATTCGGACCACGATAAGCCCCAAGATTCAAGGCCGCATCGCGGAAGTGCTCGTTGACCAAGGCTCGGTGGTCAAAGCTGGGCAACTACTTGTTCACTTAGACGATGAGGATCTGGCTCAACAAGTGCGAATGGCCACGGCGAGCATCGATTCGTCCGAGGCCACGCTGGGAAGATTTCGTGCCGAAATCGCGCAGGCCAAGTCCACCGTTGCCAAGACCGAAGCTGATCTTGGCCGAACACAAAAACTAATCGCTGCGAATTCGATCAGTCAGTCAGAGTTTGATCAAACGCAGGAAGCTTTTGAGCTGGCAAAATCGGGGCTGCTCAAGGCAGAAGCCAATCTGCTGGAAGCGGAACAGCAAGTGAACCTCAATCGCGAGACGCTCAAGTTCCAAGAATCGCGATTGGCCGATGCCAAGTTGCTGGCTCCCTTTGACGGTTTGGTCATCGAAAGAGAACGCGACGCGGGCGCAATCGTGGTTCCCGGTTCGCCTATTCTCCAGTTGATTTCACTTGACGAGCTTTGGGTATCCGCCTGGGTCGATGAAACCGAGATGGATCAGCTAAGAGACCAACAACCAGCCAAGATAATCTTTCGGTCTCAGCCAAGCGTTCCCTTCGACGGCGTCGTAGCGAGATTGGGCAAGCAGTCCGATCGCGAGACACGTGAGTTCACGGTCGACGTCCGAGCTTTGAAACTTCCAGAGACCTGGGCCATAGGTCAACGAGCCGAAGTCTACATCGAGACTGGACGCGTCG
>DIUH01000448.1:0-2205 GCA_002428205.1 Planctomycetaceae bacterium UBA6163
CGATCTCGGCGGCAAGAATGGGTGTGCGCGTCGCCTTGATTCAAGACCGACCAGTATTGGGTGGCAACGGTTCGAGCGAAGTGCGGGTTTGGGCGATGGGCAACATCCGCCGTGGTAAGTTTCCGAGAATCGGCGAAATCGTCGAAGAGTTTGCGGATAAGGCGACAAAATCACCAGGACGCGAAGAAGAGTTTGGTGATGACTTAAAGGAAGAAGTCGCGACGGCGGAAAAAAATATTGATCTCTTCTTGAATCATCATGCGTTTGATGTCGCGATGCAAGGCAAAAAGATCGCTTCGGTCGATGCGTTGGATGTTCGTACCTGCCAGGTGCGACGCTTTTCGGCTCCGCTGTTTGTCGATTGTACTGGTCACGGATGGATCGGCGAGAAAGCCGGCGCGGACTGGGATATGACGCCCGAAGGCCGAATGGGGATGAGTAACATGTGGACTTGGGGCGAGGCAGATGCGCCGACCAAGTTTCCGGAAACTCCGTGGGCTTTAAGCCTAACGATGGACGACTTCCCTTATCCACGCGACTACCACGCACAGTGGTTTTGGGAAAGCGGTTACGATAAGGACCCAATCACCGACGCCGAAGCGATTCGCGACTGGAACCTGCGTGCCGGTTTCGGTGCCTTCAATGCGATGAAGAATCGTGATGGAAAAGCCGATCACCGCAATGCCATTCTTACCTGGATGGCTTATGTTGGCGGGCCACGCGAAAGCCGTCGTTTACTCGGTGACGTGATCCTGACTCAGGACAACATTGTTGACAAAACCGAGTTTAATGACGGCTGTGTGCCGACCACTTGGTCGATCGACTTGCATTATCCCAAGAAAGAGTTCGCCCAAAAGTTCCCGGACAATCCATTCATCTCTTATGCCGTTCACGATCGTCGCGTTGATCGGATGTATGGCTATCCGGTCCCCTACCGATGCTTCTATTCGCGCAACATCGAAAACTTGTTTATGGCAGGCCGTTGTGTCAGCGTGACTCACGAGGCGCTGGGAACGGTTCGCGTGATGAAGACTTGTGGGATGATGGGCGAAGTCGTTGGCAAAGCGGCCAGC
This sequence comes from Planctomycetaceae bacterium UBA6163, assembly GCA_002428205.1. Taxonomy (GTDB): domain Bacteria; phylum Planctomycetota; class Planctomycetia; order Pirellulales; family Pirellulaceae; genus UBA6163. The sequence goes on from DIUH01000448.1 coordinate 1,074, forward strand.
ATTTGTCGACAGAACGATTGTTTGCCGCGAGATGTCTATGAACAATATTTGCCAGAACTGCTGAAACTGTTGCAATTGCCCGGCAAAGCGTATCGAGAAACCTACGACAGCCCGATCCAAATGCCTAAGGTCGTGCTGCCACTAGCCGGCAAGCTTGGGCCTGAACTTGGCGTAAAGCTAAGCGATTATTCGGGTGTTGTGGTTGATGATTCCGAAGCCGAACTGGCTGGCAAGTGGACTCATGGCGAAGGGCTGAGAGGTTTTTCGGGCTGGGGCTATCACTACGCAGCACCCAACAGCGGGGCGCTAGCCGACTTCCGCTTGAAAGTTGCCAAGGATGGCAATTATGCGATTCGGATCATGAGTCTGCCGCATGAGAACCGCGGCGCGACGGTGCCGGTCGATTTGTTGGTTGACGGTGAAGTGATCGAGCGAAAGACGGTCGATATGCGCAAGGAGTTTAAAGATAACATGGCAGAGCTGACCCGGATGAATCTGAAATCGGGCCAGGTAGTGACCGTTCGACTGGTGACCGAAGGGGCGGGCGGAAACGTACACGCAGACCTCGCACAACTTCTGCCATTGCCGTAATCGTGCTGCGAAACACGTCGCAACCTTTTCGGTTGCCTGTGATCGAATTGTCACGTGACCGTGCCATACAGGGCCGACTTGTCGGTTTAGTGCACTTTTTGCGGATGGCAACCTTAATCTTATTGCTGGTCGGGCTTCACCGACTGGCCGGTGTGCGATCGGAGCAAAGTGGCCAATCCGCGCCGGTGACGATTGACTTGCAAACCGCGATGACCGTTCATCCGGATGTCGCCTCGATCGAGCCGCTGGATGGCGATGCAACCGCGTATCGATTGCTGGACGCCAATGGCGTTCAACTCGCTATCGTCACCCAAACGTCGCCTCAATCCGATTCAATCGTCGGCTACGCCGGGCCGAGCAACGTCCTGGTTGCGATGGATGGCGATTTAGTCGTGCTATCGGTGCGGTTGTTACGCTGTCCCGACACGGCCGAGCACCTGCGAATGGTCGAGAACAGCCCAAAGTTTTGGCAACAATTCGTCGGCTGGAAATGGGGTGAAACGGCGGCGGTTGAAGTCGACGGAGTGACCGGTTCGACGCT
>DIUH01000448.1:2226-4124 GCA_002428205.1 Planctomycetaceae bacterium UBA6163
TGACGCGTTGGTTTGAAGATGTTGTGGAAGTTCGTGAAGACAATCAATTGCCGTTCTTGCTCGAGTGTCTTGATAGTTCAGGAACAATTCTAGGCAAGATCGTTCGAACGGGCCCCTTGGATGATTCAGTGATCGGCTTTCAGGGGCCAACCGAAGTGATTTTACAGGTGCAAGATTCACCGGTTGATCGGCCCAATCCAGAATCTTCTGGCGATCCAATGCCTATCGTGATTGATGCAATGCTGGGTCAAAGCTTTGACAATCAACCTTATGTGAATTACGTCAAACAGGAGCGTTCATTTTGGAAACGCTTCCGCAATCGTCCGATTGATTCGTTAGCGGCACTGGACTTCGAAACCGAAATGATCGACGGGGTTTCTGGCGCGACGATGACATCAATGGCCGTCGCCGAGACGATCCGAAATGCGAGCAAGAAATGGATCGAAATCGAAGAACAGCTGGCTTTGGCTGAATCGACTAAGCCAGCTCCATCCAACGGCCCGACACGTCAACGCAAACTGAACAGATCATGGACCGAATGGCTGACCGGCGGAATCGCACTGGCAGCGCTGTTGTGGAGCCGCAGTCGGTTACGTGGGCGGCGTTGGACGCGATTAGCTTGGCAAGCGACCATGTTGGTATCGATCGGCTGGCTCAGCGGCAATCTTCTCTCTTTGGCACTTCTCGGAGGATGGACACGGGGTGGAATCGCCTGGCACTTCGCACCCGGCTTGACAATCCTGGCGATTATCTCAATCTTTGCGCCGGCCGTATTGAAGGGAAATGTGTACTGCGACCACATTTGCCCTCACGGCATCATTCAACAATGGATCAGGCCGCGAAAAAGTCGCAAGATCAACCCGCGATTGGAAGCCGCGTTGCGGGTCAGCGCGGTCATTTTCGTGGTTATCGCATTGATCGCGGCAATCCGGCCCGCTTGGGTAAATCTAGCTTGGTTCGAGCCTTTTGACACTTATGCCAGCGGAGTCCTCTTAAGCATAAGTGCGACTGTTTGGCTTGCCTCGATCGTGTTAGCGAGATTTAAGCCGATGGGATATTGTCGACTCGCTTGTCCCACCGGCAGATTACTTGATTACGCTCGGCGCGACGCATCACGGTATCAGTTGACGATCTTGGACGGTGCGCTGATTGCCGTGGTAATCGGAGTCTGGCTAACGCTGCTGTACAACCCTTAAGTTTCCTAGGCACATTGGTGGTATCTTGAATCGGCTCAACGACCACGACAGTCTACGCCTGGGAGAACCGAGCCCGGGCGAGGGCTACGTTGTTTGCATCATTTCATACAATTTGAAGCAAAGCAGCATGGCATGAGCAACTGCCTGGTGTCATATCTTTTCCAGTCTTGTTCCCACAAAATTGTGCAGCCCTGCCTCGCAATAATCTCGAAACAAGCTAAGGATTTAATACCAGCTTATGCTACCGTACAAACTTTAAGATGCTCACGACTAATCGCTGTATCGAATTTCCCCGTATTCGATATGGTCGACGAAGATCTGTTGCCATTTCATTTTATTCTGGTTGGACAATTAAAGCCGATGAGCGACTGCTCATCGCCATCGCTTGCACGATTTGATTTTCTTTTTTGTAAACCCGTGTCGTCTAAGGCAATTTATGACCCGTTGGTGCTTCGTTATTTTGGCCGCGTTAACGAGCGGCACACATCTATCAGCCGACCAACCGAAATCGCCCGCGACGATTGCCGAGCTGTTTGCAGACTTCGACCCTAGAAAAGAACCGCTAGGCATTCAAGTCATTCGCCAATGGGAACAGGACGATATCGTTTATCGTTACGTCACGTTTCACATCGCTAAGTTCAAAGGGGAATCGGCCATCATGGCTGGGTTTTATGGATTCCCCAAAAACGCAAAGCAGACCGC
>DIUH01000343.1:0-662 GCA_002428205.1 Planctomycetaceae bacterium UBA6163
TTCACTCGCGAACGACGCTGCAGCATGATCGACGATTTGAACGTTGTCGGCGGTGCCGCAAACCTATAATCAATGAGCGGAAAATAAGTGTCCGGTACCTTTTGTGCAAAGCACCCGAAGGGCGAGTTCCTCGCAAAAGGTACCGGACACTTATTTCCGCACGATAGATAACGAATATGCAAACGGCGCGAATACTCGGAACGACCAACGCAACGACCAAGCATAAGAGTTTGGAAGGTCGCCGTTTGGTGATTGTTCAACCGGTATTGGCCGATGGCACCGCTGATGGCAACCCGCTGATCGCGATTGATCCTCAAGGCGCCCAGCGTGGCGACTTGGTCATGATCACCAGCGACGCACAACGGGTTCGAGAAATCGTCGGTGATAAAAACACTCCGGCGCGATGGAGCGTCCTGGGTAACCTCGACACCATCACCTAACAACTTGCCGAAAAGGGGTCAGGCCTCTTTTCGGCATCAAAACACATTTGGCCCAGGCACAACCGCTCACGTTTTTATGAATCCTTCATCCCCATCCACCAGCCAAGACGCTTTCATCGAGCGGATCGTCCAAGAGGTGATCCGTCGTTTGATGGCGATGCAGCGACAGGGTGTGGATACCGGATTCGCAAAGACGGCGAGTGGCAACGGATCGAACGTTTT
>DIUH01000343.1:692-8058 GCA_002428205.1 Planctomycetaceae bacterium UBA6163
ATGAAGTGCGAATCGGATTGCGCGCGATCGTAACACCGTTGGCACGTGATGACGCTCGCGATCGATCGATCCGATTAGTCCGAACCGAAACGCCCGCGAGGACCAACTGATGATCATGGCCCGAACCGTTGGCACCGTGACGCTTTCGCGTTTCCATCCGGCAATGGCCGGCGCGACGCTGCGATGCGTCGAAGTGGTGACCAAGATCGAAGACCTCGACAAACAACCGCTCGGTGGTGAAACCGTCATCGCTTGGGACATTTGCGGCACATCGCTGGGCGATTTGGTCGCGATGGCCGAAGGCCCCGAAGCCGGTCAACCATTTGCACCGAACATCAAACCGATCGATGCGTCGATCGTGGCAATTCTAGATAACGTACGACTGAACTAACAGGGAAAAAGGTGTCCGACACCTTTTTCCCGCGACTCCATCCCTACGAGCCGATCATGCAGAATATCCATCAGATCAAACAAGACATGTGCGACATCGGCCGTCGCATTTACAACCGGCAATTCGCCGCTGCCAACGATGGCAACATTACCGTGCGAGTGGGCGAGAACGAAGTGCTGTGCACGCCGACATTGCACTGCAAAGGTTTTTTGAAGCCAGATGATATTTCGTTGGTCGATATGAACGGCAAGCAATTGTCGGGTCGCAAGAAGCGTTCGAGCGAAGCGCTGTTGCACTTGGAAATCTATCGCCAGCGCGAAGATATCAAGAGCGTTGTACACTGCCATCCGCCACATGCCACAGCGTTTGCGATCGCGCGTGAACCGATTCCGCAATGCATTCTGCCCGAAGTCGAAGTCTTCTTGGGCGACGTTCCGATCACGAAGTATGAGACACCGGGCGGACAATCGTTCGCCGATACGATCATTCCGTTTGTTAAGAAAACGAACGTGATGATTTTGGCGAACCACGGCACGGTCAGCTACGGCGAAACGGTCGAGCAAGCGTATTGGTGGACCGAGATTCTCGATTCGTACTGCCGCATGTTGATGCTCGCTCGCCAACTCGGCCACGTCGCTTACCTGTCTGAAGGCAAGTCGCGTGAATTGTTGGAATTGAAGGACAAGTGGGGTTATAAGGATCCGCGGAACACCGAAGAGTTTAAGAATTGCGATATCTGTGCAAACGATATCTTCCGTGATTCGTGGGCCGATGCTGGTGTTGAACGACGCGCGTTTGAGCCACCACCGGCGATCAAGACTTCGCCAGCGGCTAGCAGCCCTGCAGCGGCGAGCGGAATCGACGAAGAGACACTTGTGAAGTTGATCACCAATGAAGTGATGCGACAGATGGCGGCCAAGGCTTAAGCCTTTAACGCGAGAAGCGGCTGTCTGCCTCCCCCTCACCCCCAGCCCCTCTCCCCCAAAAATTGACTCGCTTGGGCTCGCCAATTTTTGGGGGAGAGGAGGGCCGGAATCATTTCCTCAATACTTTTCCATATAGAAGATCATGAAAGTTTCCATCATCGGTGCCGGCGGATTGGTCGGTTCATGTGCAGGTTTTGCGTTGCAGTGCGGTGGCGTTGTTCGTGAAATCGCGATGCTAGACATCAACCAAGAAGCGGCCGTTGGCCAAGCCTTGGACTTGCAACACGGCAGCCCCAGCGTCGCCGACCAAAAAATCGTCGGGGGTGGTTACGAACACATTCCGACCAGCGATTTTATCTGCATCACGGCCGGTTTGCGTCGTAAGCCTGATGAATCGCGACTCGACTTAATCAATCGCAACACCGACCTGTTCATGCAGATCCTTGGTGATGTAAAAGCCGCTGGGCCCAAGTCATCGGCGATCGTGTTGGTCGTTTCGAATCCTGTCGATATCCTGACCTTTGTCGCGGCTAAGAAGCTCGGCTTGCCCGAACGACAAGTTATGGGCTTGGGTACCCAACTCGACACGATTCGATTTCGCAGCCTGATCGCCGGACAACTCGATGCGCCGCCGACTCAGGTCAGTGCCTTGATTTTGGGTGAGCATGGCGATTCGATGGTGCCGATTTGGAGCAGTGCAACGATCGCGGGTCTGCCGCTGGATAAGTATCCCGGCTGGAACGCGACGCTTGCGGGTGAGTTGTTTACCAGAACCAAGGGCAGCGGCGCAGAAGTCATCAAACGCAAAGGCGGAGCCGGTTTTGCGGTTGGTATCGCGATTCGTGATGTGATCGAAGCGATCGCGCTGGACCGAAATTGCTTGTTGCCGGTCAGCACCGTTCAAAACGGATGTTATGGGATTCGTGATGTCGCATTGTCGGTACCGACGCGAGTCGGCCGCAGCGGTGTGATCGAGCAATTGCAAATTGACCTTTGGCCGAAAGAGGTCCAAGGTCTGCGAGCGAGCGGATCGGCGCTACGCAAAACGCTTGATGTCGTTTTGCAACGAGTCGGCTAGTGCCGAAACTTAGAGATAACCTTGATTGGGAAGACCAAACGCCAATGCGAAGTCCCGCGGTAAACCCTTCCTCTGCCTATGCGAGGACGTTCGTTAGGATCGTGCGGGAAATAAGTGTCCGGTACCTTTTGCGAGGAACTCGCCCTTCGGGTGCTTCGCACAAAAGGTACCGGACACTTATTTCCCGCTCATTGCTTATTCATCAGAAACGCAAATAGCGGAACTTCAAAACTCACGCGTCGGGTTATGGTCAACATCAACTCCACAAGACGGCATTAGCAGTTCGGGCGATGTGCCGCGATTTGAAAAGGGGGCCGTAACAACAAGCCCAAGGCCCGTCGACTATCTTTTCATAGTCAAACTCTGATACGCAGTTACGGGACGAGCAAGATCAAACCTGCGACCGTCGCCGTCTGCGTCATCGCCGCCTTGAATTGTCGTTGTTCAAGTGTTGACGGGCGTTTCAATCTCAATGAGCTAGGTTGTGAAGATGGGACGCAAGCGCACGGGGGATACATAACCGTTTGGTATGGTAACGCTGCGCAACTGGCAAAAAAATGGGCTCCGGAAATCGCCGGCCGGATCATCGGAAAGCGGACAAGTCCATCGCGTTCTAAACGTTCCTCTTCGAAGTAGAGCGGACGATGACAGAAAATAGGAGATTCCCAAAAGTAAACCTCCTCCTGCCAGGGACGTGGTTCAGAACTCGACAGCAGTGGATTGGATTCGTATCTCGTTGCTGCGGGATTCGGCGGCATCGATCCCGCCGGTGCTGTAATATCCAATGAAATGCTGCGAATACTCCGCTGCAGCGGATCAGATGGTTCGGGCTCATTCGCGCCGTGTTCATCATTCTCGATTGGCAGCACGACTTTGAGCTTATCGTCTGCGGATTCCGGACGAAGCGTTTCTAGAGTGGGCTCGGGAAGTTCGGTTTGGGGAGCCTGTTGTACCCAGTATTCCCCAGCGACCTTCTTTACGTCGTTATCCGGTTTGACCGTATGATCGCGGACAGATATCAGCGGGTCGTCGATCATGCCCCACTCTGAAAAGACGGGCGCCGCTCCTTTAGTAATGACTCTCAGAGCCTCGGGTAACTTGCCAACCACGGGGGCCTGCTGGTCGGCGTAAGTACCGTTGCTGCAAGCAGTAAGCAGGCCCGCAAAGGCAAGTTTTACTCGTTTGTTGGTTTTTCGCATGTTTGTTGACCAGCGGTTTTGCGCGGAGTCATGATCGGACTTCATCTCCTGGATCGGTAAGCTCATCCGATTCCATCGGCATAAGGAAAGCCGCCAGTAAACTCATCAAAACTGGAAAAATGTGCATATCCCATTATTTGGCTCAGCATAAGTCATGGGTCTGGGTTGAATCCATTTGACTGATTATCATTAAGAGGGCCAAGATCACCCCACGTTTTGTTGCTATCTGCGATGTCTGTTGCTCAAACCCTGCACGAAATGTTCAATCGAAGCTTTTCGACCAACCGGGCTAATCGGTTGAAGAATCGGAAAACGCGTGATCGGTTTGTGCCAACTTTATCGGTTACAACGCTTGAGAATCGTCTCCTGCTAAGCGCCAGCATTTCTGGTACGGCGGATCCGGATGCCATTTGGATGTTGGATACATCCGCTTCGGAGCATCAAGATGTAACGACTTATGACACTGTCGATGCGAGCACGGCGGATCAATCGGAACCTCAGTGGACCGATCCGGTGACTTTCGTCGATGATTTTAACGCATGGTATCAGTCGCAAGATTTTTCCATGATCAACGAACCCATTTCGGTGCGACTGACTCCGGCAATGGGATCGCATGTTGGGCTATCGATCGAAGTGCCCGATGGGATCGTGTTGATTATCGATGGATCATCAGGAGGGGTAAACTTTACGGGGGCTTCGCCTGCGCTGACTGTTACAGGCGGGCATATGATTGTTGAGAACGCGTTTTTTTCGACCTCGACCGATGACCCGACCATTGTTGTTCAATCCGGCGCAACTTTGACGCTGGTCAATACCGTGGTTAACGAATCTGACGTTTTCAACCAGTCGGCGATTCTGGTACAAGCAGGCGGAATGCTGGACCTTTCCAGCGGTGATAACTTGATCAACGTCCGTGGCGATGGCCAATTGATCACCTGGCAGTCGACGTCGAGCATCGAAATCTTCGGAAATCGCTTGGCCGTCGACGGGGTGGAGTTTGATACCAACTCGCTTGCGGATAATTTTGCAATCGAAAACAGGCTCACCCATGCGCTCGATCAGGCTAGCCTTGGGCAGGTGCGATGGGTCGCCCAGCAGTCGTTCGTGACTCAGGAAAGCGGCAGCATCGCTCGGGCCGTGGCGAGTGCTGCTACGGGCGACACCATTCATGTCGCCGCGGGAACTTTTGTTCATACCGGCCAGTTGGATATCAACGATTCCATCACGATCATCGGTGCTGGCCAGGACGAAACGATTGTTATGCGTTCAGGTCAGGCCACTGGTAAGGAATTGCGTACGGTTCAGATCAATGCCGCCGACGTAACGATTGAAGGTTTGACGTTTAACGGCTGGGAAACCCTGCATACCAACGCGACTGTCGGCAACGGATATTTGGTTTGGCTCAACACCGGTGCTGACGGCGCGACCTTCAACGATGTGCGTTTTCATGGCGAAGACATTCGTGTCGCGATTTACCTTGGGACACGCAACGACTTTGCGATCACCAACAGCCTGTTTACCGGTACTTACTTCCGCGCCGCCATCCGTGGTGCAGGCGAACGGATGCTGATCAGTCACAATCGTTTTGAAGAGAGCCATTATTGGTACAGCCCGATTTATATGGAATATGGCGGGCAGACCAGTGGCGATATCTCTTTCAACTATTTCGTCTCACGCGTCGGTGTGGAAAATACATCACAAGGTTTGTTCAAATCCGATGGAACGGGGTTGCACGCGATCACAAACCTTCAACCCAACCGGACAACCGCCGATGGCCTGCGGATCTTTCACAATACGTTTCATTTTCAGGATGCCGACTTAGTCAATGAACTTGGCAATCGGCCGATTGCCGAAGCGATTCACATATCCCCGTCGTTGCCAGCTAGCGGGCCTATTGAGATTCGAGACAACATTTTTCAAGGATACACGTACACCGGGCCACAATTTGAAACCGATCCGATGTGGCGACCTGGAGAAGGCGTCTTCGGAGGCGCTTTGGAGTTTAACGGCGATGGCCATTTCGGCATTTTCCAAAGCCCCATTTTTGACATCGGGGAAAAAGGGTCCATGACCGTTTGGATCAATACCGACACACTTGGGAAACGCCAAATGATCGCTGGCGGTGATGTCGAATATCAACTTCGAAACACGAACGATATCTATTTCTATCCAGGTAACCTTGGCAGCACTAACACACTGATCTGGAGTTCCGATACTGTCAGCAGTAACACCTGGACTCACGTCGCCTTTACGTGGGACCATGCCACGCAATCCGGGAATATCTATTTCAATGGAAACGAGGTCAACTATCGCAATACTTATGGCGCAAGCGTAAGCCCGTCATGGACACAAATCCTCGACACGGTTGACAAGCTAATTTTCATCGGCCGCGATCCGGGTAATCCAGGCTCACGAGACTTCGACGGCAAGATGGATGATCTTGCATGGTTCAATGACGTGCTGACGGTCAGTCAAATTCAAAACATTCGAGATCAAGGCGTTGCGGTCGCCGCAGGAACCGAAGCCAGTTTGGTTGCCCATTGGGACTTCGATCAAACGGCCGGTAACATTGCCATTGACAACAAGAATGGCATCGAAATGCAAATCATTACCAACGGCATCGTCCCTTTCGGGCCGGAGTTTCGCCCGGGCATGGGACAGTTTGGTGGTGCGCTGGAGTTTGATGGAAGAGACGACTTCGCAACGTTCCAGGATCCGACTTTCGATGTCGGCGAAAAGGGGACCATCAATTTCTGGGTGCGGATGGACAATACCGCGCGGCGCAACCAATTTTTGGAAGGTCCTGGTAATTCCGGATTCGAGGTGCAGTACCGTACCAACAGCGGCGGCCAAGTCTACTCGCGGGTTACCACAGACGGCGATTTCGTCATTCGATCGGGCGGTGATCGTTCCGGTCTCACCGGCAACTGGACGAACATTCAAGTAATCTACGACTTTAACGGTCTCCCTTCCGCCGACGGCGGCGGTAGCCTCCGTATCTATTTGAACGGCGTCGAGTCGGGATACTTAAACAGGTTCACACCGACAGACCTGACTTGGGCCGGCGTGATCAGCACCGTCAACGAGATGATGAATCTGGGGCGAGACCCAGGCGACCCGAGCCGTTTTTTTGATGGGCTCATGGACGATTTTGCTTGGTTCAATGACGTTCTTACTGCTTCCGAACGAGCCGCAATTCGCTCAATGGCAGTGGGCGATTCAGCACTCAGCGGGGACCCGCGTCTATTGGCATATTGGAACTTTGACGATGCCGTGGGAACCACTTTGTTGCAGGGAGATGGTGGCACGCAGATCTTGCTTTACCTGCAAGCCGAACCTCCGCTACCGCCGCTGCAAGGCTTTGCGATCAACGCGTCTGCCAATACGCTGGTTTCCAACAATGTGTTTTTCGAAAACGATGTCAACTTCAATGCGATCGTCAACGACGCAGGTGACAACTTATTCGGCGACCCGGTCTTTAATCTGCTGAGAGCCGTTCCCGATCCGACTCAACCCGATTATCAAGTCGGTTTTGGTGGGATGGCCACTTATGCATCGTCGGAATTCTTGGTTGACTCATTCACACCGATCCCGCACGTCGGCGCTTACCAAGGTAACCCGGGATTGTTCGGCAGTGGAGACTTGATCGTTCGCGGTTCAACAGCGGATGACTTGTTGGTGATTTCTGCGATCGTGCGTGACCCTGTAACAGGGCTTTATTCGGCAGAAGCTCGTTATGTTCGCGACGTCGGCGGGCCGAATGAAGTGGTGC
>DIUH01000200.1:0-12641 GCA_002428205.1 Planctomycetaceae bacterium UBA6163
CAGCGGATCCAGCAGTGGTTGCGAGGTTCGACGGTCGAGCCGACGGTAGCATTTAAGGAATTGACGAACCTGCCCGTGGGAGACGTCAATCGACTGATCGACAACACGGAGAACTTTCTCGACAAACAAGTCCGCAGTGTTCACGCCTCGACGATGGTCTTCATCGACAAGGTCGACCAAGCGGTACGACACTTATCGCGTGGTTCGTGGATCCACATTCAAGCCGGTTTGATCGAAGCGGCATGGGATCTGATGAGCGCCAACAGTCATATCAAGGTGTTCGCTTCGATCCGTCAGGAAGCATTTGCAAACTTCCAATCGGACATCAAGGCGAACCTGTTGGGCGCGACAACGATGCTGCGATACTCAGAGGATGAACTGAGGTCACTGATGGACCATTTGACGGCGTGTTATGAAGGGGTGGATGGTTTTCAGACATTTGTCGGTGTCAATGTGATCAAGCATCCCAGGCGGCCTTTCCCTGAGGACAGTTTCGAATTTCTAAAGCGTTTCACGTTTGGCCGTCCGCGCGACTTCGTCGCGATTGCAGCGGAATTATCAACCGCCAAAGACTCGCTGGACGAGCGACGTTATTGTGAAGTGATTCGCCAGACCAGTTCGCTCGCATTGGTGCCCAGTTTGTTTGATGAAAACAAAGTATTTCTTGACTGCTTATTCGATCGAAACAATCAGGCTCATTTTTTGGGATTGCTGCGGACCAATATCATGACCCGCGAACAAGCGATTTCCATCAGTCGCCATTTCAACGGGATGCCAGCGGTCGAATCTTGCGATTTTGATGAGGAATCCAGCGAGATCTTCCATCCGTTCCGCGACTTGTTTTTAACCGGTTTGTTAGGGGTGGTAAAACGCAACGATCAAGATGTTCAATACCAAAGATTCCGCCAACCAGACGATGCGCTCAGTACGTCCACCAGTGACCTTCCAAAGTCGAGCCACTATTTCATCCATCCAGCTTTAAGTGAATACATTCAGCAGTCGAGGTTGTCGAATCACTATCGGATCATCCAGCAGATTTTGGTTGGGGAAAATGCCCCTTGGCAGCCGTTCGATCCGATTATCTTGCAGATCGAACTAGCGCTTGAAGGGGTTGCGGATTTGGAAAAGCGAGTCTTGGTGCAGGAAATGTTGGCCGAAGCGAAGGTGGCCAAGTTGAGTACGAATCCGCGTTCAATTCGCGCGGAAATTAACTCGTCAAGGACGTGGTTGGAATTGGTTAGCGGATCGACCAGCGGCGGATATGACGATGTGGTTCTGTGGTTTGACGAGTTGATGAATCTGTAAACCGAGTCGTTGATGCACAGCTTTGGGGCAGGTAGCCATTAGTAGATCGGTTTAACGGGCAGGGCACACTCCCTCGGGAGGATGTCCCTGCCTAACTTATATCGATTTGTTTGTGCAGACCTGTTTAGTTGGAATTCCCTGCTATTTGGCAATCTATAGCTCGTTTAACAGCGTTGCTCGAGGGCTTCGCCGAAGGCTGGCCCCCGTCGTTCGACCCTGGCCAGATGGATTTCCCGTCGTCGAATTTGGTTCTCGTGATTTGCCCTTTCTGGCCAGCTGTTATCGGATTAAGCGATGGGCCTATAAATATTGTGGTTGTCGCGCTGGGATACACACAAACCACACGCTGATTTATACTGACGAACCGTTTTCGAAATGTTTATCGACTTTCAAAACGATGGCGATGTCCGCGATCGACCAGTATTGAAACGCTTCGCGATAGCCTATACGCTCTTCCAAGAACTAGGTCATGCTCACAATCGCTGGTCCGGCGTGAAACTTACGTCGATCACGTGCCATCCTTATCGGAACCTTTTTTGTATCAGTTATCAAGGAATACGGCGCACTGGTGAATCCTCCAACGGTAACCATGGCATCTGCAAAGCCGCTGTATCACGAAGCGATGCGGGCGACGTTGGTCGGTTTGTGCGTGAACTTGATTCTAGGGCTCGTCAAGCTGGTCGCTGGCCTTATCGGCGGCTCCTTCGCGCTGATTTCCGACGCGGTCAATTCATTAGGCGACACGTTATCGTCGATCGTGACGCTGGCCGCTTTGTGGTACGCACAATTGCCAGCCGACGACGAGCATCCTTATGGTCACACACGAGTTGAAGCCGTTGCTGGGGCCTATGTCGCGGTGCTGATCGTAATCACGGCGATGTATGTTGGTGGCGAAGCGTTTGCGCGATTCGGTAACGAGATTCTGGTGCCACCCGTTTGGACATTATGGATCGCCGGGGCGAACGTTTTGATCAAAGAGGCGCTTTATTGGTATAACCGTGCAATCGGGCTTCGCACCGGCTCGATCGCGATTGCCGCCAGCGCATGGGACCATCGCAGCGATGCGCTTTGTTCATTGGCGGTGCTGGTCGGATTATCGCTTGTACGTTGGGCGGGGCCATCGTTTGCTTGGGCCGATTCCGCAGCGGCCCTCGTCGTAGTGATTGCAATCCTTTGGTCTGGTGGTCGATTGCTGGTCCGATCGACGGGTGAATTACTTGACCCACAAGCCGACGCGACGTTTGTTGAACAGATTCGCGGCGTTGCCAAATCAGTGGCGGGTGTACGAGCTGTCGAGACGTTGTGGGTGCGGAAGACTGGGATTGAGTATTTCGTAGATATTCATATCCAAGTCGATGCCCAGATGTCGGTCGAAGCCGGGCATCGCATTGGGCATCAGGTAAAGCACGAATTGGTAAGTACGTTTGATCGGGTTAAGGATGTTATGGTGCATCTTGAGCCGTATTATCCAGACGTTCCGGTCACGGTTGATTGATCCAAGATTCGACGGCAGTTGGGTTTGGCGGAAAACGAAAAACGCCGCCGCAAGTGAGCCCTCGCGGCGGCGTCGTTTTGATCACACGGCTATGCAAAACGCTTATGCGGTCTTGCTGGTCGGCATCGGGAACAGTTTTCGTTTTCCAGCGACGACCGTTTCATCGATCGTGAACTGGCTGCCTTCGGGTTGCTCGGGCAGGTCGTACATGATGTCCAGCATCACTTCTTCGAGGATACCGCGAAGCCCACGTGCACCGACGCCTTTTTCGAGTGCTTGCTGGGCGATCATCTTGAGGGCTTCTTCGGTGAAGTTGAGCTCGCAATTTTCCATACGGAACAGTTCTTGATACTGTCGGATCAGTGCGTTCTTGGGTTCGGTCAACACTTGAATCAACCCAGGCACGTCCAACGGTTGCAAGTAGCTGATCACCGGCAAGCGACCGACTAGTTCTGGGATCAAACCGAATTGCAAAATGTCTTCGGTTTGAACTTGGGCCAGTAGTTCCGACTCGGACTGTTCGTTGCGGTGGCCAGCTTCGCTGCCAAAGCCTAGCATTCGACGCCCGAGTCGTTTGCGAATGATGTCTTCGATACCGACAAACGTTCCGCCGCAGATGAACAGGATGTTGCTGGTGTCGATCTGAATGTACTGCTGTTCGGGATGCTTGCGTCCGCCTTGCGGAGGTACGTTTGCGATGGTCCCTTCAAGCATTTTCAGCAAACTTTGCTGGACCCCTTCGCCGGAAACGTCACGAGTGATCGAAACGTTGCCGCTGGAGCGACCAATCTTGTCGACTTCGTCGATGTACAAAATCCCTCGCTGTGCCGATTCGACATCAAAATCGGCTGCATGGAGCAGTTTCAGCAACAGGTTTTCAACGTCTTCGCCGACGTAGCCCGCTTCGGTCAGCGTCGTTGCGTCGCCGATTGCAAACGGGACATTCAACATTCGAGCCAGCGAACGGGCGAGCAACGTCTTACCGCTACCGGTTGGACCGGCCAATAGGATGTTACTCTTTTCGATTTCGACGTCGCTGCCACCTTGGAAATCGTTCGTTAATCGCTTGTAGTGGTTATGAACCGCAACCGCGAGAATCTTCTTGGCCGAGTTTTGGCCAATCACGTATTGGTCGAGGTGTTCGACGATTTTCCGGGGAGACGGAATATCGGTGAACAGAGATTTTGACGGACCACGTCGACGCTGCTCTTGGTCCAAAATCGATTGGCAAAGCTCGATGCATTCGCCACAGATGTAAACGTCACCGGGTCCTTCGACCAACGGTCCGACATCACGATAGCTCTTACGACAGAACGAACAAAAGGCGTTCTTCTTTGCCATGCTGCTCCCACGACGGGAACTGCTGCTGGGATTTTCCTTCGAAGGCATTCACGGCTCCTTGCTGCTTATTCACCACCGAGTCGCTTGCCGAACAATCGCACCCACCCTGAGCCGATGCTCTGGCGTTGGATTGTTTGACTTGCTACTCGCATGGCAACGGACTGGGTTGTCCACAACTCGATAACTTCCCAGATAAATCCGGGTGGGGCTTCCGTGTCCTCGAAGCTCGAGCTAATCGTGGTATTTAGGGTAAACGATCAATTAAGCTGATATCTGTCCCAATAGCTCCGCAGATCACGCCGGGTATCAATTCCGACTTTCACCACATCGCAACCCCGCAATGGTA
Organism: Planctomycetaceae bacterium UBA6163; assembly: GCA_002428205.1. Lineage (GTDB taxonomy): Bacteria > Planctomycetota > Planctomycetia > Pirellulales > Pirellulaceae > UBA6163. The sequence goes on from DIUH01000200.1 coordinate 4,488, forward strand.
ATCCGACCGGATTTCAATTGCAGGGAGGAGGAGGACAAAACCAGCAGTTCAAACGGTCAAGCCGACTCGCATTATCCTACACTCTCGGGATCGTCGGTGTTTAAAACCGACTTTCGAGTTTGCTCAACAACGCTAACGCCGTCTGACCTCGATTGTATCTTTCGGTATTCCGCCGCTGTTATCTCACCCCGACGAAGCATTTCTTGGAAGTTTGGGAGCACCGATTCCTGCTGGCGCCAGTCTTCAGCGGCGTAGTCGCGAAACCTTGACACGAGATTAAAAGCGACCGCAATCAGGATGCATAGAACCAGCAATCCAGCCACAGCCTGCAATGTCGGTGCCGCCCAAAGATCCGTCCAGGTCGACGCCATCAGACCACCGCAAATGCTTCACAATTGGAGTAAAAAAATGCCGCCAGCGGGATGTCGCTGCGACTGATGAAAAACAACCGGTTGCCGACGGCAGTTCGTTTCGGGCAACGACGGAATGATACGCGGGCCACGCAGCCGGTCCAGCAAAAAAACCGATTTTTGCCGATTTTTGTTGCCAAGGTCCCTTTTCCACCACATCAGATAGGCTTGCAGCCGTTGCTCAGTTCTTTTGGGTGGTTTGGTGTGCTTGCTAAGAGGTGTTTGTGGCTGTTTTAAGAAATCTTGATTCGTCAACTGGCGCCCGCCAAAATCGCAATCTGCTTGGCATAACTCGCTCCGCTGGTAACATTAGGTGTCACTCCCCCTGCGGTCGAGAATGTTTCCTTGAACTTACGACCGTCGGTTTTTCACGCCAGTTGGGTCAATGGCAGGAAGTGCTGTGCTTGTATGGCCCTCGGTAGAATGTCGAAACAAATCCCACCTTCAGCTTGCGATCCATCGTCCGCCAGGATTGTCTCGCCTGTTCGCTTTTCATCCAGCGTTTGAATAATCGATGACCTACAAAACTATGCCTCACTGGCTTCGGCCTTCCCGATTCGCTTGCGTGATGACCGCAGGCTTGGCATTCGCATTCCTCTCCTACTTCGGCCCACGTCGGCTTTCGACCGCGCAAGAGACGCCCGCAAAGCTGGTTGTCTCAGAGACGTCAGAAACAATGGCGAAACCGATCGACTTTGCGCGACAGGTGCAACCGATCCTTGCCCGTCGCTGTTATGCCTGCCACGGCCCGGATCATGTTGAAGGCGGCCTGCTGCTGACCAGCCGCGAAACGGCACTCGCAAAAACCGATTCGGGCGAGTTCGCGATCGTGCCGGGCGATGTCCAAGCCAGTGTCCTCATCGCTCGCATTACCAGCGAAGATGAAAGCGATAGGATGCCACCCGAAGGTGACCGGGTGACCGCGGCCGAAATCGAGATCCTAAAACAGTGGATCGTTCAAGATGTACCCTGGTCCAATCACTGGGCCTTCGAACCGATGCAAACCGTTTCGCCACCCACGGTCGCCGATCCGGCTTGGAATCACAATCCGATCGATGCATTCATCTATGAAGGGTTGGCCGACGCGAATCTGTTGCCCAACCCACGTGCCGACCGTCGCACGTTAATCCGTCGTGCTTATTTCGACCTGACCGGATTGCCACCATCGCCCGAAGAAGTCGAGCGGTTTGTCGCCGATGAAGATCCGACGGCGTTCGAAAAGTTAGTCGACCGATTGCTCGATTCACCTCACTATGGCGAAAAATGGGGTCGCCATTGGTTGGACTTGGTTCGTTACGCCGAAACCAACTCTTTCGAACGCGATGGCGCAAAACCGAACGCTTGGAAGTATCGCGATTATGTGATTCGATCATTCAATGACGACAAACCCTATCCGCAGTTTGTTCGTGAACAAATCGCTGGCGACGAACTTGATAAGGTTTCGATCGATTCGTTGACCGCAACCGGATATTATCGACTCGGTATTTGGGACGATGAACCGGCCGATCCGCTGCAAGCACGTTATGACGAATTGGATGACATTGTCAGCACCACGGGGCAAGTTTTTCTCGGCCTGACAATCGATTGCGCTCGGTGCCACGATCATAAGATTGATCCGATCCCGCAGGCCGATTATTACAGCATGCTCGCCTTCCTTGCCGACGTGACGCCCTACGGGCATCGCGGCGATCAACGCAAGAACAACCAACTGGACGTATCGTCGGATGAACTGAAACAACGCTACACCGACCTGGATAATCGACGCCGCGAACTCGAATCCAAAATGACTGAGATCGAACAGTCGGGGATCGTCAAAATGTCGGCACCGGATCAGCGAGCGACCGAAGGGAACAAACGGGAACGCGAAAAGGTCCTCAATGCAAAATTGCGAGATCACCTCGATGTTGCCGTCTGGCAGCAGTACGTCGAACTAAAGGCACAGGCCAAACAGGTCACCGATGAATTCAATGCGCTGCCGCCACGAGACCAGATCCTTGCCTTGGCGTCATGCAATGCAAATCCTCCAGCAACATTCATTATGTTTCGCGGCAACCCGCATTCGCCGACTGATGAAGTGGGGCTAGCCTTTCCGGCGTTGTTCAATGTTCCGCCTCCTGCCGTGCCTACTCCCAAACCAGACGCCCGCTCCGCAGGCCGCCGCCGCATCTTAGCCGATTGGATGGTCGAGCCCGACAATAAATTGGCGTGGCGAGTGATCGCGAACCGCATCTGGCAATATCACTTCGGTCGCGGCATTGTCGAAAGCAGCAATAACTTTGGGCAACTCGGCACACCGCCGACTCACCCCGAATTGCTCGATTACCTCGCCACGCGTTTCGCCGCTGAAGGTGGCAAAATGAAAGCGATGCATCGTTTGATGATGACCAGCAACACCTATCAGATGTCGTCTCAGTCCAGCGAAGACGCTGTGGCCGTTGATCCGGCAAACGAATTGATGTGGCGATTCAACCCACGTCGTCTCAGTGCTGAGGAAGTACGCGATTCGATCCTCGCCGTCAACGGTTCTTTGAATCTAAAGACCTACGGACCGAGCGTTTATCCCAAACTTTCTGCCGAAGTGCTGGCCGGGCAATCGCAACCGGGCAGCGGTTGGGGCAGGTCCAGCGAAGAAGACGAAAACCGGCGCAGCGTTTATATCCATGTTAAACGCTCGCTATTGACACCCTTATTGTCGGCCTTTGATTTGCCCGAACCTGATCGCAGTTGCGAAGCTCGATTCACGACGCTGCAACCCGGGCAAGCTCTCGCACTGCTCAACGGTGACTTCATTCACCAGCAAGCGAGTCGATTGGCTGCGGCGATTGAGGCTGATACGATCCAAGACGATGCGGAACTCGTTCGCCGAGCGATCCGTGCCGTACTTGCCCGCAGTGCGACCGATTCGGAAATCGCCGAAGCGGTCGAACTGATGTCTGAATTGCGCGAACAACATAAGTTGTCGCCACGCAATTCGATCGTTCTGTTTTGTTTGACCGTCCTGAACTGGAACGAGTTCGCGTTTCTTGACTAAACGAACACCACGCCGCACCCAAAAGAACACCTTCCCAAAACCGAGGCTTGATCATGAACCAACCATCCAATCATCGCGCCGCATTTTGCCGTCGCACGCGCCGCGAGTTTTTGTGGCAATCGGGTGCGGGATTCGGTGCCGCGGCGTTGTCATCCATGCTGGCCACCGACGGTTTTTTCAATCAATCGGCAACCGCAGCGGATCTGTCGCTGCGAAGCCCGTTGGCGGTCAAGCCACCTCATTTCGCTCCCAAAGCCAAATCGGTGATCTTCCTGTTTATGTATGGCGGGCCGAGTCATATCGATACGTTTGACTACAAGCCCGATATGGTCGGCATGGACGGCAAAACCGTCGACGTCAAAACGTTCGGCCGCGGCGGGCACCGTACCGGCGGCAGGATCGTCGAACCGCGTTGGAAGTTTCATCAACACGGTGAATCGGGCAAGTGGGTCAGCACCCTGTTTCCCAACGTCGCCAAACATGTTGACGATATTGCATTCATCCATTCGCTGACGGCCGATTCGCCGATTCACGGGTCGGCGATGTTGATGATGAATAGCGGCAAGATCCTCTCGGGCAGCCCCGCGCTCGGGTCGTGGTTGAACTACGGTTTGGGAACGACAAATGAAAACTTGCCCGGCTTTGTCGTCATGCTCGACCCGACCGGTGGCCCGATCAGCGGGGCGAAAAACTGGAGCAGCGGATACATGCCGGCGACCTATCAAGGCACCGTCTTCCGCAGCGAAGGGGCACCGATCTTAGACCTCGCGCCGCCATCGGAAATGCCCGCCGCAGTTCAGCGACGCTTGATCGATTCGATCCAGCGTGCCAATCAAGAACACTTGGCCAGTCGTGTCGGAAATGACGACTTGATGTCGCGAATCGCTAGTTACGAGCTCGCTTATAAGATGCAGACCAGTGCACCGGAGGCGGTTGATTTGGCGGGCGAAGACGAAGCGACGCTTGAAATGTATGGCATCAACCAAGACCGGACTCGCGACTTTGGGAAACGATGTTTGCTCGCACGTCGTTTAGTGCAACGTGGCGTCCGATTTGTCCAACTCTACAGCGGTGGTGCCCATAACGACGACAACTGGGACGCACACGGCGACTTAGAAAAGAATCACAACCACCATGCCGGCAACACCGACCAGCCGATCGCAGCACTGCTGGCCGATTTGAAGCGAACCGGATTGCTGGACGAAACCTTAGTGGTTTGGGGCGGCGAGTTCGGACGCCAACCGACGGCCGAATACGCCACCGGCAGCGGCCGCGATCACAACGCATACGGCTTTACCATGTGGATGGCCGGTGGAGGCATCAAAGGCGGCACCAGTTATGGCACCACCGATGAACTCGGCGCCGCAGCGGTTGAAAACCCGCTCCACGTCAAAAACCTCCACGCCACGATCCTGCACCTGATGGGGCTAGACCCCAATCATTTGTCCTACTTCTACAACGGCCTGGATCAAAAGCTGGTCGGCGTCGAACCGATCCAGCCGATCAAAGAGATCATTGCATAAGAACGATTTGTCTTTAATTCGGCCTACGTTTTGTCGATTTCACCTATTTGTTAGGTGGCAATCACTGTTGCTCGCCGTGCTGTGAATATCAGATGGGTGGAAAGATTTAAGCAATCGTGATAGCGACACAACCAGCCCCAATCGTTTGACGCAGCAGTCGGTGGAGTGCGGAAATGAATCAACAGCTCAACGGCTGCCGTCTGCCGATAGGCGTCCTGCCGACAATGATCCATGTGAAGACTTGTAATTTAACTTAGCTCGACTTTTTCCATTTCGGACAGTCCAAAATCAAAAAACTTCAGCGTTTGATGCATTGGCCTGGGTTTTTGAACAGATCGCGAATCTGTCGATCTGTTCAAAAGCCTCCTTTAAATTGAAATCAAACGGATTCTGCTGTGTATTGGCAAATCAATAATTGGAAAAATTCGAGCTAAGCAGCGCCGTTAATCATGTTTAAGTTTCTGCTATTCAATTTTCTAATCTGCTGGCCTTCCTGAATCTGCTGGAGATCAAAATTGCCGGAATTGATCCACCGACGAACCAGTCTTGATGTTCTCGCACCATCTGGATTTCCCTGCTGTCGAAAAATGTAGGGCGAAAAATGGGGAACCGATCTTTCGCCCCACCTATTTCGACAGCTCGTTCGTCAAAGGAGCGGCTCGGGTTTGAACCATAAACCCACCCGTATTGCATCGCATTTCGGCGCAGTTCTCGTTGCCACCGAAGCAAGCGAGTGAACCCAATACGTTCCTGAACTTGTCCCTAGGCTCTGCGATACCTAGGCACAGCGACAGCGGATTGAAACGATTAACGAGCATCCGATTTGGGTTGTTGGTTACTGCCGGCAAGACGCCCAATTGTTTCGCCAACTTCGTGGCTATCAGTGTTAAACTGATGGGCGGCACCAAATACTCCCTGGATTGAATCGGCCGAAACCGCCTCGCGAAACTGCGGACAAACCGACAGCGTTTGTCTTCGTTTTCTCTCCCACCGCCAACCTGCTCGACTTTACTTCCATCACCCGCGACGAAACGACGAACAGTGGGTTGGGTGATCCTGGCCTAAAAACGCCGTGCAACACCGCCGGTGGAACGCTGTGCAGTATACTGACGTATACATCTGGTAGGTCGCCATGGCAGAACCCCTCGGCGGAGTAGTTCCTGCTTGTGTAAAATGACGGTAATTCGGAATAAGACGCCACAAATCTAATGTTAGCGTTACATTAAGCGTCATGGTATGCGTCAGACGCATGATGCGCATGATACGATTGCATTGGATTAATTGCGTCGTTCCGCCAATACTTGCGTCGTGTTGGCCGGTTGGCCCGCATTGAATGCGTTCAGTTACTTGCTCCTATCGTAGGATGATCTATGAAGACGAAGAGACGTTTGGCTCGCTTGATGTCAAGCGGCGCGATGCTGTGCTTTGCCACAGCCGCAATTGCCCAGACTCCAGTGGCCGTGAAAACCGGCGGCGAGAAGCCGCAACCGGTGAATGGCGAAGCGGGGGCGGCACAGTGCCCCGTGATTGGCGGATCGATGCGCCCGTCATCCCAGCGACACACGGCTGCTGGCAGCATGACCACTCGCGACTGGTGGCCGAATCAATTGAACCTTTCGATTCTGCATCAGAACTCACCCAAGGGAAATCCTATGGGCGAGGATTTTGATTATGCGAAAGAGTTTCAGTCGCTTGACTTGAACGCCGTCAAGCAAGACATCACGGAATTGATGACGACTTCCCAGGACTGGTGGCCAGCGGACTACGGCCACTACGGCCCCTTGTTCATTCGTATGGCGTGGCACAGCGCCGGTACCTATCGCGTTTCGGACGGTCGTGGTGGGGCCAGCTATGGGACACAACGTTTCGCGCCTCTGAACAGTTGGCCCGATAACGCTAACCTTGACAAGGCACGTCGTCTGCTGTGGCCGATCAAGCAAAAGTATGGCAAGAAGCTTTCGTGGGCCGACTTGATGGTGTTGACCGGCAACGTCGCACTTGAATCGATGGGCTTTAAGACCTTCGGTTTCGCTGGTGGACGAGCCGACGTTTGGGAACCACAAGAAGATATTTTCTGGGGTCCGGAAAGCGAATGGTTGGGTGATAGTCGCTACTCCGGCGAACGCGAACTGGAAAATCCTTTGGCCGCCGTTCAAATGGGTTTGATCTATGTCAATCCAGAAGGCCCCAACGGCAAACCCGATCCGCTCGCCGCTGCGATTGATATTCGCGAAACGTTCGGCCGCATGGCGATGAACGATGAAGAAACGGTCGCTTTGATCGCTGGTGGTCACACGTTCGGCAAAGCCCACGGTGCGGCCAGCCCTGAAGGCAACGTAGGTCCAGAACCTGAAGGTGCCGGAATCGAAGAACAAGGTTTAGGCTGGAAGAACAAGTTTGGCAAAGGCAACGGCGCCGACACGATCACCAGCGGACTTGAAGGCGCCTGGACATCAACACCGATCGAGTGGTCCAACGGTTACTTCGATAACCTCTTTGGTTACGAATGGAAGTTGACCAAGAGCCCAGCGGGCGCTTTGCAGTGGACACCCGAAGACGCATCGGCCAAGGGCACCGTACCCGATGCTCATGACGATTCGAAGACTCATGCACCGATCATGTTCACGACCGACATGGCGCTGAAGATGGACCCGGCTTATGCGAAGATCTCGAAGCGATTCCATGAAAACCCAGACCAGTTTGCCGAAGCATTTGCCAAGGCTTGGTACAAGTTGACACATCGTGACATGGGACCGATTGCCCGGTGCCTGGGGCCAGAAGTACCCGAAGCACAAGTTTGGCAAGACCCCGTGCCAGCGGTTGACCATAAGCTGGTCGGCGCGAAGGAAATTGCGGAACTCAAAGCTAAGATCCGCACCGCCGGTTTGTCGGTTTCCCAGTTGGCATCGACAGCTTGGGCATCGTCATCGACTTATCGTGGTACCGACAAGCGAGGTGGTGCTAACGGAGCACGTTTGCGTCTAGCACCCCAGAAGGATTGGGAAGTTAATAATCCACCCGAGCTTGCAAAGGTTTTGCGTGCCCTGGAGAAGATTCAATCCGATTTCAACGCATCGCGAACCGATGGTGTGAAGGTTTCCTTGGCTGACTTGATCGTCTTGGGCGGTTGCACCGCTGTCGAAGCTGCGGCTTACAAGGCTGGTCATGAAGTTCAAGTGCCGTTTACGCC